>JBFJUJ010000060.1:0-13010 GCA_041624755.1 Woeseia sp. | reverse complement strand
TCGCTGGACGGGCGCCGGCTGGCGCTGGCCGCTGGGCACGCTCGGCTTCGCCATCCCGGCGCTCGGGCTGTCGCTGTACCTGCACTACGGCTATGCACACGACCTCGACGGTATGGTCAGCGAGGCGGTCTACCCGGAGGAACTGTTCCGTTTCCTGCCGCTCTACACGCTCGGGGCGGGGGGTATCGGCTTCGCGATCGGCTGGATCGCCGGCCGCGACGTGGGCGGAATGTGATCTGCGGCAATTCACTGCGGCGCGTCCGTCTGGTAATTTTGCAGGTGCGCGCCGCCGTCCGACCGGAGAAACGCATGCCTGTTCGCCGACTCGCCGCTCTCGCTAGCCTGCTGTCGCTGCCCGTGGCCGCGTCGGCCGACGGTATCCTGCGTGACGAATTCCCGGAGGCCGATGCGGTCCTGGTCGAGAAAGCGGCGCGCAAGCTGCACCTGCTCAAGGACGGCGAGCCGTTTCGCAGCTTCGACATCGCCCTCGGCGTCGCCCCGGTCGGGGACAAGGAGGAGGAAGGGGACGCCAGGACGCCGGAAGGCCGCTACCGGCTCGACCTGCGCAACCCGGACAGCAAGTTCTTCCTGTCCATCCGCGTCTCCTACCCGAACGCCGACGACCTGCGCAATGCGCGCGCACGGGGCGTCGATCCCGGCGGCCAGATCATGATTCACGGCCAGCCGAACGAGCCGACCTATTCGCCGGCCTATTACGCGTCGGAGGACTGGACGAACGGCTGCATCGCGGTGTCGAACTCGGACATGATCGACATCTGGCTGATGACGCCGAGCGGAGTGCCGATCGAGATACGACCGTGATCGCCGCCTCGCGGCGCGGCCCGGCGCTCGCCGCCGCCCTGATCCTCTGCCTGCTGCCGCTTGCGCTGCCGGCCGCCGGGGCCGGTGACCGCGCGCCGACGTTCACGCTGGCAGACCCCGACGGCGTCGCCATCGAGTTCCCGGCCGCCGCCGGAGGCAGCCCCTCGGTGTTGCTGTTCTGGGCGACCTGGTGCCCGTACTGCAAGGCGGTGATGCCCTACCTCGACGGGATCGCGCGGCGCTATGCAGATCGCGGCGTGACGATCTTCGCGGTCAATATCAAGGAGGACGGCGATCCGCGGGCATTCGCAGCCGACAGCGGCTACCTCTTCCGCTGGCTGCTCGACGGCGATGCGGTAGCGGAAAGCTACGGCGTCCGCTACACGCCCGGTATCCTGGTCGTGGACGGCGGCGGTACAATCGTCTACCGTCGCGAGTCCACCGACATGCCGCCGGGACGCAAGGTCGCGGAGTACTGGGCCGAGCGGATCGAAGCGGCACTGGATTTGAGCCTTGCCCGTCGTTGACATCGTTTCCAGCAGCAGCATTCGCGCCGACAGCGGCGAGACCGTCGATGCCGAGGTCTGGCCCGAGGGCAGCCTCGAGGTCCTGTCGCAGCACGAGGCCGACCAGCTTCGCAACGTGGGCGAGGGCGGCCTCTACCACATGCTGCGGCGCTGCCTGCTCGCCGTTCTGAACTCCGGCGGATACTCGGACGACACCCGCGAAATCCTCGAGCGTTATCGCGATTTCAGCGTCGGCTTCCAGCAGCAGGACCGCGGGCTGAAGCTCATCCTGAGGGGCGCGCCGGCATCCGCATTCGTCGACGGCCAGATGATCCGCGGTATACGCGAGCAGCTGTTCGCCGTCCTGCGCGACGTGGTCTTCACGAGCAACGAGATCCAGGCGAGCGGCCGCTTCGACCTGAAGAGCTCCGACAACATCACCAACGCGGTATTCCACATCCTGCGCAACGCGCGGCTGTTCCGCCTGCCGGCGACTCCCGATCTCGTCGTCTGCTGGGGCGGACACGCCATCAGCCGCGAGGAATACGACTACACGAAGAAAGTCGGTTACGAACTCGGTCTGCGCAAGCTGCACGTCTGCACCGGCTGCGGGCCCGGCGCGATGAAGGGGCCGATGAAAGGCGCCACGATCGGCCACGCCAAGCAGCGCATCCGCGACGGCCGCTACATCGGCATCACCGAGCCCGGCATCATCGCCGCGGAGTCACCGAACCCGATCGTAAATTCGCTCGTCATCATGCCCGACATGGAGAAGCGCCTCGAGGCCTTCGTCAGGGTCGGCCACGGCATCATCGTTTTTCCCGGCGGTGTAGGCACGGCCGAGGAGATCCTCTACCTGCTCGGGATCCTGCTGCATCCCGACAATGCCGAGCAGCCCCTGCCGCTGATCATGACCGGGCCGGCGGGCAGCGCCGACTACTTCCGCCAGATCGACGAATTCATCGGCGCGACCCTGGGCGAGCGGGCGCAGCGGCGCTACCGGGTGATTATCGACGACCCCGAGGAAGTCGGCCGCGTCATGCTGAACGGTCTCGGCCAGGTGCGTGACTTCCGCAAGCAGCAGGGCGATGCGTATTACTTCAACTGGCGGCTCAGGATCGACCACGAGTTCCAGCGGCCGTTCGTCGCCAGGCACGACACGATGAGCGAGCTGGCCATCGATCGCGACCTGCCGGTGCATCACCTGGCGGCGAACCTGCGGCGCGCCTTCTCCGGTCTCGTGTCCGGCAACGTGCGCGAGGACACCATTGCGGAGATCGAGCGGCGCGGCCCCTTCGAAATCAGCGGCTCCGCGGAGATCATGAGCCTGCTCGACCGGCTGCTCGCCGGCTTCGTGGCGGACGGCCGGATGAAGCTCGAGCGCGAGCAGTACCGTCCCTGCTATCGCGTGAAGATCTGACGCAGGTCGCCGATTAAGTAAAACGGCGCCGCAACAAGCTGATTCCGCGAACAAAACGACACCTTGCATTGTGATGCAGTTCCTGTGATCGGGGCGCCGTCCGGCCTATGCTCCGGGTACAGGATGTCGAGAGCTTACGCTTATGCAGGACAGCAAGGATATCGACTGGGCCGGCGACTACGCGGGCGACGACGACGGGCGGGAGACCAAGGTGTCCCGCGACGAAGTTACCCCGGCATCCAATGACGAGAATGCTGCGGACGGCTGGCAACAGTACCGCCGCTGGATCTCCAAAGCCCCGGCACCGCGCTCGCGGCGCAGCAGCATCGACCCGGCACTGTACAGCTGGAAGGGCTATCGCAGCTGGACCGAGCAGGTCAAGCGCAACTGGAACGACAAGCAGGACTAGCCCGGCACGTTCCCGCGGGCGACAGCGCCGCCCCGCCCGCAAACCGATTCTCCAGAAATTCCTCACCGTTACCGGCGAACCGGCGCGGCGCGTCCGTTCATGCTCGACCGCCGCGCTCGTGGCGCGGGCGCGGGCGATCAAGGCAGGCTGACGCGGCCTCGGAATGCCGGCCTGAGTTCGATTGACAAAACGCCGGTAGCAGTTCTCTTTTTTCACACATTCGCCCGCGATCGCGGCCGATGAAAATAAAGCTGTGACCTGTCTCACGGCGGTGCGCAATGTGCCTGTCTATAGTCCGTCCCACGCACACACGACGCGAACAGCAAAGGCATGTCTGACAAGTCCATGAACCGGGAAGAGCGCACCTGCTCGATCAAGAACGAGCAAACGCGCCTGCGTTGGGAGCTTTTCCACCGCGCCATCGCGCACGCCAAACAGACGAACATCGCAGAACTCGAGGATCGCCCGGAGCCGGGCGCCAGCCCACTGCTGCTGGTCGATTCGCTCAGGCCCTGAAGACCGACGCACGCACCGGCCGCGAACAGACCGATACCGACTACGCCAGGGAGAGCAAGCATGGAATGCGTATTGCAGTGGCTCGATGAACTCGATGACCTCGTATCGACCGTCGCCATGCAGTCCGAGGCCTTGCGCCGCATCGCCCTGCGCGTACTCAGTCTCGCCGCGACACTCGCGGGGCTGGCAACGCTGATCCTCGTAGCGAGGCTCGACCCCGCCGGCGCAGCGGCTGTCGCCGTCCTCCTGTCGCTGATGGTGCTGCAGCGCCGCGCGGCGCCCTCCCACCGGCAACCCGCAGCTCTGCGCGGCTGAGCATCGGCGGCGGCCCCCGCCGCCCTTGAAATCTCCCCGGTTGACACCATCGTCTGGCGAAACCGGGCGGCGTCCCGGTGCGCCCCACCCGCAACCGGGAGCCGGAACGTGAGCGATGAACAGAGCGAGGCCGTAAGCAAAGACAGCGGCCGGCAGACGCAGGCCTTCCAGACGGAAGTGCGGCAGTTGCTGCAGCTGATGATCCATTCGCTGTACAGCAACAAGGAAATATTTCTCCGCGAGCTGATCTCGAATGCCTCCGACGCGGCGGACAAACTGCGCTTCGAGGCGATCGGCAAGCCGGATCTGCTGGAAGGCGACGCCGAACTCGGGATCGGGGTCGACTACGACGCCGACAAGCGGACCCTGTCCGTCACCGACAACGGCATCGGCATGTCGCGCGACGAGCTTACGCAGAATCTCGGCACGATCGCGCGTTCCGGCACCGCCGAGTTCCTGCAGCAGATGACCGGCGACGCGCAGAAGGACGCCCGTCTCATCGGCCAGTTCGGTGTCGGTTTCTACTCGGCGTTCATCGTCGCCTCGAAGGTAACGGTCGAAAGCCGCCGCGCGGGGCTGCCGGCGGACGAAGCGGTCCGCTGGGAATCCGACGGCGCCGGGGAATTCACCGTCGAGACCGCCCGGCGCGAGGCGCGCGGCACCCGCGTGACTCTCGAGCTGAAGGAGGACGAAGCGGAATTCGCCGACGCCCACCGGCTGGAGGCGCTCATCAGGCGCTACTCCGACCACATCGCCTTCCCGGTGACCCTCGCCGGCAGCGGCGACGAGGAGCCGCGGACCGTCAATTCGGCGACGGCGCTGTGGACGCGGCCGCGCAGCGAGATCGACGACGACGAGTACCGCGAGTTCTACAAGCACCTGTCGCACGACTTCGCGGATCCGCTCGCCTGGAGCCACAACCGCGTCGAGGGCAAGCGGGAATATACGAGCCTGCTGTACATCCCGTCCGTGGCGCCGTTCGACATCTGGAATCGCGATGCGCCGCGCGGCCTCAAGCTGTACGTGCAGCGCGTCTTCATCATGGACGACGCGGAACAGTTCCTGCCGCTGTACCTGCGCTTCGTCAAGGGCATTGTCGATTCGTCGGACCTGCCGCTGAACGTCTCGCGCGAGCTGCTGCAGAAGGACCCGGCGCTGGACAAGATGCGCAGTGCGCTGGCGCGGAGAGTACTCGACATGCTGGCGAAGATGGCCGCCAACGAGCCGGACGACTACCGCAAGTTCTGGGCGCAGTTCGGCTCGGTACTGAAAGAGGGCCTGGTCGAGGACAGGCAGAATGCCGACAGGATACTGAAGCTCCTCCGCTTCGCGACGACCGCTGGCGCGGAGCCCAAGCAGGACCGTTCGCTGGATGAATATGTTGCGAGCGCCGCCGAAGGGCAGGACAAGATCTACTACATCCTTGCGGACAGCTACGAAACGGCGAAGTCGAGCCCGCACCTGGAGGCGTTGCGCGATCGCGATATCGAGGTGCTGCTGCTATACGATCGCATCGATCCGTGGATGGTCGATCACCTTCCGGAATACGAGGGCAAGACCTTTCACGACGTCGGCCGCGGCAAGCTCGCGCTGCCGGAGGGCGACGGCAGGATTTCGGAGGCCGTCGACAATGACGAGCACAAGGCGTTGCTGAAGAAGATCGGCCGCGCGCTACGTGATCGCGTCGAGACAGTCAACGTCAGCCGCCGCCTCGTCGACTCGCCGGCCTGCGTCGTCAGCTCGGAAAAGGACCTGCCGCCGGCGCTCAGGCGAATGCTGGAGGCGGCCGGCCAGGCGGTGCCCGATGCCAAGCCGGAACTCGAGATCAACGTCGGGCATCCGCTCGTGCGGCGACTGTCGGCAGAGTCCGACGACTCCCGCTTCGACGAACTCGCCCACATCGTGCTGGATCATGCGCTGCTGGCCGAGGGCGCCCAGCTGAAGGATCCCGCGGCCTACGTCAGGCGCATGAACCAGTACCTGCTGGACCTCGAGAAGGGGGCCGACGCGGCCTGACCGCGGCGCCCGCCGGCCGCCGCGCAGCGATCAGTCGGCCCCGCGATTGCTGCGCATGTGCGGCACGACCAGCAGGCGCTCGACGAGCCCGAAAAACATCTCGGTCAGGACGGCCAGCGCAGCCGCGGGCAGCGCGCCCTGCAGGATCAGCCGGCTGTCGTTCAGCGCCAGTCCGGTGACGATGGGGTCGCCGAGGCCGCCGGCCCCGATGAACGCGGCCAGGGTCGCGGTACCGATACAGATGACCGCGGCGGTGCGGATGCCGGCGAGCACGTGCGGCATGGCGAGCGGCAGCAGCACGTAGCGCAGTTCCTGGATGCGCGTCATCGCCATCGCCGCGGCGACCTGGCGATAGCCGGGCGGGATCGCGTGCATCGCCGTGATGGTGCTGCGCGCGATCGGCAGCAGCGAGTACAGGAACAGGGCGATGATCGCCGGTTTCTGGCCGACGCCCGCGAGCGGGATCATCAGCGCCAGCAGCGCGATGGACGGCACCGTCTGCATCAGTCCGGCGAAGTAGAGGAAGGCGTTGGACGCCCCGCGGTGCCGGTGCACGCTGACCGCGATGCCCACCCCGACCGCGATCGCCAGGAGCAGCGCGATCGCCGTCAGCTTCAGGTGTCGCTGCGTGTTGCGCAGGAGCTGCGGCAGGAAGCTCGGGCCGCCGGCGCCGCCTTCGACGAGCCCTTCCTCGTCGAGGAACGACGCGGCGACACTCGCGATGCTGACCGACGGATCCAGCGCCTCGAGGTTCAGGCCCTGCATGCGCTCGTCGTCGATCCGGCCGGAGAGCGTTTCCAGCACGGCGACGGCTTCGGCCGGCAGGCCGTCGTTGGCCAGGAAGGCGGCGAGGTAGCGCGGGAAATATCCCAGGTCGTCCTCGAGGATCGTGAGGCCGGCGCGCAGTATTTCGCCGTCGGTCGAATAGACCGCGGTCAGGTCGATCTCTCCCTGTGCCATGGCATCGTAAGACAGGCTGTGCTCGATGCCGCGCGCGCGCTGCGCGAGCCCGTAGCGCCGCTTGAGGCCGGGCCAGCCGTCCGGCCGGTTCAGGAATTCGTGCGGGAACGCCACGCGCAGCTCGGGGTGCTCCCGGAGCTGCGAGATACGGGTGAGGCCGCGGCTCTCCGCGAACTCCCGGGTCACCGCGATGGCATAGCTGTTATTGAAACCCAGCGGAGCGAGCAGCCGCAGCTCGCGCCCGGCGAGCGCTTCGCGGATCTCGCCGAGCGTCTCGAGTTCGGGTCGCCCGAGGATCACCTCGGTAATCGTCCCCGAGTAGTCCGGGTAGAGCGTTATCGCGTCGTTGATCAGCGCCTCGTAGCTGATCTTGGTGCCGTTCAGTCCCAGGCGCCGCTCGACGTCGAAGCCGCCGGCCTCCAGGAGCTGCGCGGCGATTTCCGCGAGGATGTAATTCTCCGTGAAGTTCTTGCTGCCGACGACGATGGTCCGGGCCGTTGCCTGCTCCGCGCCGCCGACGGACAGCAACAGCGCGGCCAGCATGAGCGCCGCGCGCCGCATCAGTCGTCGACCCCGGGGAGGGCCGTGCACAGGTGCGCGACGTAGTCGTCGACCGGGTTGTCGACGACGTCGTCGACCGGGCCGTGCTGCAGCGCGCAGCCTTCGCGCATGATCACGATGTAGTCCGCGAGATTGATCGCTTCCTGCGGGTCGTGGGTCACGAGCACGGTGGAGATCGGTTCGGCTTTCTGCAGGTCGAGGAACTGCCGGTGAATACTGCGTCGCGTCATCGTGTCGAGCCCGGAGAACGGTTCGTCGAGCAACAGCAGCTCCGGCCTCAGCATCATCGCGCGGCACAGGCCGGCCCGCTGTTGCTGGCCGCCGGAGAGCTCGTGCGGGTAGCGATCCAGCACGTCGGCCGGCAGGTGCATGAGTTCGAGCAGCTCGTCCAGGCGCGCTGCCGTCTCGGCGGGATCGCGGTCGTCGAGACGGGCCGGCAGCACGATGTTGTCGCGGATCGAGAGGTGCGGCAGCAGGGCGACGTCCTGGATCGCATAGCCGATGCGTTTGCGCATCGGGCCGGGGTTGTCGTAGTCGACCGGCTCGCCGAGGGTACGCACGCTGCCGCGCCCGGGCCTGAGCAGGCCGATGACGAGCTGTACCAGCGTGGACTTGCCGCTGCCGCTCGCACCCAGGACCGCGGTCGTCTGCCGGAGCGGCAGCGACAGCGTCAGGTCCCTGAGCGCCACGACCTTGCCGCGGGTCAGCCATACCCCGCTGAATTCCGCCGCGCTGTCCGCTCCGCTCGTCTGTTGCATGGTGATTCCGGTGGCCCGGCCTGCCGCGCGCCCGGCGGCCCATTTGCGCAGGCCGCGCAACTTCGGCAGAGTCTGCCCCTCGAAACGTCGAAGCTCCGGGGATCGGGACATGGCTGCCAGGAAACCGCAAGACACAGAGCTGCGCTCGCGGCTGACCGAGGAACAATATCAGGTCACGCAGAACAAGGGTACGGAGCGCGCATTCACCGGCAAGTACGTGGATCACAAGGCCGACGGCACCTACGCGTGCGTGTGTTGCGGCAGCCCGCTGTTCAGTTCCGAGCACAAGTACGATTCGGGTTCGGGCTGGCCGAGCTTCTGGCTGCCGCTCGCCGGCGAAAACGTGCGCAGGGTGCGCGATACCAGCCACGGCATGATTCGCGAGGAAGTGGTCTGCAACAACTGCGGCGCGCACCTCGGGCACGTCTTCGAAGACGGGCCGCAGCCGACGGGCCTGCGCTACTGCATCAACTCCGCCTCGCTCGACTTCAGCGGGGGCGGAGACGAAGGCTAATCACTCGATCTCACACCGGGACACGCATCAACGATGAAGACACTGACACTCACTCTCGCCGCTACGCTCGTCGTGACTCTCGCCGCCTGCGGCCGGCAGGACGCTCCCGCGCCGGAAGCGGAGAATGACCCCGCGCCGGCGGAGCCGTCGGCCGCCGCGACCTCGTTCGAGATCGTGCCGGGCCTGTCGACGCGCATCCTCAAGGAAGGCAGCGGGGAGACGGCGGCGCCGGGGGACACGGCGGTCGTGCACTACACCGGCTGGCTCTACGACGAGACCGCGCCGGACAATCGCGGGCAGAAATTCGACAGCTCGCTGGACCGCGGACAGCATTTCCGCTTCCCGATCGGTGCCGGCCGGGTCATCCGGGGCTGGGACATGGGCGTGAACGGCATGAAGGTCGGCGAGGTGCGCGAGCTGACGATCGCGCCCGAGATGGGCTATGGCGATCGCGGCGCGGGCAACGTGATCCCGCCCGGCGCGACGCTCGTCTTCGAGGTGGAGCTGGCGGGTATCGAGGGACGGCCGCCGACGCAGTAGCCGCGGGCCGGCCCGGCAGGCCGGCGCAGCTGCGGTCAGGCCGGATCGGCGTCGCGCCCCTCGAGCAGGCTGCGTGCCTGGCCGATCCAGTCCTCGCGCCTGATGCGGGCGCCGAAACCGGACAGCTTCACGGCGACGCGCTCGACGTCCTCGTCGCCGAATCCGGCGATCTGCGCGAAGCGGTAGACGCCCAGATCGTTGAGCGTCTTCTCGATGGTGGGCCCGATACCCTTGATGCGCTTGAGGTCGTCCCTGTGCGCCGCGGCATCGACGGCGGACGCGTCGACTTCGAGCGTGTCGTCATACTGATCGTTCGAGGCGTCCATGCCGTCCAGCGCCGCTTCGTCGACCGGCTCGATACGGGTGTCGCCGGCGCTGTACAGGCTTTCCAGCCCGGCGATGCGTTGCCGCGCCGCATCGAGTTCCGCTTCGAGCCTGCTGGCCTCCCCATCGCGCTGCCGGTAGCGCTCGACCAGCGGCGGTACGCGCTCCTGCCAACGCGCCAGCTCGAGCTTGAGCCTGCCGATCTTCTCGTTCTTCTCGCGCAGTTGCGAACTCGCTGCTTCCCGCTCCAGCGAGCGGTCTTCCGCGCTGCCGCGCAGCCGCCTGCGCTCCGCCTCCCTGCGCCCGAGCTCGGCGCGGACATCGCTGAGCTCGCGCCTGAGTGCATCTCGGCTTCGCTCCGCGTTCGACAGTTCGTCGGCGAGGCCTTCCGCGCGCTCGCGGGCGCTGCTGCTCGCCTTCTGCAGCTGCGCGACCTGCTCCTTGAGCTGCGCATTCTGCGCGGCGATGCGGTCGTTCGCGGATTGCTGCGCATCGAGCTGATGCTGCCAGCTGGCGCCGATCGCCGCCTTCTCGCGCGCACAGCGGCGACCGCGCAGCAGCCAGCCGCAGAGCGCCGCCACCACCAGGACCAGCGCCGCGACGGCGAGCTGCGTGAGCGACAGCCCGGGCATCAACCAGTCCTTCCTCCGCCCGGAACTGCGGCGGCGCGACGATCCGTGTCCGTGGATGCTGCATGTCGCATAGTGAATGTCCCTCGCGGTGCACCGAGGTTCGCCAGCCGGCCGGCCTGCGATACGCGGGCAATTCTAAGGCATCGGGCCGGCGGCAAGCCAGCGGGCGGCCGCTGGCCGACCCTGCCGGCCGGCTCATGTATCATCGTGCGGCGAAGCGCATTGGCAGCCGCCAGGGAACCAGTCTGCGGATGGACGAACATCATACAGTGATGGCGATCGTGACGATCGCCGGACTCGGCATCTCGGCGCAGTGGATCGCGTGGCGCTTCAAGCTGCCGGCGATCGTGCTGCTCGCCGCTGCCGGTCTCATCGCCGGGCCGGGTCTCGGCGTCGTCGACCCGAGCGCGGACTTCGGCGAGTACCTGCGCCCGGTCGTGAGCCTGTGCGTCGCCATCATCCTGTTCGAAGGTGGCCTCAGCCTGCAGCTCAGCGAGCTGAAGGACGCTGCGGCCGGCGTACGCCGGCTCGTTTACGCAGGCGTCCCGCTCGCCTGGGCCGCGTCGGCGCTGTGCGCGCACTTCATCGGCGGCCTGCCATGGCCCGTCTCGCTCGTCTTCGGCGCGATCATGGTCGTTACCGGTCCGACCGTGATCATGCCCATGCTGCGGCACGCCGCCCTGAATCGCCGCACCGCCTCCTATCTCAAGTGGGAAGGCATCGTCAACGACCCCATCGGCGCGCTGCTCGCCGTGCTCGTGTTCCAGTTCTTCATCTTCCAGGGCAGCGGCAGCGGCTGGCAGGAAGTGGCGCAGGGCATCGGCCTCGCGATCTTCTTCAGCCTGATCCTGGGCGGCTTCGGCGGCTGGGCGACCGGCCGCGCGTTTCGCGAGGGGCTGGTGCCCGAACACCTGAAGAGTCCGGTGCTGCTCGGCCTCGTGCTCGTCGTCTACGCGGTGGCCGACCTTTTCCAGAAGGAGGCGGGGCTGCTCGCCGTGACCATCATGGGCATCGTCGTCGGCAACATGAACCTGCCCGGCATCGGCGACATGAAGCGCTTCAAGGAATACATCACGATCATGCTGGTGTCGGTCGTGTTCGTGTCGCTCACGGCCGATCTCGACGTGGCCTCGCTCGCGAACATCGGCTGGCGGGGCGTCGCGCTGGTGCTTGCGATCCTGCTGCTGGCGCGCCCGGTCGCCATCATGCTGGCGACGACAGGCGCGGGCATGGAGTTCCGCGAACGCGTTCTGCTGTCCTGGATTGCACCGCGCGGCATCGTCGCCGCGGCGACGGCCGGCCTGATGGGCCCGCGACTGGTGGATGCGGGCTACGATGCCGACAGCCTGCTGCCGCTCGTCTTCGCGATCATCTTCGCGACGGTATTCGCGCACGGCTTCACGATCAACTGGCTGTCCGACCGGCTCGGCCTGTCGTCCCGGCATCGCGATGGCGTGCTCATCATCGGCGCCTCACCCTGGACGGTCGCACTGGCCGGAGTGCTGCGCGACATGAAGGTCAACGTGTTGCTGACGGACACCTCCTGGCACAACCTGCGCGAGGCGCGGCTCGCCGGCATACCGGTGTTCTACGGTGAGATCCTCTCGGAATTCGCCGAGGAATCGGTAGAGCTCGCGCACGTCAGGACGGTGCTCGCGGCGACGCGCAACGATGCCTACAACGCGCTGGTATGCACGGCGCTCGCGCCGGAGATAGGCCAGCGCAACGTGCTGCAGCTCGCGATGGGCAGCGGCGACTTCGAAGATGACCCCAAGGCGCTGGCGAGGCCGCGTCGCGGCAACGTCGCCTTCGATACCGACGCCGACTTCGAGGCGCTGTGGCGGAATCTGGTCCGCGGCTGGAAGTTCTCGAAGACAAGACTCTCCGAGACCTACGGCTACGAGCAGTTCCGCGGCGAGCGCGGCGAGGACGCCATCGAGATCCTGGTCATGGACGCCGAGCGCAACGTCCGCTTCGTGACCGCGGAGCACGTCGGCGAACCCGCGAGCGGCGAGACCATCGTCTGGTTCGCGCCGGAGAAGCGGGAACAGCGAGCGGAGGTCGGCCGTGCCGAGCCCGCCCCGGCCTGAGATGCCTGTAATCGCCGGCCCGGCCGGCGGGCTGCAGGCGCTGCTCGAGGTGCCGGTCGCCAGGCCGGCCGCGGGACTCGCGGTCGTCTGCCACCCGCATCCGCAGCAGGGCGGAACGCTGCACAACAAGGTGGCGCACACGCTGGCACGCGCTTTCCTGCACTGCGGCAAGCGAGCGCTGCGCTTCAACTTCCGCGGCGTCGGCAAGAGCGAGGGCGAGTTCGACGATGCGAGAGGCGAGGTCGAGGACGCGCTCGCCTGCGTAGCCTGGCTACGCGAGCGCTGGCCCGGAGAGCCGCTGTGGCTTGGAGGGTTTTCCTTCGGCGCCGCCGTCGCGATCCGCGCGGCGCTGCGCGCGGCCCCCGCCGGCCTCGTCAGCGTGGCGCCCGCGGTCTATCGTTTCGTCGACAGCCTCGACGCTTTGCCGGAGTGCCCGTGGCTCATCGTTCACGGCGACGAAGACGAGCTGGTGCCGATCGAGGATACGATTGCATGGGTCAACAGCATGCAGCCCGGTCCGGAACTCACGGTCTTCCCGTCGACCAGCCATTTCTTTCACGGCAAGCTGGTGGAGCTGCGTCAGGCGGTAATCGCCTTCGTCGAAGCGGCCGACGGCTGAGACGCCGC
>JBFJUJ010000059.1:0-13165 GCA_041624755.1 Woeseia sp. | reverse complement strand
GGGAGGAGAACGGAGGCCGTTCGCCGCGCGCGGCCTGGGCCTCGGCATCCCCGGCATCCGGGTCGACGGCAACGACCTGCTTGCCGTCTACGCGGTCACGCAGTGGGCGGCGGAGCGGGCGCGCCGCGGCGAAGGCCCGACCATCATCGAGCACGTGACGTATCGCGGCGGGGCGCACTCGACCAGCGACGATCCGTCCAAGTACCGGCCGAAGGACGAATGGCAGGCCTTCCCGCTAGGCGATCCGCTGGAGCGCCTGAAGCAGCACCTGATCACCGAGGGCTACTGGTCGCAGGCGGATCACGAGGCACTCGAGAAGGAGCTGCGCGCCGAGGTGCTCGCCGCGTGGAAGGAAGCACAGGCCTACGGCACGATGACCGAAGGGCCCTTCCTCGACCCGGCGACGATGTTCGACGACGTCTACGCCGAGACGCCCGAACACCTCGAGATCCAGCGCCGGCAGATGCTGGCGCTCGAGGAGGACTGAGGCGATGGCGCAGATGAACATGATCCAGGCCATCCGCTCGGCGCTCGACGTGATGATGGACCGGGACAGGAGCGTCGTCGTGATCGGCCAGGACGTCGGCTATTTCGGCGGCGTGTTCCGCTGCACCGACGGGCTGCAGCGCAAGTTCGGCGAGCACCGCGTCATCGATGCGCCGATCGCCGAGGGCGGCATCATCGGGGCGGCCATCGGTATGGGAGTCAACGGGCTGCGGCCCGTCGCGGAGATCCAGTTCGCGGACTATATCTACCCGGGCGTCGACCAGGTCGTCTCGGAGCTCGCGCGCCTGCGCTACCGCACGGCCGGCGCGCTGACCTCGCAGGTGACGATCCGCACGCCCTGCGGCGGCGGCATCCGCGGCGGCCAGACCCATTCGCAGTCTCCCGAGGGCATCTTCACTCACATCAGCGGCATCCGCACCGTCATGCCGTCCAACCCCTACGACGCGAAAGGCCTGCTGATCAGCTCGATCGAATCCGACGACCCGGTCGTCTTCTTCGAGCCGAAGCGCATCTACAACGGGCCGTTCGACGGCGACCCGGACAAGGCTGCCGTGTCCTGGGCGTCGCACCCGAAAGGCGAGGTGCCGGAGGACTATTACACGGTGCCGCTCGATTCGGCAGAGATCGTCGAGGAAGGCGACGAGCTGACGATCATCACCTACGGCACGATCGTGCACGTCGCGCAGGCGGCCGCGAAGCTCACCGGCGTGGATGCCGAGATCATCGACGTACGCACGCTGGCGCCGCTGGACATTCCGACGCTGGCCGAGTCGGTGAAGAAGACCGGCCGCTGCATGATCGCGCACGAGGCGACGCGTTTCAGCGGCTACGGCGCCGAGCTGACGGCGACCATCCAGGAAAACTGCTTCTGGCACCTGGAGGCGCCGATCGAGCGGGTCGCCGGCTGGGATACCCCCTATCCGCACGCCTTCGAGTGGAATTACTTCCCGGGGCAGAAACGCCTCGCCGCCGGGATTCGCAACGTGATGGAAGCCGGATGAGCGCCGCGATCGGCAGGCGATCGATTTAACGGGAAGGATGCACCGGATGAGCGAATATATCTTTAAGCTTCCGGACCTGGGCGAGGGCACCGTCGAGTCCGAGATCGGCGAATGGCACGTCAAGGTCGGGGACGCGGTCGCGGAAGAAGACATCGTCGGCACGATGATGACCGACAAGGCGGCCGTCGAGATATCTTCGCCGGTGTCTGGCACGGTAAAGAAACTGGCGGGCGAGCCCGGCGACATGATCGCCGTCGGCTCGCCGCTGATCGTCTTCGATACCGATGCCGCAGCGGCGGCGAAGGTCGGGGACGGCGACGCGGGCGAGAAGCAGGCCGCGGCTCCCGGCGAGCAGCCGGCAGGCGCGGGCGCCGACCGGCCGGCGTCGAGCGCCGCGACTGCGCCCGCCGCTCAGGCACCGGCCGAGACCGGCAGCCGCGTCATGACCTCGCCGGCGATCCGGCGGCGCGCGAAGGAGGCCGGCATCGACCTGAGCCGGGTACCCGGCAGCGGCCCGGGGGGCCGCATCCTGCGCGAGGACTTCGACCGATATCTCGAGAGCCAGGGCAGGCCGGGTGCCCCGGCGCCGGCGGCGACTCGCGCGACGAAAGAGATCAAGGTCATCGGCCTGCGGCGCATGATCGCGGAGCGCATGACGCGGGCGAAACGTGAGATCCCGCATTTCGCCTACGTCGAGGAGATCGACATCACCGAACTCGAGGCGCTGCGCCGGCACCTCAACGCGGACCCGGAGCGGGGCGAGAGGCTCACGCTGCTGCCGTTCATCGCGCTGGCGCTGATCCGCGCGCTCGATGAGTTTCCGCAGTGTAACGCCACCTATGACAAGGAACGCAATGTCATCGTGCAGCACGGCGCGGTGCATCTCGGCGTCGCAACGCAGACGGACGACGGGCTGAAGGTGCCGGTCGTCAGGAACGCAGAAAGGCTCACGCTCGAGCAGCTCGCGGCCGAGATCGGGCGCGTAGCGGACGCTGCGCGCAACAACACGATCCGTCGCGAGGAGCTGACGGGCTCGACGATCACGATCACCAGCCTCGGCAGGCTCGGCGGCATCGTGACGACGCCGGTCATCAACCTGCCCGAGGTCGGCATCATCGGCGTCAACCGCGCCGTCGAGCGGCCGGTCGTCGTCAGCGGCCAGGTCGCGGTGCGGCTGATGATGAACCTGTCCTCGTCTTTCGATCACCGCTTCGTGGACGGCTACGACGCCGCGGAGATGATCCAGCGTCTGCGCGGCATGCTGGAGCATCCGGCGACGCTGTTCATGCCGGGCTAGGACACGCCGGGCGGCCAACGCGCTGCCCCACCCAGGAGAAGCTCTCAGATGACGGAATTATTCGGCAATTTCGATTCGCTCAAGGCCGAGACGGCGCTGCGCGAGATCGTCGCCTACCTGCCATGGCTGGCCGGCGCGATCCTGCTGCTGGTCATCGGCTGGATAGTGGCGCGGCTCATGCGCGCCGCGACGCTGCGGCTCGGCGCCGGGCTCAATGCGTTCCTGGCGCGCTTCCGGCGCCGCGGCGCGGCCGGCCGGCCGCTCAAGCTCTCACCGGCCCTGCTGAAGCTGATCGGCAACGTTGTCTTCTGGCTCGTCCTGCTCGTCACGATCGCGCTGGCCGCGAGGCTGGCGCGTCTCGACCTGTTCACGACCTGGCTCGATCGCATCGTCGCCTACCTGCCGTCGCTGCTCGCCGGCGGCCTGATATTGCTGGTCGGCTACCTCGTCAGCACGGCCGCGCGCGACCTTGTCACGACGGCGCTCGACTCGGCCGGCTCGGAGCAGAGCGACTTCTTCGGTTTCCTGGCGCAGGGCGCGATCTTCCTCGCGGCGCTGGTCATCGGCCTCGACCAGATCGGCGTCGACGTCACGATGCTGACGATACTGTTCGCCGTCATCGTCGGCGGCCTGCTCCTGTGTCTCGCACTCGCCTTCGGGCTGGGCGCCCGCTCCTTCGTCGCCAACCTGATCGGCGCGCACCAGCTCCGTGCCCACCTGGCTCCCGGACAGCATGCCCGCATCGGCGAGCACGAGGGACAGGTCATCGAACTCACGCCCACGACCGTCATCCTCGCGACCGACCACGGCCGCGTCACGATTCCGGCCAAGCTGTTCCAGGAGGAGGTCACGGTGATCGCCGGAGCCGGCGACCATGAGTAGGTCGCCGACGCTGACCCTCGCGTACCTGAATCGCTATCCCGATTCGGCCGCGCAGGTTCTGGACGGCCTCGACGCCGGCTGCGCCGGCGCCTTCCTCGAGACCGTGCCGACACGACTGGCCGCCGCCGTAGTCGATCGCATGTCGTCGTGGAGTGCAGCACGCACGCTGCTCGCGATGTCGCCGCCGAAGGCCGCGGCGATCCTGCGGCAGATGCCGCTGTACGACGGCGTCGGGCTGCTCAGGCTGATCCCCGCGGCGCAGCATGCCGTGCTGCTCGACGAGCTGCCGTCGCGGCGAGCGCAGCGGCTGCGCAATGCGCTCAAGTATCCCGCCGGCTCGGTCGGCGCCTGGATCGACCCGGACATTCCCGCATTCTCGGTAAACGCCTCCGCCGCGGAAGCAATGCGCTACCTGCGCCACAGCGAGGACGACAGCCACGTGTTCCTGCATGCCGCCGACAGCGGCAGGCTGGTCGGTGCGCTGCCGGTCGGACGGCTGCTGCGCAGCGATCCGGACACGGCGATCGGCGACCTGCCCTGGGAACCCGTGGTGCCGCTGTCGAGCCGCGCGTCGCTGGCCTCGGCGGCGAGTCATCCCGACTGGGACCGCTTCCTGGTGCTGCCGGTCGCCGGCCGCGCCGGCACGATGGTCGGGGGGCTGTCGCGCGCCAGCCTGGGCCGCGGGCTGGCGGATCGAGCGGGCGCCGGCAGCCGGCAGTCGGGGTCGATGACGGTGCAGCTGTTGACGATGCTCGGCGTCGTCTGCGGCGGCCTGATCAAGGCGGTCACCGCGGGTCGACCGGCCGCGGAAAACGGGGAGCACGCCGATGGATGACACCGCCGAAATCGCCATCCAGGCACTGGACCGGCGCTTCCTGCTCGATTACCCGTGGCGGGCCGCGCAGCAGGTCGAGGCGATGCCGGCTGCCGAAGCCGCCGAGGCGCTGCGCGTCCAGCCGGCGACCGTGCTCGCGCCGGTAATCCTGCGGCTGACGCCGAACGTCGCGGCGGAGCTGCTGCGCAAGCTGCCGCCGGAGCTGGTCACGAAGCTCCTGACCGAGATCCTGCCGAACGATGCGCTCAGGCTGCTCAACCTGTTCGACGAACGCGAACGCGAAGCGCTGCTCGCGCGCCTCGACCCGGCAGCGGCCGCCGAGATCCGGCGGTTGATGCAGTTCCCGGAGGACAGCGCCGGCCGCCTGATGGACACGCGTATCGTGCACCACCGCGGCACCGCTACCGCAGGCGAGACACTCGCCCGGCTGCGCGCATCGCGCTCGCGCGCCACCCGCAGCCTGTTCCTCGTCGACGACGACAACCGGCTGAGCGGCAAGGTGAGCATCCAGGACATCGCCGTCGCCTCGCCCGACGTGCGGCTGCAATCGCTGGCGACGCCGGTCAGCGCGACGGTGACGCCGATCACGCCGCGCGAGGAAGTCGTCGAACTGCTCGAGAAGCACCTGCTCGCGGATCTCGCCGTCGTCGACATCGACGGGCGCCTGCTCGGCGTCATCTACCACGCGACGCTGCTGCAGGCGATCCAGGAAGACGTGTCGGTCGACATACAGACGATGGTCGGCGTCAGCCGGGACGAGCGTGCCCTGTCGTCACCGGCGTTCGCCGTCAGGAAGCGCCTGCCGTGGCTGCAGATCAACCTGCTGACCGCGTTCATGGCCGCCGCCGTCGTCGGCCTGTTCGAGGAAACCATCGCGCGCTTCACGGCGCTCGCGGTGCTGCTGCCGGTCGTCGCCGGGCAGTCCGGCAATGCGGGCGCGCAGGCGCTCGCGGTGACGATGCGCGGCCTGGCGCTGCGCGAGATCACCGTGCGGCACATGCTCCGGGTCACCTGGAAGGAAGTGAGCGTCGGCTTCATGAACGGGCTCGCGGTGGCAGTGACCTGCGGCATCGGCGTCTATTTATGGAGCGGCTCGCTCGGGCTGGTGCTCGTCATCGCCATGTCGATGGTGCTGGCGATGGTAGCCGCCGGCTTCGCCGGCGCGGTCGTGCCGATCACGCTGACCCGCCTCGGCCAGGACCCGGCGCAGTCTTCCTCGATCGTGCTGACGACCGTTACGGATATCGCCGGCTTCTTCTCCTTCCTGGGGATAGCGACCGCGCTGTCCGCCCTGCTCTGAGGCCGCCCGCCGCTTTCCCAGGCGCCGGGCCCACGCGTATTATCCGACCATGACCTACTGCATCGCCGCCCGGGTCGATACCGGGCTGGTCTTCATCTCCGACTCACGCACCAACGCCGGCGTGGACCAGCTGCGCATCTACAGCAAGATGCACCGCTTCGACGAGTCGGCCGGCCGCTTTTTCACGCTGCTCAGCGCGGGCAACCTCGCGACCTCGCAGGCGGTCGTCGCGCGGCTGCGGCGCGACCTGCGCGATGAGGCCGAGCTGAGCCTCGCGACGGTCGGGCGCCTGCGCGAGGCCGCCGACTACGTCGGCCAGGTCAGTCGCAAGGTGCAGAAGAAGTACGCCGAAAAGGACCGGCCCGACGGCTTCTCGCCGGATGCAGACTTTATCCTGGGCGGGCAGATCGGCAGCGATCAACACGGCCTGTTCCACATCTATCCGCAGGGCAACTACGTCGAGCCGATGGAGAGAGCGCCGTTCCTGCAGCTCGGTGAGCAGAAATACGGACGACCGATCCTCGATCGCATCATCCGCAGCGACACGGATCTCGAAACCGTTGCCCGCTGCGGGCTGGTCTCGATGGACTCGACGATGCAGAGCAACGCGACGGTCGGGCCGCCGATCGAGGTCTTGCTGTATCGAAGCGGCAACCCGGCGACTCCCGTGCACATCGTGTTCGACGAGGACGACCCCTACCTGAAGGCGATCAAGCAGGCCTGGGGAGAGAACCTGAGGCGCGCCTTCGACGCGCTGCCGCCGCTCGAGCTGCCGGAGGCGAACATCCGGATCGTCGATCGCTAGGCCGCGCGCTGCAGGCTCGGTGCTCAGGCCGCGGCGTGCTCGCGCCGGCGGGCGATCGCGCGGTGCACGAACTCGATCTTGTCGACGACCGGCTGCGTGAGAACGAACGGATAGACGTCGGCCTGCCCGAGGCTGCGCACGATCTCGTTGAGCGCCAGCACCAGCTCGACGAATTTCGGGTACCAGTTCTGCGAATTCAGGTCCGTCACCAGGCCATAGTAGGCGGCGACGTCGAGTACCGCGCGGATGTGCAGGTAGTGCGCCCAGCACTCGGCCCAGTCCTCCGCCGGATGCGCCGAGGCATAGGCGGAAACGTACCGCGCGTACCAGTCCGGCGGCGGACCGTCGCGGTAATGGCGGTCCAGCGCCTCTGCGTAGTCCGCCGACTCGTCGCCGAACAGCGCCCGCGCCTCGTCGCGATTGCCGGCATCGACCACTTCGTCGAAATAATAATGCCCGGATTCGTGGCGGAAATGCCCGAGCAGCGTGCGCACCCGCTCGTTCATCTCGATGCGCATCTGCGCACGGAACACGTCGTCCGCCTCGGCGGCATTGATCGTGATGACGCCGCTCGCGTGGCCGGTGCCGACGTGATCGTCGTGCACGTAGGGATTGGTGCGGCGATCCTCCTTGAACACGAAGCCGAGGCGCGCGGGATCGACCGGCAGGCCGTTCTGCAGCAGGTCATAGATCAGTCGCCGCTTCGCCGTCTCGAGCTTGCGCCAGCGTTCGCGATTGGCGCGCTTGGACAGCGCGGGGATCACGCGGCTCAAGCGGCAGGAGAGACACAGGCCGCCACCTTCCGGGTCCGCCAGCCAGTTGCAGTTGCTCGGCCCCTCGCGGTTGCTGCAGAAGGACAGGCCGGAACCCGGTGTCTCCTCGGCCTGCATCTCGAGCCGCACCGGATCGAAGGCGAGCAGCCTGCCGCAGGCGGCGCAGCTGTGATTGTCGAAAAAGACCGGCTGCCCGCAGCGGCAGTGCATCGCTCTCATTGGAGTTCCACTACAGGAACCAGGTAGCCGCGACTGACCGGTGGGCGCCGGCGAGCCGCTTCTGCAGGTCGTCCATCAGGGCACTGATGCCGGCGGCGTCCATGCCCGACACGACGGACGAATCCAGCACGTGCTGCACCGACTTGAGCGACGCGGCCGTGTCCGCGGACCGCGGCAGCGCCTCGCTGCTCTCGAGCGCAGAATCGATGCAGGCGCGGATGGCGCGCGGGAATGCCGGGTCGAAAAGCAGGAACTCGATGACCCGCAGGCCGTCGACCTGCGGCTGCTGGTACTGGCGGTACATCTGGAAACCGCTGACCGATTTCAGCACGTTGGTCCACAGCGTCGAGCCGTAGCGCCGCACGAGCTGCTCGTTCTTCTGGATGTAGGCGGCCGCGACGTCGATGATGCGGCTCGTCATGTCCGCACGCTCGACGCTCTGGCCGAGCGTCAGGAAGTGATGCGGGCTCAGGTAGCTCATCGTGCCGAGCAGGATGCCGTTGATCTGCTGGCAGCGGCCGATACACTCGGCAAGCACCTCGAAGCGGTTCTCTCCGGCCGCCGCCAGCGCGAGGCTGTCGCGCGTGAAGCGGTACAGTTCATTGATGTTTTCCCAGGCTTCCTGCGGCAGCAGGTCGCGGGTGTTGCGGATGTTCTCGCGCGCCATCTGCACCGAGTACGCCAGCGAACAGGCGCCGTCGCGCTCGGCCAGCAGGAACTGCAGGATCGCCGTCTCGTCGTCGTCCGCGCCGCGCGCGGCGAAGGAGTCGGCGACGCCGAAGATGCGGATCAGCTCGCGCCAGTCCACGCCGACTTCCGGCGGCAGGTCGAGCAGCAGCTGCGAGTACTGCTGCACGATGCGTGCCGTATTCTCCGCGCGCTCGAGATAGCGCCCGCTCCAGTAGACCCGCTCCGCGGCGCGCGACAGCATCAGTCCGCGTCCTCGATGATCCAGGTGTCCTTGCTGCCGCCGCCCTGCGACGAATTGACCACCAGCGAGCCCTTGCGCAGCGCGACCCGGGTCAGGCCACCGGCCGTGACCGAGACGTCCTCGCCCTGCAGGATGAACGGCCTGAGGTCCAGGTGCCGCGGCTCCAGCACGTCGCCGCACAGCGTCGGCGCGGTCGACAGCGACAGCGTCGGCTGCGCGATGTAGTTGCGGGGATCGGCCGCGAGGCGACGGCGGAACTGCTCGTGGTCGGCACGCGTCGCATGCGGACCGACCAGCATGCCGTAGCCGCCCGATTCGTTCGCCGGCTTGACGACGAGGTCGGCGATGTTCGCCAGCACGTGATCGAGGTGCGCCGGGTCCGAGCAGCGCCAGGTCGGCACGTTCGGGATTATGGCGTCCTCGCCGAGGTAGTAGCGGATGATGTCAGGCACGTACGTGTAGACGACCTTGTCGTCCGCAACGCCGGAGCCCGGCGCGTTCGCGATGCCGACCTTGCCGGCGCGCCAGGCGCGCAGGAGGCCGGGGACGCCGAGCATCGAGTCCGGACGGAACGCCTCCGGATCCATGAAGGTATCGTCTATCCGGCGGTAGACGGTATCGACGCGCCTGAGGCCGTCGATCGTATGCATGTAGACACAGTCGTCGTCGCCGACCGTCAGGTCACCGCCCTCGACGAGCTCCGCGCCCATCGTCCGCGCGAGCAGGCTGTGCTCGAAATACGCCGAATTGTAGATGCCGGGTGTCAGCACGACGATCTCCGCGCTGTCGGCGCGCTCCGGCGGCGCGATGGATTCGAGCATCGCGGAGAGCTGTGTCGGGTACTCGGCGACCGATCGGATGTTGAGGTTGCCGAACAGCGACGGGAACACGCGCTTGATGACGGTGCGGTTCTCCAGCATGTAGGCCACCCCGGAGGGCACGCGCAGGTTGTCTTCCAGCACGTACACGGTACCGTCGCGGTCGCGGACGAGGTCGGAGCCGCAGACGTTCGCCCACACGCCGTGCCGCGGGCTGAAACCCCGGCAGGCCTCGAGATAGTTGTTCGAGCTGTCGATGATGTCGGCCGGCACGACCTTGTCGCGAATGATGCGCCGGTCGTTGTACAGGTCGTCGATGAAGAGATTGAGCGCCTTGAGCCGCTGCACGAGGCCTTCCTCGATGCGGTCCCATTCGCTGCCTGCCATCGCCCGCGGGATGATGTCGAGCGGCCAGGCGCGATCGATGTTGTCGCCCTCCGAGTAGACCGTGAAGCTGATGCCCATATCGGCGATGGTGCTGTTCGCCGCGCGCTGCCGCTCGACCAGCTCGCGCGGCTCCATCGCGTCGAAATAGCTGACGAGCCGCGCCGCGTGTGGTCGCGGCGTGCCGTCGGGCGCGATCAGTTCATCGCAGTAGTCGCCGACGGCGTAATTGAAATTCGTGAGCGTCACGAATCGCCTTCAGACTGTCGAACCCGGCGACCGGGCGATGGTAACCGGCGTCTTCATGATGACCTCGCGGTGCGGGAACGGGATGCTGATGCCGTGCTCCTTGAACGTGTCCCACAGTGCCAGCAGCACCTGGCCGCGGATGTTGGTGAGCCCCTTCTGCGGGTCGGAGATCCAGAAACGCAGCAGGAAATTGATCGACGAATCGCCGAACTCCGTCATCCAGCAGACGGGCGGATTAAATCGGGAATCGACCCGGCCCACCCCGCCGGCCGCCTCGATCGCCAGGCGCGTCACTTCGTGCGGATCGGAGCTGTACGCCACGCCGAACGGTACGTCGAGGCGCACGTATTCGTCCGAGAACGACCAGTTGATCACCTCGCGGGTGATGAAGTCCTCGTTCGGTATCAGGTATTCGCGCCCGTCGCGCGTAATGACGGAGACGAAGCGCGCGCGCAGTTCGCGTATCCAGCCGAAGGTCTCGCCGAGGGAGATCGTGTCGCCCGGCTTGATGGACCGGTCGAGCAGGATGATGATGCCGGAGATGAAGTTCGACACCACCTTCTGCAGGCCGAAGCCGATGCCGACGCCGACGGCGCCGGACAGTACCGTCAGCGCGGTCAGGTTGATGCCGAGACTCGACATCGCGACCAGGAAGGCGAAGACGAGCAGCGCGATGCGCATGATCTTGCCGATCAGCACGCGCAGCGACGGCGTGAGTTCGTCGACCTGCTGCACGCGACGATCCAGGAAGTTGCCGGTAGCCAGCGCAACCCACAGCGTGATGCCGAGGAACAGGACGGCCTGGATCATGCCGAGCAGGGTCAGCGGCCTGCCGCCGATGTTGAACAGTTCCGCGGACATCATCTCGGCGATGTCGTCGGCCACGCCGAGGATCACGGCGGCGAC
The DNA here is from genome assembly GCA_041624755.1 of Woeseia sp. Taxonomy (GTDB): domain Bacteria; phylum Pseudomonadota; class Gammaproteobacteria; order Steroidobacterales; family Woeseiaceae; genus Woeseia. Next base: position 2,258 of record JBFJUJ010000059.1, on the reverse strand, counting down.
ATAGGCCCAGGCCACGATCGAGAACAGCTTGCCGAGCGCCCGGCTGCGGATGACGTGCGACACGACGGAGATCAGCAGCCATGCGATCGACAGCGCCATCGCGCTGTAGACGAAATAATTGCTGGCCGGGACCGGCGACAGGCTCGTCGCGAGGTAGGCGACGCCGAGCAGGATCGAGAAGAAGACCCATTCCATGCGCCTGAGCAGCGCAACGATCAGGCGCAGCAGGCCCGGCATCCCCTTGATTTTTCGCGCCTTTTCCTCGAGCCACGGCTCGACCCGCCGCGACAGCAGCAGGGCCGGGAAGAACAGGACGACGATGAGGCCGAACTGGATGAGGACGTCGGGCTGCTTCAGGAAGTCGATGGCGACCTGAGCGTAGTCCCTGGCGAGCGTTAAAATCTGGTCCAAGCGGGCCGGCCCCGGTGTCGATCCCAAGCAGTGTGTCGCGGAACTATACCACCAAGCGGTCACGCCGCAGCGCGCGCCGATGCGACATATCGTGCCACCGGCGGCAGCAGCAGCCCGAACAGCCGCCTTTCGCTCTGCGTGCCGCCGTGAGGGGCAGGCCTGTTTTTATGTTGCCTGGTTTCTCGCATAATCGGCGGCTAGAGCCAATAACAGGATCGCAGATGCCCGCACTGCGAAAATCCGGCGCCCAATGAAGTATCTCTGGATCGCGTTCATCGTCGTCGCGACCCTCGGATCGATCTACCCGTTCGATTTCCAGGCGTCGCTGGCGGGCCCGGACGCGATTCACGCGTTCCTGCTGACCTGCTGCGGCACGCCGGGCCGCGGCGACATGCTCGGGAATCTCCTGCTGTTCCTGCCGTTCGGTTTCACCGGGCTGCTGGCGCTGCGCAGCGCCGGCGCGCCGGTGAGTGCCTTCCTTTATGTCTGCCTCGTCGGCGTCCTGTTCGCCCTTGCGCTGCAGATCCTGCAGCTCTTCCTGCCGTCCCGGGACGAGAACCTGCAGGACGTCGTCTGGAATCTCGCCGGCACCGCCGGAGGCGCGCTTCTGGCCCTCGGGATGCGGCGTTTCGCCGTGCTGCCGGGGGCCGGGATCGGCAGCGCCGCGCTCGCGCCGGCGAGCCTCGTCGCGACCTGGCTCATCTACCGCTTGATTCCGTTTGTGCCGTCGCTGGACCTGCAGTTGATCAAGGACAGCGTCAGGCCGCTCGTGTTCGGCGAATTCACTGCGGTCGGCGCCCTCAGCGACTTCGCCGCCTGGCTGCTCGTCGCCTGGCTGCTGCGCCGCATGCGGCCGGAGGACAGGCTCGACCGCTTGCTGCCGGCAGTGGTCGTCGCGGTTCTGTTCCTCGAGGTGCTGATTGTCAGCAACTCGGTCGGCCGTGCCAACGTGGTTGGGGCCGGGCTCGCCGTGCTGCTGTGGCCCCTGGCCGGCCGGTTGCGACGTCCGGAAGTCGCGATCCTCGGCATCCTGGGCGCCGCGCTCGTGCTCGGGGGTCTGGCGCCCTTCGTGCCGCGCGCAGTAGCGGTGGACTTCAACTGGCTGCCGTTCCACGGCTTCCTCGGCGGTTCGATGTACGTCAATGCGCAGTCGGCCGCCGAAAAGGTCTTCCTGTACGGCGGCCTCGTCTACCTGCTCGGTCACCTGTCCGTGCCCAAGGCCCTGAGCCTCGGCGCGGCCTTCGTGCTCGTCGCACTGATCGAGTTCGCGCAGACGAGGTTCGCCGGGCACACGCCCGAGAGCACGGACCCGCTGCTGCTGTTGCTGGCTGCTCTCGCGCTACTCTCGCTCCAGCGGCAGGAGCGCTCGACGGCCGTCGCAGTCGCTCGCGAACGCGGGCCGCAGCGCAGGAAATCGCCGCCGTCAGTGCCCGGCAATGGCAACCACGCCTGGGTGCCACTTCGCGTCAACCTGCGCCGCGAACAATACGACCTGCTGCGGCAGCTCGCACTGGAAATGGGCGTCAGCGTGTCCGGCGTCATGCGTCTGATCCTGCAGCGCTTCATCGAGGAAACCACGGCGCCGGCGACGGCGCCAAACGAACAGGGCATTCCCGTCGCAGCGCAGGTTCTCAGATCGGCAGGCGGCGGGTTGAACAGCGCCGATCGAACCGGCCACTTTCACCTGGCCGACGACCGCTGGGTCAACCGGACCGTCAACCTGCGCGGTGGCCAGCACGAGTTTCTCGAAGGCGTCTCGACGGCGATGCATATTAGCTTGTCCGCAACGACACGGCAGATCGTTGCGAGATTCATCGACCGGCTGGAGCAGGACGAGCAGCCGGAGG
>JBFJUJ010000058.1:0-13173 GCA_041624755.1 Woeseia sp. | reverse complement strand
TTCGTCGGCATCGGCCTGCACGCGCTCACCGGCACGGAGGCGTGGCTGCTGCTGCCGGTGGCGCTGACCTACATCGGCGGGCCGCTGCTCGACAGCCTGGTCGGCGAGGACGAAAACAATCCGCCCGAGGAAGTGGTCCTCGAACTCGAGCGCGACCCCTACTACCGCTGGCTGACCTACGCCGTCGTGCCGCTGCACCTCGTCGCACTGTACGGCGCCGCGTGGTGGGCCGGCACGCAGTCGCTCAGCGCCTGGGCGTTCCTCGCGCTGGCGATCGTCGCGGGCATGACCAGCGGGCTCGCCATCAACACCGGCCACGAACTCGGCCACAAACGCTCGCGGCTCGAGCGTGCGCTGTCGCGCTTCGCCCTCGCGATCCCGATGTACGGCCATTTCACGATCGATCACAATCGCGGCCACCACCGCGATGTCGCCACGCCCGAGGACTGCGCCAGCGCCCGCATGGGCGAATCCATCTACCGCTTCGCGCTGCGCGAGATTCCGGGCGCACTGCGCCGCGCCTGGTCGCTGGAGCGGGAGCGACTGGATCGCCGCGGGCGCCCTGCCTGGCACACGGACAACCGGATACTCCGCTCGCTCGCGCTGTCGCTGGTGCTGCAGGGGGCGCTGGTCGTCGCTTTCGGGCTCGTCATGATCCCGTTCCTCGCGATCCACAACCTGGTCGCCTGGTGGCAGCTGACGAGCGCCAATTACATCGAACACTACGGCCTCCTGCGGCAGCGCGATCACAACGGTCGCTACGAGCGCTGCGAGCCGCATCACTCGTGGAACAGCAACCACGTCGTCAGCAACCTGTCGCTGTTCCACCTCGAGCGTCATTCCGACCACCATGCGCATCCCCTGCGCCGCTTCCAGTCGCTGCGGCACTTCCCGGACCTGCCGTCGCTGCCCACGGGATATTTCGGCTGCTACCTGCTGGCCTGGGTGCCGCCGCTGTGGTTCCGGGTCATGGACCGCCGCCTGATGAACCTGCCCCATGTCGGCAACGATCTCGGCAAGGTCAACGTCGATCCGTCCCGCCGCGCGGACCTGGAAAAGCGCTACGGGGTTGCCGCCTGAAGCCGCTCCGGCCGCGCCGCGATGGCCTGTTACGAATGCCCGGAGTGCGGCTACCGCTTCGACGAAGCCGTCGGTGACGAGGACGAGGGGTACCCGCCCGGCACGCGCTTCCTGTCGCTGCCCGAGCGATTCGCCTGCCCGGACTGCGCGGTGAGGAGCCGCGACGATTTCCGGCGCCTGCCGGACAGCGTCGACTGAGCGCCCGGCGCCCGTCGCGAGGCCGTCCTGCGGATCGACCCGCTTACTCGGTGGCCGGCGGCAGGCTGCCGGTCATGTCCCTGCCACGGCCCCGGGCTTACGATGTACGACCCGGCCGGGCAGCGACGCCTGCCGCTCGGCGACGTTAACGGCGTGCCGGCGTCACGGAAACGGGCGGAAATTGCGGGTCGGGGCCGGATTGGCCGGCCCAAGCGTGACCGGCCTCACAGTTCCCGGGATCAGTGCGGTTTAGGCTGCCGCAACGAAATCGACTTGCCGCCCCTGAAGGCAACCGGATACTGCTATGAAAAAACTGACGATTCCCGTTTGTGTCGTCGCCCTGCTCCTGGCGGGCAACCAGGCCTCGGCCAACGACAACCTCTGGTTCGGCGCCAAGGCCGGCACCCTGGGGCTGGGCGTGGAAGCGCGCTGGCAGCCTATTCCGTGGATCGACTTCCGCGCCGGCATGAACCGCTTCGATTTCGACGACGACGGCGCGCAGGCCGGCATTCCCTACACCGCGACCCTCGAACTCGATTCGTTCTATGCGACGGCGAACCTGCGCTTCCCGCTGAGCCCGATGCGGCTGTCGGTCGGGGCTTTCAACAATGAGAACAAGCTTCGCATGACCAGCGACGATGCGATCGGCTATGTCGTCGGCGGCCAGAGCTTCACCCGCGACGAAGTCGGGACATTGCAGGCCGAACTGGGCTTCGACAGCCCGTCGCCGTACCTCGGCATCGGCTTCGACTTCGAGCTGCTCAACCGGCTCGGCCTGAATCTCGACCTCGGCGTCCTGTGGCAGGGCTCGCCGACGGTTGCACTGACGGCCGACGGTACGCTTGCTGCCGATCCCCTGTTCCAGCAGGCCCTGGAAACCGAGCGCCAGGAGCTCGAGGACGAGGGCGAGGATTACAAGGCCTGGCCGGTCATCTCGCTCGGCCTGCACTTCAACTTCTTCTGAACCGCTAGCCGCAGGTCTCCTGCCGCACGCGGCCGGTCCGCTCCCGGGCCCGCCGCGCCTGCGGCATGCTATCGTTATGCCTGCGGCACCCTGCTCGAGGCGCCCGCCGCGGAGAAGGCAGCATGCGCTTCAGAGACCAGCTTCAGCGTCATTCCGTCGCCCTGATCAGCCTGGTGGTCGCACTCACGAGCCTCGCCTACAACACCTGGCGCAACGAAAAGACCGAGGCCAACCGCAACGTCCGCACGGCCGGCGTCGAGCTGCTGCTCAAGCTCGGTGAGCTCGACGAGGTGGTGTTCTTCAGTCACTACGAGCGCGACGCGCAGCGCGGCAGTCCACGCGAGGGCTGGGCCATCGTACTCGTCATCCGCGATCTCGGCACGCTGACGCCGCAGCCCGCCGCCGCAGCCACGGCCAGACTGCTCGAGACCTGGCGGGACGACTGGGCCGGCCTCGGCAGCGACGACGTCGCGGCGCAGCGCATCTCGGCCGCCATCGACGTTGCCCGCGATGACGTCCGCGCGGTGTTGCGGAAGCTCGATTGACGTCTCAGGCGGTTTGCGGCGCGGACTTGCGGATCAGGGGGTCGCGGCGTACGAGGTAGAGCCCGGTGAGCGTGACCGCGAGCAGCGGCAGCGGCACGAGCACGAGCGTCAGCCAGCCGTAGAGATGCACCACGGTGGCCGCGAGCAGCGAGCCGACCGCCGCGGTGCCGAACACGGTGAAGTCGTTCATCGCCTGCACGCGGAACCGCTCTGCGAGCGTATAGGTCAGCGTCAGCATCGTCGTGCCCCCGACGTACAGGAAATTCCAGCCGACGCCGAGCAGCACCAGCGCAGACCAGTAGTGCAGGATGCTCTGCCCCTGCAGGCCGACGAGGCAGGCAGCGGCAAGCGCCATGGCTCCGGTCGCCATCAGGCGAACGGTTCCCAGCCTGTCGATCAGCAGTCCGGAAACCAGCGACGGCAGATACATGGCGATGACGTGACTGCGGATGACAGCCGAGGTCTCCTGCAGGGAATAACCATCGCTCACGTGCATGCTGATCGGCGTTGCCGTCATGATCAGCGACATGATGCCGTAAGCCGCGGTGCCGCCGAGCACCGCGACCAGCAGCAGCGGCTGGCGCAGCAGCGTCCCGAGCGGCCTGCCGCTGCCGGACGCGACTGTGGCGCCCTCGCCGCGCAGCGGGCCGAGCAGGACGAAGAGCAGTGCCTGCAGGACGTGCAGGCCGGCGAGCGCGAGTACGGTGCCGGCGAAGGGTACGTCCGGCAGCCAGTCGGCGCCGCGCGTGACGAGTTCGCTGCCGACCACGGCGCCACCGATCGCACCGAGCAGCGTAAGGGATATGGCCCGCCCGACGTAGCGCGGTGCGACGCTCTCGGCGGCGGCATAGCGGTACTGCTGGGTGAACGCCATGTTGATGCCGTAGACGGCGCCGGCGACCGTGAACCACGCGAAACTCTCGGTCCACAGCGCCCGGGCAGCGATCAGCCAGGCGCCGCTTGCGGCCAGCGCGGCCAGCGCGAAGCCGGCCTTGCGGCCGATGCGGCGCATCAGCATCGAGGCCGGGATCGCGCTGGCGGCGACGCTGACGACCATCATCGACACCGGCAGCGTGGCGAGCGCCTTGTTACTGCTCAGGGCCGTGCCGACGATGCCACCGAGGGTTACCAGCACGATCGACCCCGAAGCGGAGATCATCTGGCAGGTCGCGAGCAGGATGATGTTGCGCAGTAGCACGTCGGTTCCGGTCCGCAGCAACGGCTGCGGCGGACATTCTCACACATCGGCCAGCTTGCCGGCAGCGGCCGCAGTGTGCTGAAGTGCGCAGATGCTGGCCGACCTGCACACGCACACGACCGCGTCGGACGGCGAGCTCGAGCCCGCCGAGCTGCTCGCCCTGGCGACCGTGCGCGGCGTGACCCACCTCGCGATTACCGACCACGACACGGTGGCTGCCCTCGAATCACTGCAGTCGACGGGCAGTATCTCGCTGGTCCCCGGCATCGAGCTGTCGACATGCTGGCGCAAGACCGGCGTACACGTCGTCGGTCTCGCCATCGACGTCGCCAGCGGCGAACTCGAACGGGGCATTCGTCGCCAGCAGGACGCGCGCGGTCGGCGGGCGGCGAAGATCGCCGCGCGCCTTGTGCGGCTGGGCCTGCCCGATCCGCTGCCCGCGGTTGCCGCCATCGCAGGCGACGCCGGTATCGGCCGGCCGCATTTCGCCCGCCACCTCGTGGCCGAGGGGCAGGCGAAAGACATGCGACAGGCATTCCGTCGCTACCTCGGCCCGGGCAAGGCCGGGGACGTGCGCAGCGAATGGGCATCGTTGACTGAGGTCATCGGCTGGATCCGGTCTGCCGGCGGCGTCGCCGTACTCGCCCATCCGTCGCACTACGGCCTCACCTGGACACGCCTCAATGAGCTGCTCGCCGATTTCCGCGCCGCCGGCGGGCGGGCTGTCGAAGTGGTCTCCGGGCGGCAGGACGCAAAGCTGACGTCCCGGCTGGCGGCGCTTGCCGGCGACGCCGGCCTGCTCGCCTCGGTCGGCTCCGACTTTCACCGGCCGGGAACGCCCTGGGCCGAGCTGGGGCGCTGCGCGCCGCTGCCCTCGGGCTGCCGGCCGGTCTGGTCGGCGTGGGAGTGAGTGAGCGCACCGTGCTCGAGATCGACGACGGCCTGTCGATACCGCTGGCTGAGATCGAGATATCGGCGATACGGGCGCAGGGCGCCGGCGGGCAGAACGTCAACAAGGTCGAAAGCGCGGTGCACCTGCGCTTCGACAGCCGCCGGTCGCAGTCACTGCCCGACGACGTCAGGATCCGCCTGCTCGAACTGCGCGACCGGCGCGTCGGCCGCGACGGCCTGGTCGTCATCAAGGCGCAGCGCTTTCGCAACCGCGAGCAAAACCGGCGTGACGCGCTGGAGCGCCTGCGGGGGCTGATACTGCGGGCCCGCAGGCCGGAGAAGCCGCGCAGGCCCACCCGGCCGCCGCCACGCTCCCGGGAGCAGCGGCTGCGGGACAAGGCGCATCGCGCGCGGCTCAAGGAATCACGGGGACCGGTGCGCGACTGATCCGCGCGGTATTCCGGGTCGCGACTGTCCACTGCGCTCGCGCGCGAGCAGTTCCTGCTGCCGGACCGCACCCCTCCGCCGGGCGACGTGACCGGTGCCGCGCCGCACCAGCCTCAGGGTGCCGCGACGACCTGATGGATCGTGCCGCCGTAGTCGAGCAGGTACAGCTCGCCTGCGCGGTCCTCGGCGAACGACACGACGTTCAGGTTGCTCGCGAGGCGTTCGTCGGCCGCGATGCCCGGCGCCGCGGCCGCGGGTACCGAGAGCACGGCCCCGGTCACGAAATCCGCAAACAGGTAACTACCGACGAGTCCGGGCAGCGCGCTCCCGCGGTACACGAAGCCGCCCGTGACGGAGCGGCCGATTGCGCGCCCGTACTCGGTGACCGGGTCGACGAGACCGCTCACGCCGCAGGGCTGCGACGCGTCGCCGCCCAGCGGGTGGGCACCCTCGCAGAGCGGCCAGCCGTAGTTGCCGCCCGCTTCGATGCGGTCGATCTCCTCCCAGGCGCCCTGGCCGACGTCGCCGGCCCACAGCGCGCCGCCCTGCCGGTCGAAGCTGAATCGCCAGGTGTTGCGCAGGCCGAAGGCGTAGATCTCGGGACAGTCGAGCGTGCCACTGCCCTGTGCGCACTCGGTATTGCCGGCGAAGGGGTTGCCCGCCGGAATCGTGTAGGGCGGCGCGCCGTCGACATCGATGCGCACGATGGTGCCGTACAGGTTGGTCGTGTCCTGGCCGTTGTCGTCGGGGTCGTTGCCGCCGCCGCCGTCGCCGAATGCCGCGTACAGGAGGCCGTCGGGCCCGAAGGCGATGTGGCCGCCGTTGTGGTTGCTGCGGGATTGCGGCAGCGTCAGCAGGCGCTGCTCGGACCCTGTGTCGAGCGTCTGCCCGCCCGCCGCGACCGTGTAGCGGGCGATGACCGACTCGAACAGCGGCGCGCCGAAGCCGGTATATGACAGGTAGACCTCGCCGTTAGCCGCGAAATCCGGATGGAAGGCCATGCCCAGCAGGCCCGCCTCGCTCGCCGAGTCGTCCACCCGCGCGCTCAGGTCGGCGAACAGGGACACCTCGCCCGGCGCCGGATCGGCCTGGTTGGGGAACGTAAATATCCGCCCGTCCTGCTGCACCACGAACCAGCGTGATTCGTCGTCCGGCGCCTGCAGCAGCGCCACCGGCGCGTTGAAGCTCAGCCGCGTGAACACCGACATGAGCGTAATCTCCGCCGCCTGCGGCGGCGGATTGCCGGGCGGCTCCGGGGTAACGGCGACGTCGCTGCCGCCGCCGCAGGCGCCGAGCAGCAGTGAGCACAGGGCCGGTGTTGCGAGGCTTGATCGGTTACGGGGCATCGGCGTCCTCCGCGTCGCGTTGCAGGCTCAGGCACCGTCCGGCCGAGCATAAAACGTCTGTCGCAGGCGCAACAATGTCTCCAGTTTGCGACGCGGCAGGCTGATGCCAGGCCTTTGCTATAGTGGCGCGTCTGTGACCATCGACCCGAGGAGACCCGGCATGCAGCGCCTGTCCGCCATCGTCACGTTCGTCCTGTTCTCCGCCGCGGCCGGCGCCGAGGATGCGAAAAGCCTGCTCGAGGACACGCTCGCGGACGTCGAGCCGCGGGTCATCGCCTGGCGGCGCGACTTCCACGAACACCCGGAGCTGTCCAATCGCGAATTCCGCACCGCGAAGATCGTCGCCGAGCACCTGCGGTCGCTGGACTTCGACTCGGTCGAGACCGGTATCGCGCACACCGGTGTCGTCGGGACGCTGACCGGCGGCAAGCCGGGCCCGGTCGTCGCGCTGCGTGCCGACATGGACGCGCTGCCGGTGCGCGAGCAGACCGGGCTGCCATTCGCCTCCGAGGCACGCGGCGAGTACAACGGGCAGGAGGTCTACGTCATGCATGCCTGTGGCCACGACACCCACGTCGCGATGCTGATGGGTGCCGCCGAGGTGCTGGCGAAACATCGTGACCAGGTTGCAGGAACCGTGAAATTCATCTTCCAGCCGGCCGAGGAAGGGGCGCCTGCCGGTGAGCGCGGCGGTGCCGCGCTGATGATCGACGAGGGCGTGCTCGACGGTCCGGCGGCGCCGGAAGCGATCTTCGGCCTGCACGCCTGGCCGGTCGGCAGCGGCACGCTGAACTACCGCTCCGGGGGCTTCATGGCCGCCGCGGACAACCTGTACATACGTATCACGGGCCGGCAGACGCACGGCTCGGCGCCGTGGGCCGGCGTCGACCCGATCTTCGTCTCCGCGCAGGTCATGACGGCGCTGCAGGCCATCCCGAGCCGCCAGCTCGACATCACCCGCGGTCCCGCCGTCATCACGATCGGCAGTATCCACGGCGGCGTGCGCGGCAATATCATCCCCGACGACGTCGAGATGTCCGGAACGATCCGCACCTTCGACGTCGGCGTGCGCGAGGCGCTGCACGCGAAGCTCCGCAATACCGTGCAGAGCATTGCGGAGGCGGCCGGCGCCAGCGCGGAGATCGTCATCGACGGCTATGCGCCGGTGACCGGTAACCACCCCGAGCTGCTCAGGCGCATGATGCCGACGCTCGTCTGGGCCGCGGGCGAGGACCGCGTGCTGGAACACACGCCGATCACCGGCGCCGAGGACTTCGCGCTGTTCCAGGAGCGCATCCCCGGCCTGTACCTGATGCTCGGGGTCAACAGGCCCGGCGTGCCGGCCGGCGCCGCCGCGCCCAACCATTCGCCCATGTTCGACGCCTGGGAAGGCGCCCTGCTGACCGGCGTACGCGCGCACGTGGGCTTCGTGCTCGACTACCCGCAGCGCGGGACCGACTGACTCCGGTTTGACATAAGCCGGTAAACGGCTCCGCACGGGTGGACTGCGTCACGGTCGTGTCGATGGCGTCGACATATACTCGACATATACTCGGATCATGTCGAAAAAACGCGATACTTTCGACACGAAGCCCGGACGTGTCGATGGGATCGACAGGTTCGAGAGATATGTCGATAAAATCCCCACCAATCGACAGGTTCGGAGCCGAACGCCCCGAGGAGCAAGCAACCATGAGCGAATTCGACCCCACGCGGCCCTATAACGACCTGCCGCCGTTGCCGCCGATGGTCGGCCGCGTGGAAACCACGCCAATCCTGAAGCGGTGCATCGAGGCCCGCGTCGCGCTCGCCGAGCTCAAGCAGGCGGCCGAGTTGATCCCGAATGCCGCGATCCTGGTGCATGCCCTGCCCCTGCTCGAGGCCCGCGCCAGCTCGGAGATCGAGAACATCGTCACGACCACGGACAAGTTGTTCGAATACGCCGACATCGCCGAGGACAAGGCGGACGCCGCCACGAAGGAGGCGCTGCGCTATCGCGCGGCGCTCTACGAAGGCTCCAAGATGGTGCAGCGGCGCATGCTGACCACGGATATGGCCATACATATATGCAGTACTATTAAAGACTTAGAGCTTGATATTCGAGCTGATTCTGGAACAAACCTGAAGAGTCGAGCCACCGGCGAAGTCATTTACACGCCGCCCGAAGGTCAGAAGCGGCTGCAGGCCCTGCTCGACAACTGGCAGGACTTCATGCATCGCGCGACCGAGGTCGACCCGCTGGTGCGCATGGCCGTGCAGCACTACCAGTTCGAGGCCATTCACCCGTTCGCCGACGGCAACGGGCGCACCGGCCGAATCCTGAATATCCTGTTCCTCGTCGAGCAAGGCCTGCTCGACTCGCCCATCCTCTACCTGAGTCGCTATATCATCCGCACCAAGAGCGATTATTACCGGCTGCTCCTGGAAGTCACCCGGCGGCAGCTCTGGGAAGACTGGATCCTGTACATGCTCACGGGCGTCGAGGAGACCTGCGTGTGGACCACCGACAAGATCAAGTCGATCCGCGAACTCATGCAGCACACCGCCGAGTACGTGCAGGCCAGGCTGCCGAAGATCTACACCTGGGAACTGGTCGTCGAACTCTTCAAGCAGCCCTACTGCCGCATCGGCAACCTCGTCGATGCCGGCATCGCCAAGCGCCAGACCGCCTCTGTCTACCTGAAACAGTTGAGCGAGATCGGCGTGCTCAAGGAACTGAAGTCCGGCCGCGAGAACCTGTTCGTGCACCCGAAATACATCGAGCTGCTGACCGGCGAGGAGAACGTCTGGATCTACTACGCCGGCGTCGAGACCGATCGGGTTACCGCCTATGCCACGGAATGAGTGCCTGGGGCCGGCAGGCGCGGGCGAACCCTGCTGACCCGAAGACGTGAACCGATTCACGCTCTTCCGGCTGTTCAAGTACACGGTCTATGCCCTGCTGACCCTGAATATCGCCCTGTTCTTCGCCGAGGAATGGGCGGCGTCGGCACACCGCTTCTCCGGCGGCATCGCGTTCAGCGACATCATCGAAGGCTTCGCCGCGACGATCGACACCGCCGCCTGGGTCGTGCTGCTCCTGGTCTTCGAGCTCGAGACCTATGTGCTCGAGGACCGCCATTTCACGCGCAAGGTGAGCTGGACGCTGCAGATCGTGCGCGCGCTGTGCTACGTGATCATCGTCTCCGCCTTCTTCGGCTATCTCGCCAAGCTGCTGTTCCTGCTGCGCGCCATGCCTCTTGCGGGCGTCAGCGATCTCTGCGAGCTCGCTGCGCGCGGCTGGGTCTACGCTGCGGATCTCGACGAGTACGTGCCGATCCTCGCGGACAACTGCGCCGCGATCACCCGGGCGGGCGAGTTCATGCGGCTTGCCGGACTGACCGCGGTGGTGGATCTCGACGGCTATCGGGACATCGTGCGCCTCGCCTGGGTCGACGTGATCAACGCCGGCGTCTGGCTCGGGGTCGTGGCGCTGCTCGAAACCGACGTGCAGCTGCAGTGCCGCGGTCGCCTGCAGGGCCTCGTGCTGACCTTCAGCAACGCTGCGAAGTACGTCCTGTACTCCATCCTGCTGGTCGCCGCGGTCTACTGGGGCGTCAAGGGCGACTTCGTCGATTTCTGGGACGCATTCCTGTGGCTAGTGGCCTTCGTGTTCATCGAGCTCAACGTGCTCGAATGGCAGCACGAAGAGCGCGCGGCACGCACGGCCGGCAACGCCGTGCGCAACGTCGCCGGTCCCTAGAGACATTCGCCAGCGGCGCCGTCCGCGGCGGAGCTCGCAGGCTGCGGCGGCCGACAGAACCCGGCTCGCCCGCTCTGCCCGGCGGTCGACTCAGGGTACCGCGGAGAAGCGCTCGTCGCTCGCGGCCAGCGCCGAAAGCTCCGCCGAGTCGTCCTGGGCACTGAGCGAGAGCAGCGCCTCTTGCGCATCCAGCGTCATGAGCCACGCGTGCCAGCGCTGCTCACCGGCACGCCGGTAGTGCCCCGATACCTGCCAGCCGTCGGCGGTCGGATAGATGTAGACCTTGCCGACCTTGCGGTCCGGCGCCAGCGGATCGACGATCTCGAGCTCGCGGCCGAGCGCCACGTAATCCTCGAGAATGCCGCGGGCCGCGAGCACGACGGCCTCCTCTGCGACTCGCTGGCGGCGCGGCTCGGGGTCGGTGCTGCGATCGTAGGCGTACCAGGCAAGCAGTGCCCCCGCCGCGAAGGCGACGAACAGGCGGGCGATGCGGTGCGTTTGCGTCATGCGCACCGTCAGGCGATGCCGACGATCTTGTGGGTCTGCAGGCTCAGGCGCCACTGCGGGTGCTCGAGGCAATAGTCGATGGCCGCGCGGACGTGCTCCGCCCGGCGGCCGTCGTCCAGCGGCTGCAGGAAGAAATGGTCGAACGCGAGGTCGCGGAAGCGCTCCGGCTGTGCCTCGGGTTCCCGCTGCGGATAGACCAGCTTCAGCTCATTGCCGCGTCTTTGCACCACGCGCGCTGCCGCTTTGGGGCTGACGCAGATCCAGTCGATGGATTCCGGCGCTGGCAGGGTCCCGTTGGTCTCGATCGCGATCTCGAAGCCCGCAGCGTGCAGCGCGGCGATCGCGGGTTCGTCGAGCTGCAAGAGCGGTTCGCCGCCCGTGCATACGACATAGGGTTTGCCATCTGCGTGTTCGGGCCAGCAGGCTCGCACGGCTGCGGCGAGCTCTACGGCGGTCGCGAATTTGCCGCCGCCGATCCCGTCCGTGCCGACGAAATCGGTGTCGCAGAAATTGCACACAGCCGTCGCGCGGTCGCGCTCGCGGCCGCTCCACAGGTTGCACCCGGCGAAGCGCAGGAACACCGCGGCGCGGCCGGTGCGCGCGCCCTCGCCCTGCAGCGTGTAATGCATTTCCTTGACCGAGTAGGTCACGTCGCGAGCAGCGGATCGGCGATGCCGGCGGCAGCAAAGCCACGAGCGCGCAGGATGCACGCCGGGCATTCGCCGCAGGGTGGCCGCAGGCCGTTGTAGCAGGTATGTGTCAGGGCCATGGCGTCGAGCCCGCCCGTGTCGCGCGCGAGCAGCACCGTCTCCTTCTTCGACAGGTGCATGAGCGGTGTCAGTATGACGAAGTCGCGCTCCATGCCGAGACGCAGGGCGCGCTGCAGCGCCGCGATGGTTTCGGCGCGACAATCGGGGTAGCCGCTGTAGTCCGTCTGCGCAACGCCGGTAACGAGGTGCAGGATGTCGTGTTGCCAGGCATAGGCCGCGGCGAGCGTCAGGAACAACAGGTTGCGCCCGGGCACAAAGGTGCTCGGCAGGCTGCCGGCGGCCGCTTCGCCGCGGGGCACCTCCATGGCTTCGTCGGTCAGGGCGCTGCCGCCGAGAGCGGCCAGCGAGTCGACCGGCAGCACGAGATGAGGAACGCCGGCGTGTTCCGCGACGCGGCGCGCGCAGTCGATCTCGATCATGTGCCGCTGGCCGTAATCGAAGGTCAGCGTGCGCACGGACGCGAAACGCTCGAGCGCCCAGTACAGGCAGGTCGTCGAGTCCTGTCCGCCGGACAGTACGACGAGCGCGTCGGCGTCGCGGTATTCGCTGGAGGCTTGCGTCATCGCGGGCTTCGGGTCAGCGGAACAGATCCTCTGCGGCGCGGGTCGCTGCGTCTTCGTCGTCGGCCTGCGCCTCGTCACTACCGAACAGCGCTGCAAGCTTCCGCTCGGCCCGGGCGCGATCGCCCGCGGCAGCATCGTCGAAGCGTCCCGGCGACGGCACGAACCAGTCGCAGAAGTTGGCTTTCTCCTTGTCCATGACTTCGTCGGCGTCGTCCTCGCGGCACTGCCTGGCTACCTGCGGGTCCCAGGACCGGCACATGCGGCACACGTGCAGGTAATGGCCGCAGTCCGGGCAGAGGTCCTGGCGCGACAGCGGCAGGGACAGCGCGTCGAGCGACGCGCCGCAGCGATAGCAATGCAGGGGTTCGGCCATCCCCGACTCCGGCTGACTTCGGTCAGGCCGCGATTATACCCGCAAGCCCGGGTACGCGGCCGGCGCAGCGCCGTTCTGCGAACCGCGGTACAGTGCGCGCCATCATGGTCGAGCCCCCGGCATACCGCAGGCGCCGCCGCCCGGTGCGCGCCCTGCTCCCCGTCCTCGGCCTGCTCGCGGCCTGCGCGGTGCCCGAGCTCAACAGCGAGCGCATCGCCGCGCGATACGGCAGCTACGCGGTGACGGTCATCGCCCAGGACGCGCGCTGGCGCATCACGAGCCTCGAGAGCCGGCACAACGGCCGCGCGATAACGCGGACACTGGCGCTGGTGCGCTTCGAGCAGGCTCCCCGGCCCGCGCTGGCGGCCGAGGATCGCCGGATCCGCGCTGGCGCCTCGATCGGCAAGACCTTCCGGGATGCGGGCTGGCAGATCGACAAACCGCTGCTCTACACGGGCGCACTCGGCGTCGGGGCCGAAGCCCGCGGACTGGCCGCGAGGATGGACATCGCGTTGCCGGCTGCGCTCGCCGTTCACGTCTATCGCCTCG
>JBFJUJ010000057.1:0-13301 GCA_041624755.1 Woeseia sp. | reverse complement strand
CGCCTGGTTCAGCTTCGATGAACTCTGCCGCGGCCCGCGCGGGCAGAACGATTACATAGAGATCGCGCGCTGGTACCCCACCGTCATCCTGTCCGGTGTGCCGCTCCTGACCGCGACGCACGACGACGCGGCGCGCCGCTTCATCGCCGTCGTGGACGAGTTCTACGACCGTCGCGTCAAGCTGGTCGTGGCCGCGGCGGCCGGCGCCGCCGAGCTCTACCGCGGGCGCCGCCTGCGCTTCGAGTTCCGGCGCACGGTCAGCCGCCTGAGCGAGATGCAGTCGGAGGAGTACCTGCACGCTCCTCACCGCGCCTGACGCCCCTGCGGCTTTTGGAATTCCCCGGGCTTGCAGTATCATCGTCCGGGACCCCGAAAGAGCAGGAAGGCCCCAAGTGGACACCCGAGCCGGAGCCGCGGCCAAATCTGAAGCACAGCGCGAGCTGATCCTCGAGAAATTCCTGCCCTATCGGCTGGCGATCCTGTCGCACTGCGTGAGCAATTCCATCGCGACGGTCTACGCCAATCGCTTCGGGCTGACGATCCCCGAATGGCGCGTCATCGTCATCCTCGGCCGTTTCCCGGGACTCTCGGCGGTGGAAGTTGCCGAGCGCACGCTGATGGACAAGGTCGCCGTGAGCCGCGCCGTGACCAAGCTGATCAAGAATGGTCGCGTGCACCGCGAATTCGCCGACGCGGACCGGCGGCGCTCGATCCTGACGCTGTCCGACCAGGGGCTCAGGGTGCTCGAAGAGATCGCGCCGCTGGCGCTCGGCATCGAGGACATGCTGCTCGAGGGACTGAGCGCCAAAGAAGTCGAGACCCTCAATACCGTCATGGACCGGCTGCTCGACAAGGCGCAGCACATCGGCGCGCCGCTCGACTGACTCCGGGACGCCGTCAGTCGGCCATTTCCGTCCGCACGCGGATCAGCTCCGGGAAGAACTCCACCTCGATCGCCCGTTTCAGGAACTGCACGCCGGATGAGCCGCCGGTTCCGGGCTTGTGGCCGATGATCCGCTCGACCGTCTTCATGTGGTGGAAGCGCCAGAACTGGAAATTGTTGGCGACATCCATCAGCGCCTCGCACATCTCGTAGTCGGCCCAGTAGGTCCGCGGCTCGCGGTAGATCGTCGTCAGCACGCCGACGACATCGTCGTCATCGTCGCGCGGGCGACTGAAGTCACGCTCGAGTACGCGTTGCGGGACCGGCAGCCCATGCCGGGCGAGGTAGGCGAGGAACTCGTCGAACAGCGCCGGCTCGGCGAGCGCCTGCCGGAGCCGGGCGTGCCATTCAGGCTGCTGCTCGTAGACCTGCAACATCGAGCTGTTCTTGTTGCCAAGCAGGAACTCGAGCAGCCGGTACTGCGGCGACTGCAGGCCGGAGGCCTGCCCGAAGACCTTGCGGAACTGCGCGTATTCGCTCGGCGTCAGTGTATCCAGCACGATCCACTGGTTGTACATCTGGTTCTGGATGTGCTTCACCCGCGCCAGCTTCTTGACCGCGGGCGGCAGGTCGTCGTCGCGCAGGTCGTCAATCGCGGCTTCGACCTCGTGGATGATGAGCTTGATCCAGAGTTCGGAGACCTGGTGCTGGATGATGAACAGCAGCTCGTCGTGGTGCGGAGGATCGGACAGCGGCGCCTGCGCGTCGAGCAGCTTGTCGAGGCGCAGGTAGGCGGTGTAGTCGCTGTCGCGATCCAGCTTGGTGTGGATCGACGGCTCCAGTTTGCGTCGTTTCATGGCCTTGTCCGTTGACCGGTGCGATCATTGTAGAGACTTTCTCCCTGCCGCACATGCACCCCCCGGAGGGCGGACGCAGCACAAGCTGGAAAACCGCCGCCGATCCGGTATAGAGTCTCGTCCGACAGCGCAGGCGTATCACTCGACCTCCGGCCGGAGTGCCAGACGTGCCCAACAAGCCGCATCGCCGCATCGGCGACCTGACGGATCAGCTTCTCGAGGAGATCATTGCCTCTAGGCCACGGTCGAAGACCCTGGCAACACGTGCGCAAGTCGACTCCTGGCTGCGCCAGTACTACGGTAACGTGCCGGTCGAGGACCTGCAGGAACGCTCCTCCTCGATCATGGCGCGGGCCGCAATCTCCCATCTCGATTTCGGCCGCGTGCGCAAGCCGGGCGAGGCCCTGCTGCGCGTCTTCAACCCGTCGGAAGGCAAACACGGCTACGACTCGCAGTTCACGATCGTCGAGATGATCAATGACAACATGCCGTTTCTCGTCGATTCGGTGTCGTCTGCAATCAATCGCTCCGGCCTGACGATCCACATGACGGTGCATCCGGTGCTGCACATCGACAGGACACCGGCCGGCCGTATCCGCAAGCTGCTCGAGCCGGGGTCGAAGAAAGGCGTGGTGGAATCCTGGGTGCGCTTTGCGGTCGATCGCGAGGCCGATGCGCAGCATCTGCGCGTACTCGAACACGAGATACAGCGGGTCCTCGCCGACGTGCGCGTCGCTGTCCGCGACTGGCAGGCAATGCGCGCGAAGATGCTCGAGGCGAAGGAGGCGATGCGCTACGGTCCGTCCGGCGCCGACGAGGACGTACGCGAGGAGAGCCGCGAGCTGCTGCAATGGATGGTCGACGACCACTTCACCTTCCTCGGCTACCGCGAATACGATCTCCAGTCGCGCAAGTCCAGGCTGTTCCTGAAACCCAGGCGCGGCAGCGGGCTGGGTCTGCTCGCCAACGAGGATCGCGGCGGCAAGACGGTCGAGCTGTCGCAGGTCATGCGCCGCCATGCGCGCTCGAAGAACTGGCTGATCATCACCAAGGCGAACTCGCGTTCGACGGTCCACCGCCCGAGCTACCTCGACTACGTCGGCGTCAAGAAATTCGACAAGGACGGCAACCCGGTTGGCGAGCTGCGTTTCATCGGCCTGTTCACGTCCGTAGCCTACAGTGAGAACCCGCGCAACATCCCGCTGCTGCGGCTGAAGGTGAGTCGCGTGCTGGAACGCTCGCACGTCGACCCTTCCGGGCACCGCGGCAAGTCGCTGCTGCATATTCTCGACACCTTCCCGCGCGACGAGCTCTTCCAGAGCACCGTGCACGACCTGGTGCGGACCAGCAGCGGCATCCTGAACCTGCAGGATCGACACCGCGTCAAATTCTTCCTGCGGCGCGACGCTTTCCGGCGTTTCTTCTCCTGCATCGTCTTCGTGCCGCGCGAGAAGTACACGACGACGGTGCGCCGCCGCATCGAGCGCATACTGCTGGATGCATTCGACGGCCATGCGGTCGACACCAGCGTCCAGATCTCGGATTCCCCGCTCGCCAGGGTGCACCTGATCGTGCGCACGAACGTAGGCGATCGCCCGCGTATCAGCATGAAGCGTATAGAAGAATCGATCGTGGAAGCTGTCGTCACCTGGCGAGACAAGCTGCGCGAGGAGCTGATCAACCGGTTCGGGCAGGACGAGGGCCCTCTGCTGTTCCGCGAGTTCAGCGAGGCCTTCCCGGCCGCCTACGAGGCGGACGTCGAGCCGGCGGTCGCCTGCCTCGACGTCAAGCGGATGGACGACCTGATCAAAGGCAACCACAACAACTACCTGCTGCTGCACCGCACGAAGAACGCGCAGCCGGGGCAGCTCAACTTCCTCACGTTCTGCAAGGAAGTGCCCCTGCTCCTGTCGCATGTCCTGCCGATCCTCGAGGACATGGGCACGCAGGTGCACAGCGAACGCCCGTACAAGGTGGAGCCGCGCTCGAGCGGCACGTTCTGGATACAGGACTTCGAATTGCGCTATCCCGGCACCGAGGAGCTCGACCTCGACGAGGCGGCCAAACGATTCGGGGACGGCTTCCATCACGCGCTCACCGGCAGTGCGGAGAATGACGGCTTCAACGCGCTGATCCTCAAGGCCGGGCTCGACTGGCGCCAGGTCGCGCTGGTGCGCTGCTACGCCAAGTACCTGCAGCAGCTCGGCATACCCTTCAGCCAGAACTACATGGAGGACGTACTCTCCGCCCACGCCGGCGTCGCGCGCAACCTGGTCGAACAATTCGAGCTGCAGTTCGATCCGTCCGTGTCGGCGAAAAAGCGCAAAGTGGAGCTGGAGGTGATCGTCGCCGCCATCCAGCGGTCGATCGCGCGCGCTCGCAACCTCGACGAGGACCGCATCCTGACGGCATTCTCGGGCGCGATCGGCGCGACGCTGCGCACCAATTACTTCCAGAGGGACGGCGACGGCCGGCCGAAGCCGCGACTGTCGATCAAGCTGCAGCCCGGCCTGC
Organism: Woeseia sp.; assembly: GCA_041624755.1. Taxonomy (GTDB): domain Bacteria; phylum Pseudomonadota; class Gammaproteobacteria; order Steroidobacterales; family Woeseiaceae; genus Woeseia. The sequence continues at coordinate 9,047 of JBFJUJ010000057.1, read as the reverse complement.
TGCCGGAAGCGCCGCTGCCGAAGCCGCGCTTCGAGATTTTCGTGTACACACCGGAGGTCGAGGGCGTTCACCTGCGCGGCGGCGCTGTGGCGCGCGGCGGGCTGCGCTGGTCGGACCGACGCGAGGATTTCCGCACCGAGGTGCTGGGCCTGATGAAAGCCCAGGTCGTCAAGAACACCGTTATCGTGCCGACCGGAGCCAAGGGCGGCTTCGTTCCCAAGCGCCTGCCCGACGGCGACCGCGATGCCATCCTGAAAGAAGGCATCGCCTGCTACGAGACCTTCATCCGTGGACTGCTCGACGTTACCGACAACGTGGTCGACGGGAAGGTCGTCGCGCCGCCGGACGTCGTCTGCCGCGACGGCGAGGACCCGTACCTCGTCGTTGCCGCCGACAAGGGCACCGCGACGTTCTCCGACATCGCCAATGCCATCTCTGCCGAATACGGTTTCTGGCTCGACGACGCCTTCGCCTCCGGCGGCTCGGCCGGCTATGACCACAAGAAAATGGGAATCACCGCGCGCGGCGCCTGGGAGGCAGTCAAGCGGCACTTCCGCGAGAAAGATCTCGATACGCAGGCCGATCCCTTCACCGTCGCCGGCATCGGCGACATGAGCGGCGACGTGTTCGGCAACGGCATGTTGCTGTCGACGAAGATCAGGCTGATCGCAGCCTTCAATCACCAGCACATCTTCATCGATCCCGATCCCGACATGGCGGTGAGCTTTCGCGAGCGCGAACGTCTGTTCAAACTGCCGCGTTCGAGCTGGACCGATTACGACGAGAAACTGATCTCCAAGGGCGGCGGCGTGTTCTCCCGGCAGGCCAAGCAGATCAGGCTTTCGCCGGAGATGCGCAAGCTCTTCGATGCGCGAGTCACGACCCTGCGCCCGCTGGAACTGATTCGCGCGATCCTCAAGATGCAGGTGGACCTGCTCTGGAACGGCGGCATAGGCACCTATGTCAAGGCCAGCACGGAAAGCAACGCCGACGTCGGCGACCGCAGCAACGACGCGGTGCGCGTCAACGCGAACGAACTGCGCTGCAAGGTCATCGGCGAAGGCGGCAACCTCGGCCTGACGCAGCGCGCGCGCATCGAATACAGCCTGAACGGCGGGCGTGTCAACACGGATTTCATCGACAATTCGGCCGGCGTGGACAGCTCCGATCGCGAGGTCAACATCAAGATCCTGCTGCGCGCCGCGGAGCAGGAGAAGGGCCTGACGCGTCCCCGCCGCAACAAGCTGCTCGCGGAAATGACCGACGACGTCGCGGCGTTCGTGCTGCGCAGCAACTACCTGCAGACGCAGTCGATCAGCATGATGGAGGCACGCGCTCGCGAGCGGCTCGACGAGACCGCTCGCCTGATCACCAATCTCGAGAAGACCGGGCTGCTCGATCGCGACCTGGAATTCCTGCCGGACGAAGCGGAGATCGAGGAGCGCCGCCAGCGCAAGCAGGGCATGACCCGGCCGGAGATCGCCGTCGTCCTGAGCTACGCGAAGATCGACCTGTACAACGGCCTGACGGCGTCGCCGTCGACGCTCGAGGACTTCCTGACGACGGACCCGCAGCGCTACTTTCCTGCCGTGCTGCGCCGCCGCTACAAGGACCTGATCCCGAAGCACCGGCTGAGCCGCGAGATCCTCGCGACGCTGATCGCGAACAATATCGTCAACCGCATGGGGCCGGTGTTCGTCAAGCGGCTGCAGCAGGATAGCGGGGTATCGACGGTGACCGTCGCGCGCGCCTACGTCATCGCTCGCGAGCTGTGCCAGGCAAGCGCGATCTGGCGCGAGATCGAGTCGCTCGACAACCAGATCCCGGCCGGGGTCCAGCAGACCATGCTGTTCGACATCAGTCGCACGCTGCGTCACGCCTGCTACTGGCTGGTCGATCGCTACGGCGACGAACTCGAGATCGTCGCCACGGTCGAGCGACTCAAGGCCCCGATGAAGCGCGTCTATCGCGGCGCCAACAGCATCGTCGTCGGCGCCGGCAAGCAGCGACAGCGTGTCGCTGCCACGGAACTCGCCACCATGCGGGTGCCGGAGCCGCTGGCGCGCAAGATGGCCGGCCTGTTGCTGACACGTGGCGCGCTGGACATCGCGGACCTGTCGGTGCACTACGGCACCGACGTCATGGACACCGCGCGGACGTACGCGCGCCTGAGCGAACGCCTGGGTATCGTATGGCTGCATCGCAACACCGAGAGCCTGGTGGTCGAGGGCCGCTGGCAGGCCATGGCGCGCAGCAACCTGCGCGACGAGTTCTACCGCGCGCGACGCGACCTGGCGGTCAAGATCCTGTCCGCCTGCAAGGACACGATGCCGCTCGACGACTACGAGGACTGGATGAGGGCGCGGGCAGCGAGCGTCCAGAAATACGACGCGATCCTGTCGGAGATGAAGCTGCGGGGGGGAGCGGACTTCGCGACGCTGTCCGTGGCCGCGCAGGAGCTGCGGCGACTGATTTCCGACTGATGCGCTACGCACAGACACACACGCGGCCGTGTGCCGCCATACGACACCGGAGCTGACATGCCAGGCAAACTCGTACTCTGCCGCCACGGACAGAGCGACTGGAACCTGAAGAACCTGTTCACCGGCTGGACCGACGTCGACCTCACCGAGAAGGGGCGCGACGAGGCCATTGCCGCGGGCAGGACCGTGCGCGACCTCGATTTCGACATCGACATCGCCTACACGTCGGTGCTGAAGCGCGCCATTCGGACGCTGTGGCTGATGCTCGACGAGATGGACCGGATGTGGATCCCCGTCATCCGCGACTGGCGGCTGAACGAGCGCCATTACGGCGCGCTGCAGGGACTGAACAAGGCCGAGACCGCGGCGAAGTACGGCGACGAGCAGGTGCTCGTCTGGCGCCGCAGCTACGCGACCCCGCCGCCGCCGCTCGAGCCCGGGGACGAGCGCCACCCGTCGCACGACCCGCGCTACGCCGGCATCGAGGGCCTGCCGGGCACGGAATCGCTGAAGACGACGCTGGACCGCGTCAGGCCGTGCTGGGAGGAGCGCCTGGCACCGGAACTCGCCGCCGGGCGCAACGTGCTGGTCGCGGCCCACGGCAACAGCCTGCGCGCGCTGGTCAAGATGCTCGACGACGTGTCCGAGGAGGATATCGTGGGCTTCAACATCCCGACGGGCATCCCGATGCTCTACGATCTGGACGACACGCTGAAGCCGCGCTCGCGACGCTTCCTCGGCGATCCGGACGCGGTAGCGGCGGCCGCGGCGGCGGTCGCCAACCAGGCCAAAGCGGGATGATCCTCGCGCTCGGCGACGACTGCCCGGTACTGGAAGGCAACGGCCACTACGTCGCAGCCGATGCGCGCGTCATCGGCCGCGTGCGCCTGGGCCCGCGGACCAGCGTGTGGTTCGGCGCGACGCTGCGCGGCGACAACGACTGGATCGAGATCGGCGCCGACAGCAACGTCCAGGACGGCGCCATCCTGCATACCGACCCGGGACTGCGCCTCACGGTCGGCGAGCGCGTGACGATCGGCCATCGCGCCGTGCTGCACGGCTGCGCCGTCGGCGACGGCAGCCTGGTCGGTATCGGCGCCACGGTCCTGAACGGCGCGAGGATCGGGCGGGACTGCCTGCTCGGCGCGAACGCACTGGTCACCGAGGGCAAGCAGTTCCCGGACGGCGTGCTGATCGTCGGTTCGCCGGCGCGCGTCGTGCGCGAGCTCGACCGCGAGGAGCGCGCACGCCTCGCCGAATCCGCCGCGGTCTACGTCGCCAACGGTGCGCGCTTCCGCGATGGCCTCGCGCCCCGGCCGGCCGCCGGCGCCGACTGATGCCGGGCGGTGACGGCGCCGATGGGTCCACGCGCTGACAAGCTGCCGTGCGGGCTGCTCGCCTGTGTCGCCATCCTGCTCTGTGCCGCGCCCGCGAGGGCGGACCTGCTCCGCGATGCCCCGCGCACCGGCATCTACGTCGAGTCCGAATACGGCCGCGACAGCAACGGCTGTGACTGGTACTTCCCGGGACCCGACCTGCTGAAGACGGCCCCGCCGGCCGGGCCCGACGAGTGCCTCGTGGTCGTACGCATCCGCGGCACGCTGAACCAGCAGGGAGCCGCGCTGTTCGCGGAAGTCTCCGACGCGCTGCTCGACTGGCCGGCGGTGCCGACCCGCATCGTGCTGAACTCCAAGGGCGGTGACTCCCAGGCCGCGCTGCGCATGGCGCGGATCATCCGTGAGCACGAGCTCTACCGCCGTCAGGCGCGCGGCGTAATGACGACGATCGACGAAGCGGAGACGGCCGTCTGCTTCAGCGCCTGCGTCATCCTGTTCGCGGCGGGCTTCAGTCGTTACGCGCTGTTCGACGAATACGACGACCCTGCGCTGCCCTCGCGCCTCGGCATACATCGCCCGGGGCAATACAACCGGCAAAACATGCGCTATGACTCGAGCGTCGGCAATTCGAGCATCGTCAGGGTGCGCCGACAGCTCGAGCATTATTTCGACAGCGTCGGCGTGAGCCCCGAGCTGGTCGACGCGATGTTCGCCGTCCCGTTCGACGACATTCGCCTGCTCACGGAAGCCGAAGCTCGCCGCTACGGACTGGTGCCCTGACCGGCCTCGACCGGCGGCAGTCGCCGGGCCGGACGAGGAAACGGCAACGCGCGGCTGCCCGCTAGACCTGCAGCCGGGGTTCCGGGGAACGGCGCGCGCGCTCTTCGTCGACGAGGCGCACCAGGCCCTCCTGCGCGCTCGACGCGACGAGCACGCCGGCCTGCGTGAAGAACTGGCCGCGGGCGTAGCCGCGGGCGCCCGACGCGTTCGGGCTCTCGAGCGAGTACAGCAGCCAGTCGTCGACGCGAAACGCCCGGTGGAACCAGAGGCCGTGGTCGAGACTCGCCATCATGACGTTACCGCGGCCGAAACGCAGACCGTGCGGCAGCGTGCTGGTGCCGAGGAGCTCGTAGTCCGAAACGTAGGCGAGCAGGTTCTGGTGCAGCGCCAGCGAATCGGGCAGGCGGTCGACGGCGCGGATCCAGACCTGGCGCACGGGCGGCAGCTTCTCGGCCACGTCGAAGGCCGGGGCCTGCACCGGGCGGAACTCGAACGGCCGCTTGTCGGTCAGGAAGCGGCGCATTTTCTCCGGCAGCTCCGCGAGCCTGTCCGGCGGAATGTCCGTGAGTTCACGGAGGCCGTCGGGCCCCGGTACGGACGGCATGGCATCCTGGTGCTCCAGCCCCTCCTCCGGCACCTGGAAGGATGCCGCAAGGTTGAAGATGGGCCGGCCGTGCTGTATCGCGACCACGCGGCGGACCGAGAAGCTGCCGCCGTCGCGCGCGCGATCGACGTCGTAGACGATCGGCGCGCGGACGTCTCCGCGACGCAGGAAGTAGGCGTGCAGCGAGTGCGCGGTGCGGCCGTCCACCGTGAGGTGGGCGGCGGACAGCGCCTGGCCGAGCACCTGGCCGCCGAATACCTGCGCGCTGCCGATGTCGCGGCTCTCGCCGCGGAAAATGTTGTCTTCTATGCGTTCGAGTTCGAGCAGGTGCAGCAGATCGTCGAGTACCGGGTGCATGGGGACCTCACGGCCGAATCGGGAGTGGCGGCGAATTCACGGCGCGCGGGCGGCGATGCCGCCCTGCTGCCCCGTCAGGACGCGCGGCCGCCGTCGACCGCGACACCGGTTCCGCTGACGAAGGTGGCGTCGTCGCTCGCGAGGAACAGCACGACCCGGGCCACGTCCAGCGGCTCGCCGAGCCGGCGCGCCGCCGACCGCCGGATGCAGTAATCCCGCAGCTCCTTGTCCTCGACGAATACCCGGCGGCTCTCCGGCGTCATGATCGCGCCCGGCTGGACGTAGTTCACCGTGATGCCGAGCTGGCCGCTGTCGGCGGCGAGCTCGCGGATCGTCTCCGCGAGCGACTGCTCGGAGCTCTCGTAGAGTATCTGGGCGTCTCGCGAGAACGCGCTGCGCAACAGTCCGACGACGATGAAGCGGCCGCCCGGGCTGCGCTTGAGCCTCGGCAGCGCCGCGTCGAAGTAGCGCCTCAGGTCGGCGAGCCTGCCGCCGACGACCCGGTCCTGGGCGGCCGCGTCGCCGATCGGCCGGTCCGGCTGCAGCCCGCCGCAGACGATGACGACGTCGAGGCCGTCGAGCCGCTGCGCGGCGGCGCTGATGACCTCGTTCGCGTCGGCCCCGCCCTGCGGCAGCGCGAGGCCGGTCACCTGCGATACGCCGCCGAAACGGGACTCGATGTCGGACGACGAACCGTCCACGGCTACGATCTCGGCAGCGTGGCGCGCGCAGGTCCGGGCCACGGCCTCGCCGATACCGTTCGCCGCGCCGTACACGAGGACCTTTACGCCGAACAGGCGCCCTTCATCAGCATTCATGAATTTTCGTCATCAGGCTACCTGCAGTGAGGAGGCCGATCAGGCCGATTTCTCGGGGATCGTGTAATCGGCGAACTGTTTGCGCAATTCCGTCTTCTTGATCTTCCCGGTCGCCGTGTGCGGGATCTCGTCCACGAACAGCACGTCGTCCGGCATCCACCACTTGGCGATCTTGCCGTCCAGGAAGTCGAGGATGTCCTTGCGGCCGGGCTCTTCGCCCTCGCTGCGGACGACGATCAGTATCGGCCGCTCCGACCATTTCGGATGATGCACGCCGATCACCGCCGCCTCGGCGACGCCCGGGTGGCCGACCGCGATGTTCTCGATCTCGATCGAGCTGATCCACTCGCCGCCCGATTTGATCACGTCCTTGGTGCGATCGGTGATGCTCATGAAGCCGTCGGGATCGATCGTCGCGACGTCGCCGGTCTTGAACCAGCCGTCCGCGGTATGCGAGTCGGTTTCGCTCTCGAGCTTGAAGTAGGCGCTGCAGATCCAGGGCCCGCGCACCTGCAGGGCGCCGAACGCTTTGCCGTCCCAGGGCAGCTCGTTGCCGTCGTCGTCGACGATGCGCATCTCCACGCCGAACAGCACGCGGCCGGCCTTGGTCTTCAGCTTGATCATCTCGTCGACCGACAGGTGTTCCATGCCGGCCTTCGGCGTGTTGACCGTGCCCAGCGGGCTCATCTCGGTCATGCCCCAGCCCTGGGTCACCTCGACGTCGTGCTTCTCGAGGAATTCGCGGATCATCGACTCGGGTACGGCCGCGCCGCCGATGGAGGTGCGCTCCAGGCAGTCGAGGCGCTTGCCCGCTTTCCGGCAGTATTCCAGCAGGGACAGCCAGACGGTCGGCACGCCCAGCGCGACGGTGACTTTCTCCTGCTCCATCAGGCGGTAGAGCGTCTCGCCGTCGCCCATTTTCGGGCCGGGATAAACGAGCTTCGCGCCGACCATGAAGGCCGAATACGGCGTACCCCAGGCGTTCACGTGGAACAGCGGGACGACCGGCAGCACGATGTCCCGGTTCGAGCAGCCGAGGCCGTCGGGCGAAATGCCGGCCATCGCGTGCAGCACCTGCGACCGATGATTGTAGAGCACGCCCTTGGGATCGCCGGTCGTGCCGGACGTGTAGCAAAGGCCGACGGCCGAGCGCTCGTCGAGCTCCGGCCAGTCGTAGTTCTCGTCGCCGCCCGCGACCAGCGTCTCGTAGCAGACGACGTTGTCCAGCGTCGTCTCCGGCATGTGGTCCTCGTCGGTCATGACGATGTAGCCCTTGAGGCCCTTCGTGTGCGGCGCGAGTTTCTCGAGCAGCGGCAGGAAGAGAGGATCGGTCATGAGCCACCTGTCTTCCGCGTGATTGATGATGAACGTGAGCTGTTCCGGGAAAAGCCGCGGGTTGATCGTATGGCACACGTAGCCCGCGCCGCCGATCGCGTAATAGGCTTCGAGATGCCGGTAGTCGTTCCAGGCCAGCGTGGCGACCCGGTCGCCGTGCTCGAGTCCCAGGCCGTCGAGCGCGCTCGCCAGCTGCCGCGCGCGCCGGCAGCAATCGGCGAAGGTGTAGCGGTGCGAAGGATTGTCGCCGGTGATCGACACGATTTCCCGGTCGGGGTAATTGCGATCTGCGTGTTTGAGAATCAACGACACGAGCAGCGGCGTGTCCATCATGAGTCCTTGCATGTGCTATCCCCCCTTTTTTCCGGTCCGGGCGCGGACCAGACTGGACATTTAACAGAACAAAGCGCCGTAACTGCAAGTTGCCGTCCTGCGTGCATGCTATCCTCGCGCCGCCGGACGCCGTCCAGGCGCCGTCGGAGGTAGGCCCGATGCACGACCAGGATGGAAACCTGACGGTCGGCCTGGCGCAGATCGCGCCCTGCTGGCTCGACCGCGACGCGACGCTTGCCAAGATTCTCGGCTGGCTCGACAGGGCCGCGGAAGCGGGCTGCACGCTGGTCGCGTTCGGCGAGGCGCTGCTGCCCGGCTATCCGTTCTGGGTCGAACGCACGGACGGCGCGCGCTTCGAATCCGCGCTGCAGAAATCGCTGTTCGCACACTACGTAGCGCAGTCCGTCGACATCGAGGGCGGGGACCTCGAGCCGCTGTGCCGGCGCGCCGCGGCGCTGGATATCGCCGTCTACGTCGGCGTGATCGAACGCAGCCCGGCGCGCGGCCACAGCGTGTTCTGCTCGATGGTCTATGTCGATCGCGGCGGCCGAATCCGCTCCGTGCATCGCAAGCTCGTGCCGACCTACGAGGAGCGCCTCGTCTGGGCCAACGGCGACGGCCACGGTCTCAGGACGCACCGGCTCGGGGCGTTTACGGTCGGCGGGCTGAACTGCTGGGAGAACTGGCTGCCGCTGGCGCGAGCCGCGCTGTACGCCGGGGGCGAGGACCTGCACGTCGCGATCTGGCCGGGAAACCGCCGCAACACCGAGGACATCACCCGCTTCATCGCGGCCGAGAGCCGCTCGTTCGCCGTCTCCGTCTGCGGCCTGATGCGCCGGTCCGATATCGACGCCGGGCTGCCGCACTACGCGGAACTCGCCGCCGCGGCCGACGAGGTGATGGCGGACGGCGGCTCCTGCGTCGCGGGACCGGACGGACAGTGGCTCGCCGCCCCGCTCTGCGGCGAAGAGCGCCTCGTCACCGTCGAACTCGAGCATCG
>JBFJUJ010000056.1:0-13516 GCA_041624755.1 Woeseia sp. | reverse complement strand
TGCGGCAGGACCCGGACGTCGTCATGGTCGGCGAGATCCGCGACCTCGAGACTGCGGAGATCGCCGTCCAGGCGAGCCTGACCGGTCACCTCGTGTTGTCGACCCTGCACACCAACACTGCGGTCGGCGCCGTCACCCGCCTGCGGGACATGGGCGTAGAGCCGTTCCTGCTGTCATCCAGCCTGATCGGCGTGATCGCCCAGCGCCTGGTGCGCGTGCTCGACCCGGACACGCGCGTCCCCTTCACCGCGCGCGACTACGAGTGCACTACACTGCAGCTCGATCCCGCCAATCCGCCGACGCTCTACCGTGCCGGCGTCGAGGGCAGCGCCGGTTTCCACGGCCGCACGGGCATCTACGAAGTCATTGCCGTGGACGACACGATGCGCACGATGATCCACGACGGCGCCAGCGAACAGCAGCTCGAGCGCCACGCGCGAACAATGACGCCGAGCATCAGGGACGACGGGCGGCGCCGCGTCCTGAACGGCGACACGACGCTCGAAGAAGTACTGCGCGTAACGCGCTCCGACTGAGGCGCGGGGCCCGGGACAAATGGGTGCGTTCGAGTTCGTCGCGATCGACAAGGCCGGCAAGGAGTCCAAGGGCCTGCTGGAAGGCGATACGCCGAAACACGTCCGCCAGATGCTGCGCGAGCGGCAACTCCTGCCGGTCAAGGTCACCGAGGTCGCACGCAAGGAGAGCCGCCAGACCACGACCCTCACGCTGCGGCGCGGCATCTCGGCATCGGAACTCGCGCTCCTCACGCGGCAGCTCGCGACGCTGACCCAGTCCGGCCTGCCGCTCGAGGAAGCGCTGCTCGCCGTGAGCCAGCAGAGCGAGAATCCGCGCGTCAAGAGCATCCTGCTCGGCGTGCGCTCGCGGGTCATGGAGGGACACACGCTGGCCGACGGTCTCGGCGATTTCCCGCACGCCTTTCCGGAACTCTACCGGGCTACGGTGTCGGCGGGCGAGCAGTCGGGCCACCTGGATGCCGTACTCGAGCGGCTCGCCGAGTTCACCGAATCCCGGCAGGTACTCCAGCAGCAGGTGCGCAATGCCATGATCTACCCGATCGCGCTCGTCGTGACCGCGGTGGCGATCATCAGCTTCATGCTCGCCTACGTCGTGCCGAAGGTCGTCTACGTTTTCGAAAGCTACAATCAGCAATTGCCGCTGCTGACGCGCATCATGATCGGCTCCAGTGACTTCCTGCGCGAACACTGGTTCCTGCTGATCGTCGGCATCGTCGCGGTCGTATTCGGCATTCGGCAGCTGCTGAAGCGGGAGGGGCCGAAACGCCGCTATCACCACCTGCTGCTGCGACTGCCGATAGTCGCGCGCCTGACGCGCGGCATCAATACGGCGCGATTCACCCAGACGCTCAGCATACTCGCCGGCAGCGGCGTGCCGATCCTCGAATCGCTGCGCATCTCGGGCCAGGTCGTCGGCAACGTGCCGATGCGCGAAGCCATCGAGGAATCCTCGCTGCGCATCCGGGAAGGCGCGATGATCTCGAAGTCGCTGGCCGCGAGCGGCCTGTTCCCGCCGATGACCGTGCACCTGATCGCCAGCGGCGAAGCCGGCGGCCGGCTGGAGGAGATGCTGTCGCGCGCCGCGACCAACCAGGAGCGCGAGGTCGACAGCCTGATCGCGACGCTGCTCGGCATCATGCAGCCCCTGCTGGTCATCGTCATGGCGCTGATCGTCCTGCTGATCGTGCTCGCGATCCTGCTGCCGATATTCGAGATCAACAACCTCATTGCCTGACGCCGGGAGGCCGGCCCGGCGTCCCCGCCCTCGCCCGTAACGCGGCGCTTTTTACCGCCGCGGGAAAACTGCGGGTCGCGATGTTGCACGGCCCAGTCATTAGCGGTATACAGGCAGGCATCGTCCGCGGGGCCGGTCCTCGCGGACGCTGGCTCCGGCCTACTGGCGCAACGAGGATCGGGTGAGGACCATGCCCATGCCGAACAAGCCACGCGATAGGGAAGCGGACGTCGAGCGGGACGACGACGACGAGGTCGAGGAGTTCGAAGGCGACGAGACGATCGTGATGTCGAGCGACGACGACGACGACGATCTCGACGTCTCCATGGAAGTCAACGTCGAAAAACTGATGGCGGAGATGGAGAAGACCAAGGCGGACGACATCGAACGCAAGAAGGAAATCCGCCGCCGTCTCGAGGAGATCCAGGAGCAGCGCAGCCTGGAAGACACTTACTCTTTCGACATGTACGCCGACGACTGACGCGGGCGCCGTTGCGGCCGCAGTCATCTCTTCGCCGTCTTCCCGCAGTTTTTTTTCTCGAGTGCGTCCGGTTAGCCGGGAGGCCGGTGGCGTGCCGGCGGACGCCGCTTCCTGCGCCGCATCGCGCCGGCCGGTTTGTCGGCGGTCGGCTAGTGAAAATCGCGGGACCGGACCCTGAGCTGCCCGAGCAGCGGGCTGTGATCCACCAGCCTGTGCGCGATCACGTGAATCACCTTGCCTTCGATCTGCAGCTCGCCCTCCACGCCCATGAGCTGAGCGTTCAGCAGGACCCGGCGCTGGGTATCGGCGATTCTCTTCCAGACGATCAGGTTGGTGTGGCCGGATTCGTCCTCCAGCGTCACGAACGTCACGCCGCTGGCGGTGCCCGGGCGCTGCTTGGTGATGACGAGACCCGCGATACGCACCCGGCGACCGCTGGCGAGTCCCGGCAGGTCGTCGGACTTGAGGTAGCGGCGCCGCGACAGCTGCTCGCGCAGTAGCGCCAGCGGGTGCCGCCCGAGGGAGAGGCCCAGGCTGCGGTAATCCGCGACGATGTCCTGGCCCTCGGTGGGCTTCTTCAGCAGCGGCCGCGGCTCATAGCGCGCAAGCGACGCGAACAGCGGCGTCGGCTCCTCGACGCCGGCGACGCTCCAGCGCGCCTGGTGACGGTGCCCGCCGAGCGAGGCCAGGGCGCCCGCCGCGGCCAGCGCGTCGAGGTCTGCGCGGTTCAGCCCGGCTCTCTCGCCGAGCTGCTGCACGCTCGTGAATGGGCCGGCGGCGCGCGCCGCGACCAGCCGCGCCGCCCCGGCTTCCGAGAGGCCCTTGACCTGGCGCAGGCCGAGCCGCAGCGCGGCGCTGCCGTCGCCGCGGCGCTCCAGCGTGCTGTCGTAGTCGCTGCTCGCGACATCCACCGGCCGTATATCCACGCCGTGGCGCCTGAGGTCCTGGGTAAGCTGCGACGCCGAGTAAAATCCCATCGGCTGGCTGTTCAGGAGCGCGCAGCAGAACGCGGCCGGCTCGTGGCGTTTAAGCCAGCAGGACACGTAGACCAGCAGCGCGAAGCTCGCCGAATGCGACTCCGGGAAACCGTATTCGCCGAAGCCCTTGATCTGGTTGAAAATCTGCTGCGCGAAGCCCTCGTCGTAGCCGCGCGCGCGCATGCCGGCGATGAGTTTTTCCTCGAACGGCCCGAGCCCGCCGCGCCGTTTCCAGGCGGCCATCGCGCGCCTCAACTGGTCGGCCTCGCCGGGCGTGAAGCCGGCCGCCGCCACGGCGAGCGCCATGACCTGCTCCTGGAAGATCGGCACGCCGAGGGTGCGCTCGAGCACCTCGCGGACCTCCTCGCTCGGGTACTCGACGGCTTCCTCGCCGTTCCGCCGGCGCAGGTAGGGATGCACCATGTCGCCCTGGATCGGCCCGGGACGGATGATCGCGACCTCGATGACGAGGTCGTAGTAGCAGCGCGGCTTCAGCCGCGGCAGCATCGCCATCTGCGCCCGCGATTCGATCTGGAACACGCCCATCGTGTCGCCCTCGCAGATCATGTCGTACACGGCCGGGTCCTCGGCCGGCACGCCGGCGAGCGTGTAGCGGCGACCGTCGAATTTCTCGATCAGCCCGAAGCTGCGGCGGATCGCGGTCAGCATCCCGAGACCCAGCACGTCTACCTTCAGCAGGCCCAAGTCCTCGAGGTCGTTCTTCTCCCACTGGATCACCGTGCGCTCCGGCATCGACGCGTTCTCGACCGGTACCAGCTCCGACAGCGGCCCGTTCGAGATCACGAAGCCGCCGACGTGCTGCGACAGGTGGCGTGGAAAACCGATGAGCTGCCGGGTGAGCCACAGCAGGCGCCGGATCACCGGGCTGTCCGGTTCGAGTCCCGCCTCGCGCACCCGGCTGTCGTCGACCTGCTGGCCGTCCCACCATTGCATCGAGCGCGCGAGGCGGTCCACCTGCAGGCCCGAGAGGCCGAGCGCCTTGCCGATGTCGCGCAGCGCGCTGCGGGCGCGATAGGTGATCACGGTGGCCGCAAGAGCCGCCCTGTCGCGGCCGTACTTGCGATAAATGTACTGGATGACCTCCTCGCGGCGCTCGTGCTCGAAGTCGACGTCGATATCGGGCGGCTCGTTGCGCTCCTTGGAGATGAATCGCTCGACCAGCGTCGACATCCGCTCCGGATCGACCTCGGTGATGCCGAGACAGAAACACACGGCCGAATTCGCCGCCGAGCCGCGTCCCTGGCACAGGATGTCCTGCGAGCGCGCATGGGCGACGATGTCGTGCACGGTCAGGAAATACGGTTCGTAGTCCAGGTCGCGGATCAGCTCGAGCTCGTGCTCGACCAGCGTCACGACCTTGTCGGGCACCCCGCCCGGCCAGCGGCGCCGCATGCCCTCGCGGGTCAGCCTGCGCAGGTAGCTCGCCGGCGTCTCGCCGGCAGGCACCAGTTCCTGAGGGTATTCGTAGCGGAGCTCGTCAAGCGAGAAATCGATGCGCCCGGCGATCGCCAGCGTTTCCTTGAGCAGGGCCTCGGGATAGCGGCGTGCGAGTACGTCGCGCGGCCGCAGGTAGCGTTCGCCGTTCGGGTACAGCACGAAGCCGGCGCGCTCCAGGGTCAGTCCCTCGCGGATCGCGGTGAGCGTATCCTGCAGCGCGCGGCGCGCGCGGCAATGCATGTGCACGTCGCCGCTCGCGACCAGCGGCAGCCCGAGCTGCCGGCCGAGCGCCTCGAGCCGGGCCAGCCGCGAACGTTCGAGCCCGTCGGCATGCAGCTCGACCGCTATCCACAGGCGATGCGCGAACGCCTCGGTTATCCAGCGATCGCCGGCAGCGAGCTCGAGCGAGCTGTCCGGCACCCAGAGCAGCAGGCAGTGCGGCAGGCCGTCGGCGAAATCCGCAGGCGTCACGAGGTAGGAGCCCTTCTCCGCCGCGCGCCGGCCGCGGGTGATGAGCCGGCACAGCGCGGCATAGCCGCGGCGATTCTGCGCCAGCGCGACGAGTTTCGGTCCGCCCTCCAGGCGGAACTCGGCGCCGACGAGCAGTTCGAGCCCGCAGTCTTTCGCCGCCGTGTGCGCGCGCACGATCCCGGAGACCGAGCATTCGTCGGTGATCGCGAGCGCGGCGTAGCCGAGCGCGGCGGCGGTCTCGACCAGCTCCTCGGGATGTGACGCGCCCTTGAGGAACGTGAGGTTGCTGAGCGCGTGCAGTTCGGCGTAAGCGGACATCGGAAACCGGGTGCCGCCGGTCAGCCGAACATGCCGTGCAGGTACCAGCCGCCGCCCTCGCCCGGCCCCTTACGTCCCTCGCGGCGATCGCGGAATACCCACAGGTACACGCCCTGCCGGCTTCTCGCGACGTAGTAGTCGCGGGCGACGCCCTGCTCGTCCCACCAGCCGGTCTCGATGCGCTCTGGGCCGCTCGTTAGCGTCAGCGGCCCCTGTCGGCAGGGTCGCCCGTCACGGCAGGCGAGCGGCTCGGGTTCCTCCAGCAGCCACAGCGGACGCCTGAGGAGCAGCCGCTCCGTGCGCCGCATGTCTGCCAGCAGCTCGGGCCGCGCCGGATCGCTCGTGGCGGGAAGGCTGGCGCGGCACTGCGGCGCTTCTTCGAAGACGCGCGGCGTACGAAAAGCGAGATCGGGCCGGTGCTCGGCCACCGCGTGCATGCCGCGCACGGCCTGTTCGCCGATGCGCGCGGCCAGCCGCTCGACCAGCGGCGCGATCGACTGATCGTGCCTGTCCGCGCCGCCGAGGCAGAGGCCGGCCGTTTGCTCCGCCAGCGCCTGCCCGTCGGCCGCGCGCAGGCGCACGGCGATCACCGGCGCCGGCAGTTCAACGCGCTCGAAGCGAATGCGCATGAGTTCCATCCAGCGCGCGCTGCTCTGCCCGGCCGTAAGCGAGCCCAGCGTGAGTTGCGTCGCCGGGTGATCGAGGTGATAAAAGCGGAAGGTCACGCGCTGCGCGGCAAGCTGCCGCGTGCGCAGGAAGCGTTCGAGCCTGTCGAGCAGTTGCCGGCACACGCCGAGCAGCAACTCGCTGTCGTCCTGCTCCCCGTCGAGATCGCAATCCTCGCGGAAGTGCTGCGGCGCGCGGAAATGGGCACGCGGGTCCGGCAGGCGGCCGAGCGCACGGTCCAGCTCGCCGAGTCGCGCGCTGCCGAAGCGCCTGGCAAAGCCGTCGCGCGGCAGGCGCAGCAAGTCTCCCACCTGCTCGATCCCCATGCCGGCAAGTGACGCCGTGACGCGCTCCGGCCAGGCCAGGCAGGCGAGCGGCAGATCGATGAGCGCCCCGTGGAGCCGTTCCGGCGCGACCACGGAGCGGCGGCTGCCGGCCCGCGCCAGCCAGGTGGCCGAAAGCGGCGTCGGCGCAATGGCCGGCAGCGCGCTGTAGCCGAGCGCCGTGAGCTCCGTGACGATCTTCGCGCGCAGCGCCTCGAGCCCGTCGAACAGCTTCAGGCTCGCGGCGATCTCGAGCAGCAGCACGTCCGGCGGTTCCAGCGTGACGAACGACGTAAAGCGTTCCGCCCAGCCGGCGAGGTCCTCCAGCACCTGCCGTTCGCGAAAGCGATCGCGCTCGGCGAGCGTGAGTGCCGGCTGCAGCGCCAGGGCCGCGTTGACGGACAGGCCGGCATGAATGCCGGCCTCGTGCGCCGCCGGCGAGGCCATAAGCACCCGGCGCGTGCCCTGCTCTTCCTCGAATACCGCGTACGGCGGCGCCTGCCCGGCCGCCGTGGCCGCTGCCGGCGGCAGGGACACGTCGGCCGCCTCGAGCGGCAGGGCCGGCAGGTACAGGCACAGCCAGAGCTGCCGGGCGCTGGTCGCGCGCGCGAGCGGCGTGGCCGGCTTGCCGGCCGCGGTCGCCGGGAGCGCCAGCGACTGCTGCTGCGGCGCGGCCCGGAACCGGACAGCGGGGGTCGGGGCAGCGTCCCGCCACGGCACGGGCTTGTTGCCGGCGGACGTCACGGTCAGCTCCCCGGCAGGGAGGCGTAGTCGTTGATGACCCCGCGCACGGCCGCCGGACGGCCGCCGCGGCTCTTGAGAATGTGGATGTCGGTGCCCTGCACGCCCTGGCGGAGCTCGAGGCGCAGCGCGGCCGCCGAATGCCTCTTGCGTTCCCGCCGCGGGCGGAACGCTACCGCCCAGCAGCCGCCCTGCTCCGCGGCCAGCTGCAGTCGGCGGCTCGCTGCGCTGTCGAGGGCCGTCGACCACAGGAGCACCGCCGCGCAGTTGCCGGAGTTGAGTGCCTGTTCCGCCGCCCACAGCGCTTCTTCCGCCCGCCGCGGCCTGACGATCAGCACGCGCGACAACTCGATGCCCCATTGCGCCAGGGCCGGCGGGTACGGCTGGAATGGCGGTGCGATCCACGCGAGCCAGCCCGGGTCCGCGCCGTCGCCGTCGCAGCCCCGGCTCAGGCGCGCCAGCGCGGGCATCAGCACTTTCAGTTCGCCGCTGCCGTAGTGCTCGAGCAGGATCTCGGTCAGCGCATGCCGCGGCCAGCCGCCGCCTGGCAGGTGCTCGTCGAGGCGTGGGTACCCGGTGGCGAGCCCCTGCCAGGCTTTGCCCTGTGCATGACCCCGCCACAGGCGCGGACTTTGCAGCAGTTTGTCGAGTGCGTCATTCATCCTGCGTCGTGTCCGGCCTCGTCCCGGCGGCATACCCGGCGGCGCTGGAAACCCGGCCGGTCAGTGCAACGGGATGCCGTCGCGGATCACGCCGACGACGACGCCCTCGATCACCATCGCCTGGGTTCCCAGGTCGACGCGGATCGGTTCGAACTCCTCGTTCTCCGGGAGCAGCCAGACGAGCTTGCCGTCCTGGCGATAGCGCTTCACCGTCACCTCGTCGTCGAGCCGGGCAACGACGATCTGCCGGCTGCGCACCTCCGGGGTGCGATGCACGGCCACCAGGTCGCCGTCCAGGATGCCGGCATTCTTCATGCTCATGCCGTGCACCCGGAGAAGGTAATGCGGCTTGGGCGTAAACAGCGCCGGATCGATGCGGTAATGGGTCTCGATATGTTCCTCGGCGAGGATCGGGCTGCCGGCGGCGACGCGGCCGACCAGCGGCAGGCCGAGCTGGTCGCGCAGCGAGTCTTTCAACTGGATGCCGCGCGAGGCGCCCGGCATCAGCTCCAGCACGCCCTTGCGCTGCAGGGCCTTCAAGTGATCCTCGGCCGCGTTGGCCGACTTGAAACCGAGTTCGCGGGCGATTTCGGCGCGCGTCGGCGGTAAGCCATTATCGGCGATAAATTCTTGAATCATCTCGAGAATTTGTTTTTGCCGCGGGGTCAGCTGGTCCATTTTTCGGGTCCTGTACAAATTGACAGTACCTGGAATTATATACAGTTATCCGCGCCGCGCCAGCCTTTTTCTGCCGTCCTGTCCGGCATGCCGGGTGCAGGGGCCGCCCGCGGTCCGCGCCGCAATCCGCCGCCATCCCGGCAGCGACCGCGAGCCGGCACGACGCCTCTTTCAGTCGTTGGGGTGTGCCCGGTGATTGCCGCAGGTCAGCGGACGGAGATGCCCGGGACCTGCCGGCCGTTCGGGCCGGCGATGGCGACGGCGCCGTGCGGCGCCATGAACGCGGTCGAGGCCGGCAAGCGCGCCGCCGGGACCGACCGGTCCGTCAGCGCCTCAGCCCGCGGCGGCGGCGGTTTTCGCCGTCTCCGGGTCGAGCCCTTTCAGGGACAGCCAGGCCTGCACGCTGCGGCAGTAGCGGCTGCCCTCGACGCTGATCTCGAAGATCGGCGCATAGGTCTTCAGCTTTTCGAACGCGGCCATCAGCAGGCGCTCGCAGTAGCCGCGGTCGAGTTCGATCGACGGCGCGAAGCGCTCGAGCAAGCGGTCGAGTTCTTCGTCCACGCGCTCCGCGTCCGCCTGCTCGAGACATTCGCACAGCCGGTTCGCGAACACGGCGACGTCGCGCTCCCGCGCCTCGTCGTCGGCAGGCGCCGTGACCGGTCCCGGCGGCATGCCGCGGATCGCGGTGACGATGGCGCCCGGCAGGTTCCACAGCCGCGCGACGGCGGCCCCGAGCTCGGCGTAGCTGACGCCGAGAACGCCGCGCGACGCGGCATTCTTGTCGAGGCCCTTCTCCCGCTGCAGCTCGCGGATGTCGGAGTAATCCTGGGCGAAGTAGAACACGGCGAGGTTTTCGCCGAGGTTCTGGCACATGCCGCAGATGAAGGCTTCCTCGGCCTCGGGCAGCTTCAGCTGCTTGCCGAGGTGGCGTGCGACCAGGCCGGCGAGGAACGAGCGCGTCATGCCGTCCTTCAGGTCGGGGGAGTCGCCCTTCAGCGCACCGAAAAACGTCAGGCTGTTGGCGGTCATGCGGACCTGCTGGACGCCGAGCATGACGACCGCCTGGGAGATGCTGGTTACCTCGACGGCGCGTGTACCGTAGTACGCCGAGTTGACGAGTTTCAGCAGTTTGCTGGTCAGCGCGAGATCGCGCAGGATCACGTTGGCGAGCTGCTCCGCCGATGCCTGCGAGCCCTCGCCGGTCAGCCGGTTGATGTCCGACAGCGTGCGCGAAATCGACGGGAAGTCCTTCTTGCGATTCATGCGCCGCATGAGGAAATCGATGGTGCTGTGCGCCGCCCGGTCCGCGCCGTCTCCGCCGGTCAGGCCGGCCTCGCCGAGAAACAGCTCGAAGGCCTCGCGCATGGCGGCCGCATCGCTGTAGCGTCCCTCGCGGTCGCGCTCGAACGCGCCTGCGAGGAAGCGCGCGAGAGCCTCGCCCTGAGGCAGCGCGCGCACGGGCTCCAAGTCGGGCTTCGATTCGGCGATCTTGAGCTGGATCTCGCGCGTCCTCAAGCCCTCGTAGGGCCGTACGCCGGTAACCAGTTCATAGAACGTCGTGCCGAGCGCGTAGACGTCGGTCCACGGGCCCAGCGGCCGACGCAGCATGTGTTCCGGCGCCATGTAGCGCAGCGTGCCGGTCGCGATCCGACCGGGCTCCCGGGTGAAATTCATGTATTGCGCCAGCCCGAAATCCATGACACGCGGCACGCCGTTCGCATCGATCAGGATATTGCGGGGACTCAGGTCGAGGTGCAGGATTTCCGAGGCGTGGGCATGTGAAATGGCGTCGAGGACCGCCTTCATGATCGGCACCGCGCGTTCGAGGGTCATCTTGCCCTCGCTGTACAGCAGTTCCGACAGCGGTCGGCCCTCGACGAACTCGAACACGAGGTAGGGTCCGCGCGCCGAGCGCCCGGCGTCGTAGACCGGCACGATGTTCGGATGATTGAGCTTGCTGGCGGTACGCCCCTCGACGGGCGTGCCGTCCTCCGCCTGGCTGTTCAGGTGCGACGCGCTGTCGCTCAGGAGCTTGATGGCGACCGGGCGGTCCAGGGTCGGGTCGCGGCCCAGCAGGACCTGGCCCTGCGATCCCTTGCCGAGAACCTTGACCAGCTCGTAGCGTCCGATGCTTCTGTCGTCAGATGCCTGCATGTTCCTTCACCGCATGGCCCTTAAGGGGCGTGGCTCCGGCGGGTGGTCTTGCAGCCGCGAGGTCGCGCTCCTTGGGGTATAGCGGCCGACGTGCAAGGAACTTTAGCGGCGCCGCTCGCCGGCCCCGTCAGCGCCTCGTGGCCGATGCGACCGGCTGCCGCGCTGCGTCGCGATGGTCGTCCGGCAGCGGCGGGTCGATTTCGGTCTGCACATCGAGCCAGTCCCGGACGGCCTTGCAGTAGGCGCTGTCGGCGACCTTGATCTCGAAAATCGGTGCAAACTCGCGGAGTTTCTTGAAGCCCGCGGCGATCAGCCTGACGCAATAGTCGCGCTGGATGCCGACGGACTGCCGGAAAGCTGCAAGCAGCCAGTGGATCTCGCTCTGCATCGCCTCCCGGTCGCGGCTCTCGAACAGGTCGCAGAGTGCATTCGCGAATACCGCGATGTCCCGCAGCGCCTCGTCGTTGTCCGACGGCGGCGGCACCGGACCCGGCGGCAGACCGCGCACGGCCGCGACGATCGACTCCGGCAGGTTCCAGCTTCGCGCCACGGCCACGCCGAGCTCCGCGAAACTCACGCCGAGGATGCCGTGTGAGGCCGCCGCCTTGCCGATGTTCTTCTCGTCCTGCAGCGCCCGGATGTCGTCGTATTCTTCCGGAAAATAGTAGATCGTCAGGTTCTCGCCGAGGTTCTGGCACAGGCCGCCGATGAAGGCCTCCTCCGCCCGCGGCAGCTGCATCTGCTGCGCCAGGTGGCGGGCGATGAGACCGCTCAGGAACGAGCGCGTCAGTGCATCCTTGAGAATCGCCGAGTCGCCTTTCAGGTGGCCGAAGAACATCAGGCTGTTCGCGGTCATGCGCACCTGTTCCAGGCCCAGGAAGACGACCGCCTGCGACACGCTGGTGATCTCTGCCGCGCGCGTGCCGTAGAACGCGGAATTCACCAGCCTCAGGAGTTTGCTCGTCAGGGCGAAGTCGCGCAGGATCACGTCGGACAGCTGGTTGGCGCAGGCCGCGGAGTCTTCGCCGGTGAGGCGGTTGATGTCGGCCAGCGTCTTCGAGACGGTCGGGAAATCTTTCTTGCGCTGCATGCGGCGCATCATGAACTCGATCGTGCTGTGGGTCGCATGGCCGGATTCGGCCTTGTCCGCGAGGTCGGTCTCGGCGAGAAACTTCACGAAGGCTTCGCGCATCGCACCGGCGCTCGCGTAGCGCTGCCTGGCGTCCCGTGCGAGCGCGCCCTTCAGGAAGCGCACGAGCGGCTCGCCCTGCGGTAATGCGGCGATGGGCGTGAAGTCGACGGTGGCGCCGATGATCCTGAGCTGCACGTCCTCGACGGACGTTCCCCGGAACGCCCGCTGGCCGGCCAGCAGCTCGTAGAAAGTGCAGCCCAGCGCAAACACGTCGGTCCACGGACCCATCGCCCTGCCGAGCATGTGCTCGGGCGACATGTAGGACAGCGTGCCGGCGACCATCTCGTCGTCGTTGGGTTTGAAGTTGATGTATTGCGAGAGGCCGAAGTCCATGACGCGCGCCACGCCGTCGGCATTCACGAGGAAGTTTCGCGGGTTCAGGTCGAGGTGCAGGATGTCGGCCTCGTGCGCTGCGGCGACGCCATCCAGCGCCGCGGCCATGACGGGCAGCGCCTCGTCCAACGTCAGCGCACCGTCCCGCTCGAGGCGGGCCGCGAGCGTTGTGCCCTCGACGTACTCGAAGACGAGATACGGATGTCCGTCAGTCTCGCCCGCGTCGTAGATCGGCACGATATTGGGGTGCTTGAGTTGGCTGGCGATGCGTGCCTCGAGCGGCGTGCCGTCGTCGGCCTTGACGGTCAGCTCGGGATCGGCGCCGTCCAGGACCTTCAGCGCCACGAAGCGATCGAGCACGGGGTCGCGCGCCAGGTGCACGCTTCCCTGCGAGCCGCGGCCGATCATGCGCAGCAGTTCGTAACGTCCGAACGTCTTCCTGTCAGTCGGCGTCGCGCTCATCGGGGCCCTGGTATCCATACCACGAGGACTGTGTCGGCAGCGCCGGGGCAAACTTGAACCCGCCCCGCTGTGACATAATATGGGCCGTCGACCCGCGCCTGCCGGGGCCGGCTGCCGAACAAGCATCGACGACTTATGACCTGGGGGGCACACATGAACGAGACGACCACCGGCGCGGCCGGGCGACGCTACTGGATTGTCAGCGGCGTCGCGCTGCTGTGGAACCTGATGGGCGTTGCGGCCTACCTCGTGGACGTATCGCTGACCGCCGAGGACCTGGCGGCGATGACCGACGCGGAGCGGGCGCTTTACGCGTCGATGCCTGCCTGGGTCACCGGCGCCTATGCCATCGCGGTATTCGGCGGCACGCTCGGCTGCATCGGCCTGCTGCTGCGCAAGGCCTGGGCGATGCCGGTCTTCGTCGCCTCGCTGGTCGCCGTCCTGCTGCAGTTCGGCTACACGCTGCTGCTCATGGACACGATCGCCGTCAAGGGCGCCGCGGTCGTGGCCATGCCGATATTCATCATCCTGATCGCGGCCTACCTCGTCTGGTTCGCGCAGCGGCACAGGCAGGCAGGCGTACTGACCTAGCCCGACTTACGGACACACGGGGATTCCGGGGACAGTCTGATTCCGGGAATCCCCGGAATCGGACTGTCGCCCGTATTCGCTAGATCCGGATCGGCAGACTTCGCGGACGCTTGCCCGTCGCGGCGTAGACCGCGTTGCCGATCGCCGGCGGTACCGGGATCAGCGGCGGCTCGCCGAGGCCGGTCGGCATCTCGCTGCTCTCGATGAACCTGATGTCGAGCTCCGGCACGTCGGCCATG
>JBFJUJ010000055.1:0-13621 GCA_041624755.1 Woeseia sp. | reverse complement strand
GGTGCCTTGCGACGCGTCCATCTACCCTTGTCCGATCATGGCAGCCAGGAATGGTCGAGCCACCTACTGGCCGCAGATCGACGATTTCGAAGGCATGCGAGACGCCCACGGAATCGAGCCCCGCGAGCTCGAGTGGTCGGTCTGGTCCATTGACGACTCGGGTAAGCTGGTGTTGCGGAGTGCATGGCACCCCTTCGTACCGGCGATCCACTCCGAGACGCCGCCGCGCATCTCCTGCCGGCCGGACGGGGGCAGCCGCTCCGAATCCTGCGTCATGGCCATCGGCCGGCCGGGCACGACGCCGCGCATCCGGGCGCTCAGCCTGAGCCACACCGGCTTCACGGTCACCGCGAGCCCGGTGACGGCCGGCATGGGCACGCGGAACGCCGAGCACGCGGTCGACATCGCTTTCGGCGACCAGGATCGCTACCTCGCGATCGCCAAGCGCAGCTCGCGGGATACCGCGGCTACGGCGATCGTCACGTATGCCGGTGAAGTGGGTTCTCCCTCGACCACGGCGAAGCTGCACAACAAAGTCGGCACAACGGACGGCTTTTTCACGCATACCGAGCCACGGGTCTCGTATCACGAGACGGCCTGCCACTTCGTGGCCGCCTGGCCCGAGCGAAACGGCGCGGTCCGCATCGCCACTTTCGGTCTCGACGGCTCGCTCCGGGACAACCTCCTGACCGACGTATACACGAGGACGCCGGTGGAACTCGCCTGCGATGCGCACTTGCCCACCGCCGAGCCCAATTGCCGCCTCTATGTGAAAACCAACGACGGTTCCGACGAGGACCGGGAGCAGCGCTGGCAGACCTTCCAGGTCCCGATCGAGAACGGCGGTGCCGGTGCCGACGAGTGTCACTCGGCCATGGCGTTTCCCGATCGAGGCGAAATCGATCTGACCAGCCTGCAGCCGTCGGACGGGACCTGGTCTGAAGCAAATATCAGCGACGCCCTGCTCATCGACACGACGACCTACGGCAACGGCGCCGAGGCACGGGACTTCGGCAACGGCGCATACCTCCTGGCCACCGACGTCTCGCCCTATTCGCACATGATGCAGAACGAGGCCAAGGTACGAATCGACAGGGACGGCGTATCCGCGGGCGACGTGAGCGTGCGAACGATGTCGATGACAGACACCGGTGCCGTCGGCCTGTCGAATACCACGTCGTGGGGCTGGAACGAGGCCGGCGGTCGGCTCATCGCCGTCAGGACGGCAAAAATGAAAGACTAGTAAGTATCGATGCTTTCTACAGGTCGAGCCTGACCCCGAAATTCCGCTCGGGATCGAGCTCCGGCGCCAGCCGGCCCGGCATGCCGGTGCAGTCGGGCCGGCGTCGCGGCAGGAACTCGCCGCTGCCCGGCTCGACACGAAGCTCGCCGTCCTCGACGAGCACGCGGCCGCGGCCGATGACGGTCGTCGGCCAGCCCGTGATCTGCATGCCCTCGTAGGGCGTGTAATTCATGTTGTCGTGCAGGTCGCCGGCGGTCACGGTGCGCCGACTCTCCGGGTCCCAGATCGCGATGTCCGCGTCCTTGCCCTCGGTGATGGACCCCTTGCGGTGATCCAGGCCGTAGATGCGCGAGACGTTGCCGCAGGCGAGCGCCACGAAATGGTTCAGCGTGATCCGCCCCCGCATGACGCCCTCGGAGAACAGGAGCGGCAGGCGCAGCTCGATGCCGGGCAGGCCGTTCGCGATCTTCGTGAACGGGGGCTGCGGGCCGGCATGCAGCTTGCCGGTCTCGTCGAGCCGGTAAGGCGCATGGTCCGACGAATACACCTGGAACGTGCCGTTCTGCAGGCAGCGCCAGATCTCCTCCTGCGAGGCGCGATCGCGCAGCGGCGGGCTGCAGCAGAGCTGCGCGCCCTGCATGCCCGGCAGGTCCATCTGCTCCGCGTTCAGGAACATGTACTGCGGACAGGTCTCGCCGAATACCTTCTGGCCGTCGTAGCGCGCCTTCGCGATGATGCGCGCGCCGGCCTCGGTCGACACGTGCACGATCAGTATCGGCGTGTCGAGGAAGCCGGCCAGCGTCACCGCGCGGTTGATCGCTTCCGCCTCCGCCGAGCGCGGATGACTCAGCGCATGATGCTTCGGCGCCTCGTGCCCGCCGTCGACGAGCCGCCGGCTCATCCACTTGATCATCGCGTTGTTCTCGGCGTGGACCATCGTCAGCGCGCCGTGCTTTTTCGCCACGGCCAGGATCTCGAGCATCTGCTCGTCGTCGACGATCAGCCTGTCGTAGGTCATGTACACCTTGAACGACGTGATGCCCTCCTCGATCGCGCGCGGCAGCTCATCGTGGAGCACGCTGTCGGTCGGGTCGGACACGATCAGGTGGAAGGAATAGTCGATGACGGACTTCGGCGCCGCCCGGCCGTGATAGGTGGCGAGCACATCGGCGAGCGACTGGCCGCGGTGCTGCGCGGCGAACGGGACGAAGGTCGTGTTGCCGCCGAACGCGGCAGAGATGCTGCCGGAGCGGTAGTCGTCCGCCGTCATGATGCCGCTCGAGGATTCCTGCTCGATGTGGCAGTGTGCCTCGATGCCGCCCGGCAGCACGTACTTGCCGGCGGCGTCGATCACGCGCGCGGCGCGACCGAGCTCCCTGCCGATGGCGACGATGCGCCCGTCGCGGATGCCGATGTCCGCGCGGAAGGTCTCGTCGGAGTTCGCAACCGTGCCGCCGCGTATGACCAGGTCGAACGGCTTCATGACGGGAGTGCCTCGAGCCTGCGCTCGACGCGGTCGATCAGCCGCGTGAGCTCGTCGTGGTCGCGGCGGTCGAGGCGCGCACCCGGCGCGCGCACCGTGGGCGATGCGAGGGCGCCGCGGCGATGCAGTATCTCCTTGCGCAATGCGAGCCCGAAGCCGGGCTGCTGCTCGTGGCGGATGAGCGGCAGGTAGGCGTCGAACAGGTCCTCGGCGCGGTCGCGCTCCCCCTCACGCCACAGCGACACGACCTCGACGAGCAGTTCCGGGTAGGCGAAGCCGGTCATCGCACCGTCCGCGCCGCGCGCGAGTTCCTGCGGCAGGTAGAGGCCGCCGTTGCCGCACAGGATCGACACGCGTCGCAGGCCCTTGTCCGACGCGTCGCGCACCGCGCTCAGTTTTTTCAGGCCCGGCCACTCCTCGTGCTTGAGCATGACGAGCTGGTCGAAGTCGGCCACCAGCCGGTTGAAGGTCTCGACCGAGATCTCGGCGCGCGTCGCCAGCGGATAGTCCTGGTAGCAGACGGGAATCCCGTCGCCGAGCGCGGCGAATACCTGGCTGAAGTAGCTGTAGATCCTGGCGCCCGTACCCAGCCCCGCGAGCGGCGCGACCATGACGCCGGCCGCTCCCTCGTCCATCGCAAACTTCGCCAGCCGCACGAGGTTGTCGAGGCCGGCGTTCGATACGCCGACGACGACCGGCACGCGGTCATCTACGCGCTTTATTACGCGCGACAGGAATCGCGCCGACTCGTCCGCCGTCAGCTTCTGCGCCTCGCCCATCATGCCGAGGATCGTGATGCCGGAAACGCCTTTCTCCAGGTAGAAATCGGTCAGCCGGTCCGCGCTGTCGAGATCGAGCTCGCCGTTCTCGCCGAACGGCGTCGCGGAGTTGATGAAAACGCCCGCGGCCTGTTCGTCGAGTCGCGTTGAAGTCATCGGGTGCCTGCTCCTGTCTCGGGTTCGAATTTTTCGCTGCCGGACGGCCGGCCGGCCTCGCGGACATAGCGGCGACTGCTGTCCGTGATCGACGTCGCGAAGCGAAGCTCGCCGGAGACGTAGTCCTTCATCAGCGTGACGAAGGCGCCGCTCAGCGCGAGCAGCGCCACGAGATTCGGCAGTGCGCTCGCCGCGACCGAGATATTCGCGAATGCCCACAGCCGATCGACGTTCGTGACGCCGGCGAATACGACGCCGGGCAGGAAATACAGCCAGCGCAGCCAGTAGAAAAGCCGTTCGCCGACGAGGTCCTCGACGGCCGTCTTGAAGTAGACGTAGAAACCGATCTGGGTGGACAGGCAGAACGTCAGGATGGCCAGCGAGATGAAGGCATTCGACACGGCCGGGCTGTAGAACGTGGAGAACGCGTTCAGCAGCATCTCGATACCCGAGCTGCCTCCGGCGAGCACGCCGGTAGACAGTATTGCAATCGCCGTCACCGTGCAGACCACCGTCGTGTCGACGAACACCTCGGCGGCACCCCAGAGTCCCTGCCGGAACGGATGCGTCGTCTCCGCCTTCGCGTGCACCATCGGCGACGTGCCGAGGCCCGCCTCGTTCGACAGCATGCCGCGCGCCATGCCCATCTGCACCGCCGCGATTACCGCCGCGCCCGCGAAGCCGCCGACGGCCGGCGCCGGGGAAAACGCGTAGCGCACTATGTCGCCGAACGCCGCGGGTACGGCGGCGAGGTTGGCGACCACGAGGACGAGACTGCCGGCAAGGTAGAGGACCGTCATCGTCGGTACCAGCCGCTCGCAGAAGCGGCCGATCCGGCGCACGCCGCCGATGGCGACGATGGCCGTGACGATGCCCATGCCGCCGGTGACGAGATAGGGACTGATGCCGTAACTCGCGTGGAACGCGCGCCCGACGGTATGCGCCTGCAGCATCGACGAGCTGAACAGGCAGTTGATCGTCACGCCGATACTGAAAAGGACGGCCAGCGATTTCCAGCCCAGTGCCTTGCGGATGTAGAACATCGGCCCGCCGCGCACCCGGCCCTCGCCGTCGATGTCGCGGTAGTGCACGCCGAAGCTGACCTCGGCTGCCTTCGACATCATGCCGAAGAACGCCAGCACCCACATCCAGAAGATCGCACCCGGCCCGCCGATCGACAGCGCCGTGGCGACGCCGGCCATGTTGCCCATGCCGACGGTGCCGGCAAGCGACGTCGACGCGGCCTGGAACGGCGTGATGCGCTCGCGGCTCGTGTCGCCGCGGCGATCCGCTATCGTGCCGAAGGTCTGGCGCATGATGTAGCGGAATGCGCTCACCTGGAAGAAACGGCTGCGCCACGTCAGGTAGACGGAGACGAAGGCGATGAACGCCATCGTCCATGGCCCCCACATCAGGTCGCTTGTTGTGGTGACGACGCTGAGCAGGGCGTCGATCATTCAGTTCGGCATTCGCGGGGGCATGCGTTCGAATATATTACCGGTACGCTCGTTGCTCAAGCGGCATCGCGGGATGCAGCAGCGCACCCCGGCGACGATGACGATTGCACATCTCGCTGGCGGCCGCGGGCGCTGGCGGCGGGCACGCCCCTCGCCGCCTCGCGGGACCTGCGCCGGCCGATTCCCCGCTTTCCGGCCACTGCGTGCGCGCTCCCGGGTCGGCGAATCGTTTTCGCAATCGGCGGAATCGGCAGCGGTTTCTGCACTATACTGGTCGTCAGCGCGACACACGCCACCGCAGAACGATTCCAGTAAAGGGGGCACCGTGAGAAACAACCGTGCAGCATCGGCCGAGGCCGCGATCCAGGCGCTCATCGATATCGTCGAACAGAAGTTCCCGGCGGACGCGGCACCCACCGTCGCCGAATTCATGCGCAACTACTACCGCGGCATGCCGGCAGAAGATCTCGTGACGACGCCGGCCGCCGACCTGTACGGCGCGGCGCTCGGCCACTGGAACTTCGCGAACCAGCGCGACGCCGGCGAAGCGCGGATCCACGTCTACAATCCGCAGCCCGAGCAGCACGGCTGGCAATCGACGCATACCATCATCGACATCGTCACGGACGATCGGCCGTTCCTCGTCGACTCGCTCAGCATGGCGCTCGACGCCCGCGACCTGCCGCGGTTCCTGCTGCTGCACCCGGTTCTCAACGTCCATCGCGACGGCGACGGCCACCTTGTCGGGATACATGATCACGACGATGCCGGTGAACACCTCCGCATGGAAGCCTGGATGCATTTCGAGATTGTGCGTCAGACGGAACGCGATGCGCTCGAGGAGATTCGCGACGCGCTCGCCGAGGTCCTGGAGAACGTGCGCATCGCGGTCGACGACTGGCAGTCCATGTGCCACAAGCTGCAGGGCGTAATCGACGACATCAAGAAGAACCCTCCGGACCTGCCGAAGGCCGAAATTGCCGAGGGCGTCGCCTTCCTCGAGTGGCTCGCCGACAATCACTTCACCTTCCTCGGTTACCGCGAATACGACCTGTTCAGCAAGGGCGGCCAGGACATGCTGCGCTCGGTCGCCGATTCCGGGCTCGGCATCCTGAGGAATCCCGAGTCGAGCACCGTCTCGGCGAGCTTCGGCAACCTGCCTGCACGGGAACGCAAACTGGCGCACAAGCGCGAACTGCTGGTCGTCACCAAGTCGAACGCCAGGAGTCCCGTGCATCGACCGGGCTACATGGACCACATCAGCGTCAAGCGCTTCGATAACGACGGCCAGGTTATCGGCGAGCAGCGCTTTGTCGGCCTCTACACGTCGGCCGCCTACATCCGCAGCGTGCGCTACATTCCGATCCTGCGGAAGAAAGTCGAGCGTACGATGCAGAAGGCCGACTTTCCGCCGGGCAGCCACGCCGCGAAGGCGCTCGTGCACATCCTGGAGACATTCCCCCGCGATGAGCTGTTCCACATCGACGAGGACACGCTGTTCAAGACGGTTACCGGCATCCTGCAGCTGCAGGAGCGGCAGCGTATCCGCGTCTTCGTGCACCGGGAACGCTACGGCCGCACTTATTCCTGCTTCGTCTACATCCCGCGTCGCCGCTACAACACCCGGGTGCGCGACGTTACGCTCGGGATCCTCGAAGAGGCGTTCGGCGGCGAACTCGCCGATTTTTCGGTACAGCTTTCGGAGTCCGCGCTGGCGCGCCTGTACTTCCTGCTGCGCGTGACGCCGGGCAAGAGGATCGACGTCGACCTGCGGGCGCTGGAAGATCGCCTCCATGCGGTCACGCGCACCTGGAACGACGAGCTCGAGGAAGCGATCATCGAGTACTACGGCGAGGAAGAACAGGGTATGCGCTACCTGCGGCGCTACAACAATGCCTTCAACGCCGCCTACCAGGAGAGCTATTCCGCCCGCATCGCGGTACGCGATATCGAGAAAATGGAGTCGCTCGGAAGCGATCCACAGAGTCTCGCGATGACGCTCTACAGGCCGCTCGAGGCGGCCCCGGAACGCATCCGCTTCAAGCTGTTCCGACCGGACGACCCTGCGTCCCTGTCCGACGTCTTGCCGATGCTCGAGAACATGGGCCTGACCGTTCAGCAGGAGAGTCCGAGCCGCGTCGAGCGTAACGACGGGAGCTGCGTCTGGGTTCACGACCTCGGCATGACCCACCGGGAGGGTCCGGACCTCGACATCGACGGCGTGCAGCACCTGTTCCAGGACGCCTTCGAGCGCATCTGGCGCGGCGTCGTCGAGAACGACGGTTTCAATCGCCTGGTGCTGCGCGCGCACATCGACTGGCGGGAGATCGTCATCCTGCGCAGCTATGCCAAGTACATGCGGCAGATCGGCGTCACTTACAGCCAGGAGTACATGGAGCAGACGCTGGTCGCCAACCCGGCGATCGTGCGTATGCTCGTCGAGCTGTTCCACGCCCGTTTCAGCCCCGAGCAACGGGACGACAAGCGTGCCGCAGAGCTCACCGCGGAGATCCGCGCCGCGCTCGACCAGGTCGCGTCACTTGACCAGGACCGTATCCTCAGGAGTTTCCTGAGCGTCATCAACGCAAGCGTGCGCACGAACCACTACCAGGCGGGCGCGGACGGCGAGCCGAAACCGTACCTGTCGATAAAATTCGATCCATCCCTGGTACCCGACCTCCCCGAGCCGCGACCGCGCCACGAGATCTTCGTCTATTCGCCGCGCGTCGAGGGCGTACACCTGCGCGGCGGCCCGGTCGCCCGCGGCGGCCTGCGCTGGTCCGACCGCCGCGAGGATTTTCGCACCGAGATCCTGGGGCTGATGAAAGCGCAGATGGTCAAGAACGTCGTCATCGTGCCGGTCGGCTCGAAGGGCGGCTTCGTCCCGAAATTGCTGCCGGAGGCGGCAGGCCGCGAGGCGGTGCTGGAAGAGGCAAAGGAGTGCTATCGCACATTCATACGCGGATTGCTCGACATCACCGACAACTACGTCGATGCCGGCATCGAGCCGCCGCCGCAGGTCGTGCGCCACGACGGCGACGACCCCTACCTGGTCGTCGCAGCCGACAAGGGCACGGCGACGTTCTCGGACATCGCGAATGCCATTTCCATCGAGTACGGCTTCTGGCTCGGTGACGCGTTCGCATCCGGCGGTTCGGCGGGCTATGACCACAAGGCCATGGGCATTACCGCGCGCGGCGCCTGGGAATCCGTCAAGCGCCACTTCCGCGAGATGGGTCTGAATACCCAGGCCGAGCCCTTCACGGTCGTCGGCATCGGCGACATGTCCGGCGACGTGTTCGGCAACGGCATGCTGCTGTCCGATCAGATCCGGCTGGTCGGGGCGTTCAACCACCTGCACATCTTCCTCGATCCCGATCCCGACACCAAAGCGAGCTTCGCGGAACGCAAGCGCATGTTCGAACTGCCGCGATCGTCCTGGGAAGACTACGACCAATCGCTGATCTCGAAGGGCGGCGGTGTGTTTTCGCGCACGGCCAAATCCGTACCGCTCTCTCCCGAGATGCGCAAGGTGCTGCATGTGGAAGATGAAAAGCTGACTCCGAACGAGGTCATCCGCGCCCTGCTCAAGGCACCGGTCGACCTGCTCTGGAACGGCGGCATAGGCACGTACGTCAAGGCGTCCGACGAACACAACAATGATGTCGGTGACCGCGCGAACGACGCCGTGCGCGTCAACGCCAACGAACTTCGCTGCCGGGTCGTCGGCGAAGGCGGCAACCTCGGCCTGACCCAGCTCGGCCGCATCCAGTTTGCGCAGAACGGCGGTCGCGTGCAGACCGACGCTATCGACAACTCGGCGGGCGTCGATTGCTCGGATCACGAGGTCAACATCAAGATCCTGCTAAGCCAGGTCCAGACCAGCGGCGACATCACCGACAAACAGCGGAACGCGCTGCTGGCCGAGATGACCGACGAAGTCGGGGAACTCGTGCTGCGAACCAACTATCTGCAGACGCAGGCGCTGTCCCTGGCGGCCCGGCAGACCCATTCGATGATCGACGTGCAGGCACGCCTGATCGACGCGCTGGAGCGCGATGGCAAGCTGAAGCGCGATATCGAATTCCTGCCTGACAAGATCGAGATCGACGAACGCAAGGAGCAGCACCGCGGACTGTCGCTGCCCGAACTGTCGGTCCTGATGGGCTACGTCAAGCTGACGACCTACGACGAGATGCTCGAATCCGACCTGCCCGATTCGCCGTACTTCGAGCAGGACCTCGTGAACTATTTCCCGAGCCGGCTGCGCGAGACGTACGGCGACATCGTCTCCGGGCATCGGCTCGCTCGCGAGATCGTCTGCACGCTCGTCACCAACGAGGTGGTCAATCGCGCGGGCTCGACGTTCATTTTCCGGCTCCAGGAGGAAACCGGCGCCTCGCCCGCGGACATCGCGCGCGCATTTACCGTTGCGCGTGAGGTGTTCGCACAGCAGTCGATCTGGTCACAGATCGAGTCGCTCGACAATGCCGTGGACGCGAAGACACAGGCGGAGATGCTGCTCGAGGCGCGCAAGCTGGTCGAACGCGCCGCGCGCTGGTTCATTCGCAATCGACCGCAGCCGCTCGACATGGCCGAGGCCGTGCGCTACTTCTCTACCGGCGTTGCGGCCATCGCGGCAATGCTCGGTGAGCATCTCCCGGCCGGGAGCCGGCGAGCGGTCGAGAGCCGGGCCAAGCCCTGGATCAAGGCGGGCGTTCCCGAGGACCTCGCGAGGACCGTCGCGGGCTTCAACGAGCTGCTCGCCGCGCTCGACATCGTCAGCGTGTCGACGTATCGCCGGGTAGATGTCAGCGAGGTCGCGGACGTGTACTACTCGCTCGGCGCCCGGCTGAACCTGCAGTGGCTGCGCGACCAGATCAACGCGCTGCCGCGGCACGACCGCTGGCAGACGCTCGGCCGCGATGCCCTGCGCGACGATCTCTACACGCAGCAACGCGGCATGGCATCGGACATCATGCGCGGTGGCTCGGCCGACACCCCGCCGCTCGAGCGCGTCGACGCCTGGCTGGAGGCCAACATCCTCGCGACCGAACGCTGCCGGCGGCTGATGAACGACCTGCGCGCCAGGGAGCCGGTGGATTTCACGATGCTGTCGGTGGCACTGCGCGAGATCCGCGGCCTGCGCCAGGTAGCCGCACCGCAGTCGGCAGCGACCGCTCCCGCCGACGACGCCCAGGCCTCGAAGGGGAACGGCGGGGAGCGCGTCGTGGAGTCCGCGAAGGCGGACTCGCCCGGGGTGCAGCCGCACCACTAGCAGCCTCCCCGTCTTGCGTCACTGCCGTGCAGCCCAAACTGGCCTGCGACACCGGCAGATCCTGCGTCTGGTCACTGCGCGACAGCGGTCTTTCGAGGAACGTGCGCCGTTGCTGTCAAACGTCGGTGCCGGTCCGTCGCGCAGCGATACCGGCAAGACGTGTCGTCGCCGCCGGATTCCGTTACCTTGCACGCCATGAGCGAACGCGACTGGCAGTTCTGGATCGACCGCGGCGGCACGTTCACCGACATCGTCGCTCGCCGGCCCGACGGGCAGCTGGACACGGCGAAGCTGCTGTCGGACAACCCGCGCCACTACGACGACGCGGCGGCCGAGGGGATCCGCCGCGTGCTCGCGAGCTGGCAGGAGACCGGCGGCGACGCGCTGCCGATCGCTGCGGTCAAGATGGGCACGACCGTCGCGACGAATGCGCTGCTCGAGCGCCGCGGCACGCCGACCGGCCTGCTCGTCACCGCCGGCTTCGAGGATGCGCTCGCAATCGGCTACCAGAACCGGCCGGATATCTTCGCGCTGGAGATCGTCAAACCCGAACCGCTGTACGCCGCCGTGGCCGGCGTCAGGGAGCGGCTCACGGCGGACGGCGCGGTGCTCGTCGAACTCGACGAGGACGCCTGTCGCGAGACGCTCGCGACATTCAGGAACAGCGGCATCCGCGCGGTCGCCGTGTGCCTGCTGCACGGCTACCGCTATCCCGACCACGAGGCGCGCGTAGCCCGGCTGTGCCGCGACGCAGGCTTCGAGCAGGTCTCGGTGTCACACGAGGTCGAGGCGCTGATCCGCTTCGTCAGCCGCGCGGAGACCGCGCTCGCGGATGCCTACCTGACGCCGGTGCTGCGACGCTACATCGACGGGCTGCAGGAGGCGCTGGCCGACGTCAGGGAACCCGGCCGGCTGCTCTTCATGCAGTCCGGCGGCGGGCTCGCCGAGGCTGCGCGCTTCCGCGGCAAGGACAGCATCCTGTCCGGCCCGGCGGGCGGTGTCGTCGGCATGGTCGAGGCGGCGCGCGCGGCCGGGCTCGAGCGGCTCGTCGGCTTCGACATGGGCGGCACGTCGACCGACGTCTCGTCCTTCAGCGGCGAGTACGAGCGCAGCAACGACTCCGAGATCGCCGGCGTCAAACTGCGCGCGCCGATGATGAAGATCCATACGATCGCTGCCGGCGGCGGCTCGGTGCTGCACTACGCCGACGAGCGCTTCAAGGTCGGGCCGGACTCGGCCGGCGCCGACCCGGGCCCGTGCTGCTACCGGCAGGGCGGGCCGCTCGCGGTCACCGACGCGAACGTCCTGCTCGGCCGCATCCCGGTCGACGAGTTCCCGGCCGTGTTCGGCCCGGGCGGCGACGAGCCGCTGGACGTCGACGCGGTGCGCGAGCGATTCGCCGGGCTGGCAGCGGAAGTTTCAGCCGATCGCGGAACCGACGCGCGCCCCGAGGACGTCGCCGCCGGCTTCCTGACCGTCGCCATCGAGTCGATGGCGAACGCGATCCGCAAGATCACGATCGAGCGCGGTGAGGACGTACGCGATTTCACGCTGTGCTGCTTCGGCGGCGCCGGCGGCCAGCACGCCTGCCGCATCGCCGACGTACTCGGCATGAAAAAAATCTGGCTGCACCCGCTCGCCGGCGTGCTGTCCGCCTACGGCATGGGGCTCGCCGACGTACGCGTCGAGCGCCAGGCGTCGATCGAGCAGCCGCTGGCGGATGCGCATGACGAGATCGAGGCGACGGTGCAGCGCCTTGTCGCCGAATGCCGCGACGAACTGGAGCGCCAGCAGGTGGACGATGACGAACCGAGGCTCGACATCTCGCTGGGTCTGCGCGTGCCGGGCTCCGACACGACGCTCGAGGTCGGGTACGGTGAGGCTGCGGACATGATCGCCGCGTTCGACCGCGCCTATGAAGCGCGCTTCGGCGCCGAGCGCGGTAGCGGCGACCTGATCGTGTCGCTCGCGCGCGCGGCGCTCACCGCGCGCGAGCACCGGCAGGCAGAAACACGGGCACCGGCAGGCGAGGCGGCCATGCCTGCGAGGACGACGCGGCTGTGGAACGGCGACGGCTGGGACGAGGTACCGGTCTTCCGTCGCGAGGCGCTGACGGCCGCGACCACGATCGAGGGTCCGGCGATCGTCGCCGAGGACCACGGCACGACGGTCGTCGACGCCGGCTGGCGCGCGACGCTGAACGAGCACGGCCACCTGCTGATGGGGCCCTCGGCGAAACGCCCGCAGGACGAGCAGCCAGCGGCCGGCGCGGAGGATTCGCCGGACCCGGTGCGCCTCGAGGTCTTCAACCGCCTGTTCATGAACATCGCCGAGCAGATGGGCACGGTGCTGCGTTCGACGGCGCTGTCCGTCAACATCCGCGAGCGGCTGGACTTCTCCTGCGCGTTGTTCGACGGCGAGGGCCGGCTCGTCTCGAACGCGCCGCACATGCCGGTGCATCTCGGCTCGATGGGCGAATCGGTGCGCGCCGTCATCGCCGCGCGCGGCGACGATTTGCACGAAGGCGACGCGATCATGCTGAATTCGCCGTACGCCGGCGGCACGCACCTGCCCGATATCACCGTGGTGAACCCGTGGTTCGGCGGCGCGGACAGGCCGCGTTTTTTCGTCGCCTCGCGCGCGCACCACGCGGACGTCGGCGGCATCACGCCGGGCTCGATGCCGGCTGCGAGCCGCACGATTCACGATGAAGGCGTACTGCTCGACAACGTGCTGCTCGTGCGAGACGGACGGCTTCGCGTGCGGGAGGTCAGAGAGCTCTTCGAAGCTGGGCCCTATCCCGCCCGCAACGTCGAGCAGAATATCGCAGATCTCTCGGCCCAGATCGCCGCGACGGCGAAAGGTATCGCGGAGCTCGAGCGCATCGTCGATCGTTTCGGCCTCAACGTCGTTCACGCGTACATGGACCATGTCAAACAAAACGCCGAGCAGTGTGTGCGCAGCGCCATTGAGAAGCTGCGCAGCGGACGCTGGACCGGCGAGCTCGACGGCGGGGAGCGCGTCGAGATCAGCGTCGACGTCGATGCCAACGCACGCAGCGCCGTGGTCGACTTTACGGGGACCTCGCCGACGAGCACGAGCAATTTCAATGCGCCCGCTGCGATCGCACGTGCCGCGGTTCTATACGTGTTCAGGACACTCGTTCGGGAGCGCATTCCGCTCAACGAGGGCTGCCTCGAGCCGATCGAGATCAGGCTGCCCGAG
>JBFJUJ010000054.1:0-13898 GCA_041624755.1 Woeseia sp. | reverse complement strand
CGTGCCGTACTCGCTCGATACCCCGCTCGCCGGCGCGAACTTCGGGGCGCAGAGCGTTTGGGGGTTCGTGGCGGAGCCGCGTACGATAGCGCTGCAGGCCAGCATCGGCTTTTGAACCTGTCGCAAGACCCGCCATCGCTGAGGGCCGCCTCGACCTGCAGAAAAAGAGCTGCCGTCGCGAGCGCCGTCGGTCTCGGGACAGGTTCCGATTTCGCTGCGCGAGGTATGTCGCGCACACAGGGCGAGTAACCGTGGATCAGCGCGAGGCAGACGACAAGCAGCCGGAACCCGCACGCGGCTTCCTGAAAGAGCTTGCGCGCCGCCACGTCGTGCAAATCGCGATCGCCTACTCGGTCGGCGCCTGGGTCGTAGTCGAGATTGCGTCGGTCGTGTTGCCGGCGTTCAACGCACCGGACTGGGCGCTGCAGGGCGCGATCCTGCTGGCGGTGCTCGGCTTCCCGGTGGCGCTCGTCGTGTCGTGGGTGTTCGACATCACTCCGCAGGGCCTGAGGCGGACCGACGACGTCGACGAAGAGAAACGCGAGGCCCGGGCCGCGGCTCGCCGCCTCGCGAGCGAACGGCGGCAGATCACCGTCCTCAACCTGCGGCTCGGCTGGGTCTGCACCGACGACGACATCGACGACGCGGAGGAGATCCGCGACGCGCTCGGGGCGTACGCAGCCCGGGTGGGCGACATCGTGGAGCGCCATGGCGGGATCGTCTACCGCACCGCCTCGCAGCAGATCATAGTCTGTTTCGGCTATCCGGACGCGCACGAAGACGACGCGCGGCGCGCCGCGAAAACCGCCATGGCCATCGTCGCGGACACGGCCGCCTTCAACCAGGCGGCGCTCGCCGGGCACAAGCCGCAGACGAGCCTGCGCATCGGCATCGACACGGACACGGCGGTGGTCGAAAGCGCCGACGACGAAAAGCCGCGGCTCGTTGGCAGACTCCTCGAACGTGCGGAGTGGCTGTCGACCGTCGCGGTCGGCGGCAGCGCTGATGGCGGCATCGTCGTGAGCGACGCGAGCCACCGGCTCCTCGGCGGCTATTTCGAGCTGGAGCACCTCGGGGACGCGGCGCAGGTCAAGGGTCGCGCAGAAACGCCGGTCTACGCGCTGACCAGGCAAGGCCGGCTGCGGTCCCGGCTCGAGATCCGCGGTGGCCTGACGGGCCTCGTGGGCAGGGCTCCGGAACTCGCGCTGCTCTCGCAGCGCTGGGAGCAGGCGGAAGACGGACAGGGTCAGGTCGTCATAGTCAGCGGCGAAGCCGGTCTCGGCAAGTCGCGGCTGGTGCACGAGCTGAAACTGAAAGTCTCGGCGCAGCGCGACGCCGGTATCGTCGAGCTGTTCTGCTTTGCCGACTACCAGAACAGCGTGCTGCACCCGGTCCGGGAGTTGTTTCGCTCGAGGCTCGAGACGCAGCTGGAGATTGCGGGCACGGATGACCGAATAACGGCGCTCGAGCAGCTGCTCGCGGGCGGCGGCCGCAATCTCAGCGAAGCGGTCCCGCTGATGGTCGACCTGCTGGGTCTCGAGGCCGACGACCGCTATCCGCCGATGCAACTCGCTGCACCGCTGCAGAAGAGCCGGACGCTCGAACTTTTGCTGGGACTGCTGCTGCAGCCGGAGTCCGACGGGCCGCTGCTGCTCCTCATCGACGACTACCACTGGGCGGATTCGACGTTCCGGGAGCTGATCGAAGCGCTCGTGTCCCAGGGGCCGGGCCTGCGGGCGCTCATCGTCATCACGACCCGGCCGGAAGGCGTGCCCGACTGGATCGACCGCAGCCACGTCACGCAGATCAGTATTTCGCCGTTGACCACCTCGGAAACGAAGGCGCTGGTGTCCGCCATCGCGGAAGAAGCGGCGCTGCCGGAAAAGGCCGTAGAACAGCTCGTTCGAAATGCGCAGGGCAACCCGCTGTTCGCCGAGGAGCTGACGCGAGGCGTGCTCGACGTCGACGGATCGGGTGCCGACGCCGACGCGGGCGTCGACGCCGGCGATCTCGACATACCGCTGACCCTGCAGGAATCGCTGCTCGCGCGGCTCGATCGCCTGACGTTCGAGGCGAAGACGGTCGTACGCCTTGCGGCGACGATCGGGCGGCAATTCGACTACGACCTGTCCAGCGCCTTTGCCGAAGAGCTCGGCATCGAGGATTTCGAGCTGCATCTGCAGCAGCTCGTCGCGGCCGACATCATCTACCAGCGCGGGCTGCCGCCGAACGCGAGCTACTCCTTCCGGCACGTGCTGATCCAGGAAGCTGCGTACCAGTCGATCCTGAAACGCGAGCGAGAGGACTATCACCGCAGGATCGCCGCGCTTCTGCAGCAACGCTTCCAGGATGTCTGCACGAGCAGCCCCGAGGTGCCCGCACGCCATCTCACGAGCGCGGGCATGGTCAGCGAGGCCATCCCGCTATGGCTGC
This sequence comes from Woeseia sp., assembly GCA_041624755.1. Lineage (GTDB taxonomy): Bacteria > Pseudomonadota > Gammaproteobacteria > Steroidobacterales > Woeseiaceae > Woeseia. The sequence continues at coordinate 11,465 of JBFJUJ010000054.1, read as the reverse complement.
AGGCGGGGCGTCTTGCCGCGAGGAAGGCGGCCCACCAGGAAGCCTGCAACCTGCTGCGTTACGCCGTATCCCTGCTCGAGAAGCTCCCGGCCTCGGCCGAACGCGATGCGATGGAACTCGACATCCAGATCGCGCTCGGGCCGTCGCTGATGGCGAGCCGCGGCTATTCGGCGCAGGACGTCAGGGAAGCCTACAGCCGGGCCGAGCAGCTCGCGAACAAGGCCGAATCGACACTTGCGATCGCGCCGGTGTTGTTCGGTCTGTGGACGCATCACGTCGTTGCCGGCAACCTGACGCGCGCCATGGAGTTGGGCACGCGACTGCGATCCATCGCGGAGACGTCCGGCAGCGAGGACCTGCTGCTGGAATCGCACGTGCTGCTGGGCGTCACCCAGTCCTACATCGGGCCGATGAAGGAGTCGCTGAGCAACCTGTCGGTCGCGGCCGGCATGTACGACGGCGAGCGGCATGCGAACCATGCCTACATCTACGGGCAGGATCCGAAAATGGCGAGCCTGTCCTACTCGGCTATCCCGCACTGGTGGCTCGGCCGCACGATGACCGCGAGCGGCTGTGTCGAGGACGCCATCTCGCATGCGCGCAGGATCGATCATCCGCGCAGCCTCGCCTTCGCGCTCGCGAACGGCGCCCGCGCGGAACTCAAGCGCGGCGAATACCTGCGCTGCGTGGAGATCGGTGCCGAAGCCGCCGACATCTCGCAGAAACACGGCTATCCGGACTTCCTCTGGATGGGGCGCTTTCACCGCTGCGCGGCGGAATACCGCATGGGCGAAGGCGAAAACGCCGTGGAAGCCCTGCAGGAGTCGCTCCGCGAACTGATCGCGGTCGGCAATTCGCTCTCCGTGCCCTATTATTGTAGCGTGGCGGCCGACGTCCTGAGCGCCGAAGGAGAATTCGATGCGGCACTGGCGCAGCTCGCGCACGCGAAGCGCGAACTCGAGAAGCACGGCCAGGATCTCGATGCCGCCGAAGTCCATCGGGTACGCGGCGTCGTCGAGTGGCGGCAGAGCCTGTGCGACGACTGTCCGCCCGAGCTGCAGCCCGAGACCTCGCTGCGCCGGGCGCACGATCTCGCGGACCGCCAGGGCGCTCTCAGCTGGCGGCTGCTCGCCGCCGTGTCGCTCGGCGAGTTTCTCGCAGAGCGGGACCGGCCGGACGAGGCACGATCGCTCGTCTCCGCGGCGCTCGACGCGATGCCCGAGAAAGGCCACCTGCCGGTATTCAACGATGCCAGCCGGTTACTCGACGACCTGAGCTGATCTCGCTGCGCTCATAACAAGCAGAACAACGGGGGAACGAAATGGCGGCAACCAGGGTGGTCATTATCGGCGGCGGAGTCGGTGGACTCAGCGCGGCACACGAGCTCGTGACGCGCGGCTTCGAAGTCGAGGTTTTCGAGCTGCACTCGATCCCGGGCGGCAAGGCGCGCAGCTACGGCGTCAAGGGCACGGCCGGCAGTAAAGACAAGCACGACCTGCCGGCCGAGCACGGCTTTCGTTTCTTCCCGGGCTACTACAAGCACGTCATCGACACGATGGCGAACACGCCCTATTGGGACGCCGACCAGACCGTCAAGGATCGGCTGACGACCGTCGACGCCGAGGTCGAGGCGAGCTTCCTGCGCGCCGCGACGATACTGCCGTCCCACCTGCCGCACACCTTCGCCGGGTTGTTCAAACTGTGGTGGAAGCGCCGCGGCACGACGCGGATACCGATCGGTTACCGGGAGATGTTCTTCTACATGCGTCGCCTGTGGCAGATCCTGACGAGCTGTCACGAACGTCGTGACCGCCAGTACGAGCAGATCCCGTGGTGGGAGTTCATCGAGGCGGATCGCAAGTCGCTGGCCTACCAGCGCTACCTGGGCAACATGACGCGGACGCTGGTCGCAGCCAACCCGCACAAGGTCAGCACGCGCACCAACGGCAACAACTGGCTGCAGGTGCTGCAGGGCATGTTCTCGACGGACAACGACCGCGTGCTCGACGGTCCGACCAACGAGGTGTGGATCCACCCGTGGCTGAAGTTCCTGATCGGCAAAGGTGTCAAGTACCACGTCAATGCGCAGGCGACCGAGATCCTGACCGACGGCAAGCGCGTCACGGGGATCAAGATCGTCGAGGACCGGAAGTCGTCAAAACTGTGGCACAAGCCGCTCAAGATGGCGCAGGTCCTCGACTGCGATCGCTACCGGATCACCGAGTGGAAGGAAAGCGAGGAAAAAGAGGTCACTGTCGAAGCGGACTACTACGTCTCCGCAGTGCCGGTGGAGCGCATGGCGCAGCTCGTGGGCAACGAGATCGAGGTGCACGATGTCCCGACGTTCGAGTGGCGCGACATCGCGGAGGTCGACCCCGAGCTGAAGAAGATCGCGCAGCTCAGCTTCAGCGTACAGTGGATGAACGGCATCCAGTTCTATCTCAAGCCGAGCGAAGCCGGCAAGGCGGCGCCGACGATGCCCGGGCACGCAATCTACGTCGAGGCGCCGTTCGCGCTGACGTCGATCTTCCAGAGCCGCTACTGGAAGGACATCGACCTCGCGAGCTACGGCGACGGCACCGTCGAGTCCATCCTCTCGGTGGATATCTCGAACTGGTCGGACGGCGTCGGCCGCATCTATGACCGCCCGGCATTCCAGTTGACGCGCACGCAGGTCAAGGACGAGGTCTGGGAGGACCTGAAGATCAGCCTGAGGCACAACCCCGAGGCGAAGATCGAAGACGACAACCTGGTCAACTGGTTCCTCGATTTCGACATCCTGCCGGATCCGCGCATCCTGCTGCGGAACAAGGAGCCGCTGCTGGTCAACCGCGTCAATACCTGGCGACTGCGTCCGCGAGCCTATACCGCGATCCCGAACCTGTGCCTCGCGTCCGACTACGTCCAGACGAATACCGATCTCGCGACCATGGAAGGCGCGAACGAAGCGGCCCGGCGCGCGGTGAACTACCTGCTGCACGAGACCGGCTCGGATGAGCCGCGCTGCCGGATCTGGCCGCTGAAGGAGCCGGACTTCCTCATACCGTTCCGCGCCTTCGATCGCGAGCGTTTCTATCGCGGCGAGGACTGGAGCCCGAAGTTCCCGATCCTCATGCGGCTCAGGCTCTACCTGACGCTGTTCCTGATCGGCCTCGGCCTGAAGTCGCCATGAGCACGCGGGCCGCAGCCGATCGTTTCGAACTCGATCATTTCCGGACGGTCGGGGACGAAGCGCTGGACGACATATTCAAGCGCATGGGCGAGGAACTGGACGGTTTCCGGACCGTGGCGCGCCTGTTCCCCCGGATCCACGACCTCGTGCGCATGAATGCGGACGAGCTCGGGATCCTGCGGCGCGAGGACCTGGTCAACGACGAACTCATCGAGTTCCTCGCCGGCTTCGACAGCCTGCCGGATCGCGACTGGATAGACCGGGAGACGCTGCACCTGGGCGGCGAATTCTACCGCTCGCACGGCGTCCTGGGCTTCCTCGTACTCGCCTGCGCCAGCCTGCCGGCCTGTTACTGCTGGGAGAACGAAGCCGCGGTGCTCGGCTATACACGCAAGCTGTCCAAACGCGGCGCCGTGCCGCGGCGGCTGCCCGAGACGGCGCAGTTCGTCATCGACGTCGCCGCGAAAGGAGCCTTCGAGACGGACGGTACGGCGATCCGGGCTGCGAAGAAGGTGCGGCTCATCCACGCCATCATCCGCTACCTGGTCGTGCGTCCGGACTCCGTCGAGATGGCCATCCGGACCGGGGTGATCCTCCCCGACCCCGGGCACGACGATCCCCACCATCATCATGGCGACGACTGGCGCCACGACATGGGCGCGCCGATCTCGCAGGAGTTCCTGGCCGGCACGTTGATGACGTTCAGCCACGTCGTGCTGCAGGGCTTGAGGAAGCTCGGCATTCGCGCCGGCGCGGTCGAGAGACAGGCCTACCTGCATCGCTGGAACGCGGTCGGCTACCTGCTCGGCATCGACGAGCGGATTCTGGAGCAGATCGACTCGCCCGAAGTCGCCGGCGAACTGTTCGACAGCATCATGGAACGCAACCGGGCACCCACGGAACACGGCTACAGCCTCGCGGCGGCGCTGCTCGATTACCAGCGCAACAACGTCATCGCGAGGGTAACCGGCGGCGTGCTGCACCCGCTCATGCACGTTCCCGCGATCGTCACCCGCGGCCTGGCCGGCCGCAAGACTTTCAGGGCCCTGTTCCTGCAGCTCAATCCCTACGAGATCGTGTACTACGTGCCGGTCTGGTTCGGCATGAAGCTTACCGGGCTCCTGAACAACCTGCGGGTCTTCCGGTGGCTGACCGAGCGGATCATCCGCTACGTCTCGATGCACGTCTGGGGCTGGTCACGCGAGAACCAGGCGGAGCATCAGCACGGTGTCGACAGCGGCGAGATCAGGCCGCGGGGAGCGATCGTGATCCCGTCCTCGCTGATGGACGAGTGGAACCTCGCGACGGCGGATCAGCCGAAGAGTTCGCGGAAGTAGTCGTTCAGCATCCGGTCCTGCGGGTCCATTTCGGCGCGGATGCGGCGGAACTCGTAGAAGCGTTCTCCGAGGGCCGCCTTCACGTGCTCGCGCCTGAGGCGCGGACTCTGGTTGAACAGCGGAATCCCGCCGTGCTCGTGGGCGAATTCATTGAACGCGTCGATGAAACGATCCCAGTCCGGCCCGCCGGTGCCGACCGGGTCGATCGTCATGACATCGCCTTCCCCGGAGTACGACAGCAGGGAATAACGGCAGCGCTTCACCCGGTAACCGACCGTCAGCAGGTCCGGGCGGTAGCGGTAGCGGCGGTAGTGCGCGCGGCAGAACGCCCGGTAGGCCATGAGGATCCGCGGATACTCTTCCTCCGGGAAGGCGAAGATTCCGAAGCTGAAATAGGCGAACCGGGGGCGATGCCGGTACTCGGTCGCCTGGTCCGACGGCCGGGTGTTCTTCGCATGCAGGAAGACGACGAGGATGAACCGGGCAACGGCATCGAACAGCCGCAGCAGGCCGTAGCGCAGCCGCCGCCACGGGATGATCCGCAGGAAGCGGGAGAACAGCGCAACGCCGTCGGCGACGCCGAAGTTCCTGACCCGCCAGACCCAGCGGTTGCGACGTCGTCCGGGGTCGCCGGGACCGCGTAGCTGCACCGTCACGCGATCGGCGAAGGGGAAGAGGTACATCATCATCGAGCCGTCACGCTCGCGGAACTGCGGCAGGCGTTCGATGAACTCGCTGGTGCTGTACGTGCGATGGCGGATCGAGACGGGCTCGAGCCTGCGAATGCGATAGGTCACTTCGACGATGACGCCGAGCAGCCCGTAGCTCGAGCGCAGCGCGGCGAACAGCTCGGGATCGCTGTCGTCTACCTCGACGATCTCGCCGTCCGGTTTTACCAGCTTCGCGCCCGACAGGTAGGCGCCGAACTGGCCGTATACATCCGGGTACGAACCGTCCTTGCTGTCGCAGCAGGCGAGGCTGCCCAGCGTTACGGTGCCGACCTGCAGGTCCACGTAGAAGTTGAGCCCGCGGCCGACGAGTTGCCTGAGCACGTCGAGGTAGATGGCGCCGGCCTCGGCGCGCACGTGTGTATCGGTGATTTCGAGGACGCGGCTCATGCCGGTCATCTCGATCAGCGTGCCGTTGTCCGCCGCGGCACATTTCGTCGTCGAATGGTAGTTGCCGAAAGCGCGGACCGGGGACGGGTAGTTCTCGGTGTCGGTCAGGATGCGCCGGACGTCGTCGACGCTGGCCGGCCGGGCCAGGGCCGCAGGCTCGGTCGCCACGCTGCGGCTCCAGTTCTCGACGGTCGTGGCAGCTTGCGACATGCCGGTCCCCAGGGAAGTATTCTTGTTATCCCGGCAGTGTAGAACGAATCACCGGGGCGGGCCACCGGCAACGCGAGCTCCGATCGTCTGCAGCAGAAGAAGGACTGCGACGCGCCCTTGCGCTTGCGTTGCCGGCAATCTACCTTGGCGACACGGCGCATCGATGCCGGCAAGTGCAAGAGCGGCTCAAGGTTGTCAACGCATGTCCTGTTCCCGATTCTCGTCGCCACCGCCCTCGGTGTTCCGGCGGCCGTCGCCGTGAACGACGAGACGGAATGCAGGCTGCTGGTCTCGTTCGACAAACCCGGCGCGGTCACTGCCTGGCGCGCGGTCAATGACAACGTCATGGGCGGACGCTCCCGCGGCGGCCCGGGATATGGCGACGGCGCGCTGGTTTTCAGCGGCAGCATCGATACCGACGGAGGCGGCTTCTCATCGATACGTGCGCCGCTGGAGCCGGGCGTACTGGCCGGCACGAGCGGCTTGAAGCTGCGCGTCAGGCCGGACGACCGTAGCTACCGGGTCACGCTGCGCACGGATCGGCGCTACCGCGGAATGGAGGTGGCCTGGCGCGCCGTGATCGACGCGCCGCGTCCGGGAGAATGGACCGACAGCATAGTGCGGTTCGCGGACCTCGAGCCCGCGGTCCGGGGCCGGCGGATCGCCGCAGGGCCGTTCGAGCCCGCGGCCGCCACCTCGATCGGCATCATCATCAGCGACGGCAGGGATGGCCCCTTCGAACTCTCCGTCGAGTCGATTCACGCCTGCGTCTTCTGACCTTCTCGTTGGTCGCCGCGACGCGCCTGCCCTCCGCTGGAACCGCCAGAGACCTGGCCGTGACGGCCGGGCCTGCTGGTGTTGAACCTACCGGCGCAGCCCGGTGCGAGACAGGAACGGGGCACGAGAACGGCGGGATTCCGATGGTTCCAGCCGAACTTCCTGCTTATCCGTACCGTTGCCGTCTCCTCGCCGGCAGCGGCGACCTGGGCCTTCGTCGTCGGCCAACCCGCCCACAGCCGGGCGCGCGCAGCGCGCGGCCGGTGAATGCGGAGCGCCCTAGCGCGCGAGGGAGTCCAGCAGTTGCTCGACCAGGGCCGCACCGACCCACGAGCCGAGGCCCAGGGTGACGTACAGCGCGACGCGACCGTAGGCGCCGGCATCGAACGGCCACTCGCTGATCTCGACCAGCCGGCGCTCGAGCGCGAGATCGGCGCGGAGCTGCTGCGCGTCATCGACCGAGCGCGTGGCCGGGTCGCGGCGCGAGGCGATCGCCTTGCGCAGCCGGTCGAGCTCGGACTGCTTTTGCGCCTTGAGCCGCAGGTGGATACCCCAGGTCGGCAGGAGCAGCGCGAGCGCCGCCGCGGCGACCAGCAGGACCACCGTCGTGGCGGTGGCGATGACCGGCGAATTCGGGTCCAGCCACAGGTTCGCCGAGATCGACAGGCTGATGATCGCGAGAAGACTCGAGCGCACGCCCTGCTGGGCGAACGGTTTCACGACCGAGTTATCGAACAGGTCGATGCTGCCTATGCACCGCGCCGTCCGCGAGATGGCCAGCGCCGTCCACACCAGCAGGAACATGAAGCGGAAATTGAACCAGCCGAGAAACAGGAGCCCGACGAAAGCCAGCAGGAAATCGCCCGGCAGCCGCCACGGCTGGAGCATCGCCATTGCCGGCTCCGGCAGGCCCAGGAACAGGTAGCACGTCGCGACGGAGCCGACCGCACCGACCCGGTTGATCAGGCGGCGGGGAAAAAGCTCGGTGTCGCGATCGACCGGGAACCGCCGGGCTATCTGCTCGAAATGCTCCTTCGTCCAGCGGTCGAGGTAATAGATGGCCACGGGCAGGTAGCCCAGCATGATGTACAGGGTCACCGGCGCACGCACGGCGATGTCGGGCGCCCGGCCTGCGGCCACCTCGTCGATTATCCCGACGAACCACACTGTCCACAGCGCGAGAAAGCCGAACATCGTCGCACACACGATCCCCGTCACGACCGGCGGCACGGACAGCCGGTCAGCCAGCCATTGCAGGGCGCGGTGCGTGAGTGGACGGTAGGTCAAGACGATCCTCCGAGCGGCGCAGGCAGGACAATTGCGCGGATGCATCGGCGCACGGCTCGTTCCGCATGATCCCGAGTCCGCAACGGTAGCCGAAAACGCAGCGCCAGTCCCGGCGCCCGCTGCAGACCGCCCGACTCGAACTGAAGCGTCGCGCTGCACCGGCGCGACGATCGATGGCGTCTGCGACCGTCGGCGCGCCCTCGCTGCCGTGGTCGAATCGCCGGGCACCGGCGGCTGGCCGGTCCGCGGCACCGGCAGGGCCGCTACGGACCCCTGCCCCGTCGCGTCGCAATCCAAGTCATTGAATTTCGGATGATTAAATATTTTGGCGGCCTATTGCGCGGCAATTGCACCGGGCGCATACTCCGCGCGCCGCGGGCGAGTGGCGCCACGGTACGGACTCGTCGAAGCCCCCGGTACAGACGCGTACGGTTGCCGCGCGGCATCGTTTGCCGCACGGCCTCCGCGCCGTCCCGAGTCAATGAGACACGCTTCAACGGGCCGGAATCGGCATTTTTCCGCGCCCGCTCGTCCGGACGGGTGGAGCGCGTGCACCGTCAGGTGCAGAGGATCTCCCATGCGTTTCGCAAGGTTGTTTGCGCCGGCCATCGCGCTGGCGCAGCTGCTGGCCTGCGGCGGCGGTGGCGGCGGTGACCCGGTAATCGGCCCGCCGCCGATCGCACGTATCGACGTATCCGCCCAGGCGCCCGTCCTGACCGTCGGCTCCACGACGCGGGTGTCGGCGACGCTGTACGACAGCGCCGGCAATGTCATCACCGGCCGCGCCATCACCTGGCGCAGCAGTGACACGACCGTCGCTTCGGTAGGCAACGACGGCACGGTCACCGCGCTGAAGGCCGGCCCGGCGCGCATCACGGCGACCGCCGGCGGCATCGACGGCAGCACCGATATTACGGTCAATGACGCACCGCCGGCGGCGGTCGACCGCGTTACCGTGTCGCCGAGCACCCGTACGCTGGAGGAAGGCACATCCGGGACCTACACGGCCACGGCCTACGATGCACAAGACAAGGTCATTACGGGCCGCGGCGTGACCTGGACCGTCCAGGACCCGAGCGTCGCTGTCGTCGCCGCGAACGGCGAGGTCACGGCGCTGCGCCCGGGCATGACGATCGTCTCGGCGCGTATCGACGGCAGGACGGCGACGGCCACGGTCAGGATCGAAGCCAATTACGCTTTCGAGCTGATCTACGGTCGCTACGATTCGTCGTCCGACCCGGCCGTGTACGCACTGGACATCCGCGACCCGGCGGCAGTCGCACGGCCCTTCAACCTGGCTGGGCGCGTCCCGCAGCAGGCTGTGCCGTCACCGGACGGCCTGCGCGTCGCATACGTCGTGCTGAACCTGTACTCGTCGGCGATCTACGTCGCCGATCGTGACGGAAGGAACCCCGTCGCCCTGATCGACGACGGCAGCCTGAACGATCAGCCCGACTGGTCACCGGACGGTGCCAGCATCGCGTTCCGCCGTCGCCCCATCGGCGGCGGCACGGACATCTGGGTCATGAACTCCACCGACGGCGGCAACGCCAGGAACCTGACCGCAGGCCACGGCCCGACGAACCAGGGCTGGCCGGCATTCTCGCCGGTACTGCCGGACGGGAGCGTGCGCATCGCATACTCGCACGCCGAGAACGGCGCCGCACAGATCTGGTCGATGCGGGCCGACGGCAGCGACCGGCGGCCCGTCACGACCAGCCCGGCCGTCTACGACGACCAGCCCGGCTGGTCGCCGGACGGCAGCCGGCTCGTGTTCCAGCGATCGGGCGATGCGATCTTCGGCGACATCTATGTCGTCGACGCGACCGGCGGCAGCGGGCGGTTGCTGATGCAGCTTGCCGGCCCGCTCGCCGGACCGCAGGTATCGCCGACCTGGTCACCCGATGGCCGGCTGGTCGCGTTCGCGTCGCGCCACGAAGGCAGCTACTACCAGGTCTACACCGTCTGGTTCGACGGCACGCGCCTCGCACGTCGGACGAGCGACAGCGCGGACCACGATTTCCCGCGCTGGATGATGTTGACCAGTTGACAGTGCTAACTCTACGCCTGCCCGGTACACACCGGGCAGGTCTCGGCGTGGCGCGAACGCGGGGAGCAACGACTTTCCGTGCAGCGCGCGCCTCATGCAACGAGGATAACGCGATGAAGCGTTTCATTATGTTCACGGCTCTGATGACCGTCGCTGCCGCAGCCGCGGCGGACGGCTTCAGCTACAACCATGCAAATGCCGGCTACGGCCGTCTCGACGTCGACGACATCGACGTTGACGGCGACCTGCTCGGCGCATCATTGTCCTTCGAGGTCAGCGACAGCTTTTTCGTCTTCGGTGACTACGGGCGCGGCGACCTGGACGGCGACTTCGGCGTGAACGTCGACTTCAGCCGCCTGGGCCTGGGTATCGGCCACCACCTGCCAATTGCAGACCGGCTGGACCTCGTCAGCAAGGTCTCCTGGGAGTGGGCGGAAATCGAAGTGCCGTTTTTCGGCGACGAAGATGACACCGGCTACGGCCTGGGACTCGGCCTGCGCTACGCCGCTACGCCGCAGCTCGAACTCAACGGCGGATTGTCGTACGTGAACTTCGGTGGCGGCGCAGACGATACGGGCGTCGATCTCGGCGGGCTCTACAACTTCACCGACAGGTTCGCCGTCGGACTGTCCACGAGCTTCACTGACGACACGACGTCCTACGGTATCGGCGGCCGGTTCTACTTCGGCAAGTAGCCGCGGGACACGAGGACATACTCGGAGCCCCGCCCCCGGGCGGGGCTTTTTTTTGGCGGGATCGCAGACCGGCAGTTACGGGCAACCCCTGCTATCGCCTCGCAAGCAGGCATCTGTGGCGGGAGCCGCGGGCCGGCGCCAAAGCGGCGGGAAACGCATATACTCGCGTCTATGCCGCCATCGAAATCTGCCTTCGCTGACGGGGCCTCTCTTGCCACGCGGCTGTGGAGCGCAGATCCCGAGTTCGACGAGCTGGCGTATCGGTCGCTGACTCCGCTCAGCGTCGGCCTCGCCATCATCTTCAGCGTATTCGTCGCGCTCGGGATCATCGATGACTCTGCCGGGGAAGCCCGGGTACCGATCGTCGCTACCGACGCAGCATCCGCCGTTTTCTACATCGGCCTGCATGCCGCGCTATCGGCAGGCGCCGTGCGCCGCTCGATGACCTATCCCCTCGGCCTCGTCATCGCCGGCATCCCGCTGGCGAATGCGCTGCTCGCGTTTCGACTCACCGGCAATCCCTTCTTTCTCTCGTACCTGCCGATGATCGCGGTCGGCTGCGGCGCCTTCATGCTGTCGCTGCCGTGGCTGCTGGGCACGCTGGCGATCATGCTGGTGTCTGCCTGGATCGTCGCCACTGACGTGCTGCCCTTCGTCACGGCAGCGCGCTACCTCCCTGCGCTCGCCGGCGCTTTTCTCATCGCGATCATGGTCACTATCGTGCGTCGTCTGCACGTCATCGATTCGCACCGTGCCGTGCTCGCAGCGCGCATCGAGATCGAGGAGCGCAAGCGCGTCGAGGGGCACCTCGCGCACGTG
>JBFJUJ010000053.1:0-13903 GCA_041624755.1 Woeseia sp. | reverse complement strand
TTTCTTAGGCTTCACGCTCGGCTGCCTGAAGGGCGGCGAGCTGGTCGCGCGCGTCGGCCACGTCCGCGTGTTCGCGGCGATGACCGCGCTCGCCTCGGCAGCCCCGCTGCTGCACGGCCTGGTCGTCGAGCCGCTGCCGTGGATCCTGCTGCGCTCGCTGACCGGTTTCTGCTTCGCCGTGCTCTACATCGTCATCGAGAGCTGGCTCAACGAGTTGTCGACGAACGAGAACCGCGGCGTCGTGTTCTCGGCCTACACGATGATCACGCTGAGCGTCTTCGCGATCGGGCAGATGATGATGCTGATGTATGACCCGCAGCAGCTCTACCTCTTCGCCCTGGTCGCGGTGTTCGTCTCCGTGGCGGTGATCCCCGTCGTCATGTCGACGGCGCAGGGCCCGCAGCAGCCGAGGCACACCAAGCTCGACCTGCGCCGCCTGTTCCAGATCTCGCCGTCCGGCACCATCACCTGCCTCGGCAGCGGCCTGGCCAATGGCGCATTCTGGTCGCTGGCGCCGGCGTTCACGGTGGCCGTGTCGTCGGACGTTTCGCTCGCGGCCTGGTTCATGACGGCGAACGTGATCGGCGGCGCCGCCGCGCAGTGGCCCATCGGCTTCCTGTCGGACCGCGTGGGGCGGCGGCCGGTGATCATCGGCTGCGCGCTGGCCGCAACCGCGGTCGCCGCGATCATCGCCGCCGCCGGCGGCGGCGCCGGCTTCGTCGGCCTGTGCCTCCTCGGCCTCGCCTGGGGCGCGTGCGCGTTTCCGCAGTATGCGATCGCCGTCGCCAACGCGAACGACTACGCGGAGCCCAGCGAGTACGTGATGGTCTCCAGCGGCCTGCTGCTGATGTACGGCGTCGGCGCGATCGCCGGCCCGCTGCTGGCCGCCGGCCTGATGGCCTGGCTCGGCGACCCGGCCCTGTACCTGCACACGGCGGCGGTGCACCTGCTGGTGGCGGGCTATATCGCGTTCCGCTCGACGCAGCGCGACGCGGCGCCGGAGTCGCACCACCTCGATTTCAACGATTCGCTGGTCGCTGCGCGCACGACGTCGCAGGTCTACGAGGAGACCGTGCAGAACGAGGCGGCGGCGCAGGGAGCGCCGTCCCGGCCGTAGGCGCTGTCGACAACCCGCGGCCAACGCACGGGCCAGACCGGGGCCGGGCTAGGTGGCGACTGCGTCCAGCGCCTTGTCCAGCGCCTCGATGAGGTCCTCCGCATCCTCGAGGCCGACCGACAGCCGCACGAGGCCGTCGATGATGCCGACGCGCTCGCGCTCCTTCTTCTCGACCGCGGCGTGGGTCATCGTCACCGGGTGCGTGATCAGCGATTCGACCGAGCCCAGGTTCTCGGCCAGCGTCCACAGCTCGATCGAGTCCATGAGCTGCTTGCCCGCGGTGAGACCGCCCTTCACCTCGAACCACATCATCGCGCCGAAGCCGCTCGCCTGCTTCTTCGCCAGCTCGTGCTGCGGGAAGGACGGCAGGCCCGGGTAGGCTACCTGCTTGACCTTCGGGTGCTTCTCGAGGAACTCGGCGATCGCCATCGCGTTGGCCGACTGCTGCTCCATGCGCACCGACAGCGTCTTGATGCCCTGCAGCGTCAGCCACGCCACCTGCGGCGACATGATCGAGCCGGCGCTGTTCTGGATGAAGCGCAGCTTCTCGTCGAGCTCCGCCGTCTTCGCGACGACGGCACCGCCGACCGTGGCGTTGTGGCCGTCGAAGTACTTGGTCGTGCTGTGCAGCGCGAGGTCCGCGCCGAGCTCCAACACCGGCTGGAAGTACGGCGTCAGGTAGGTGTTGTCGACGACGTGCACCAGCTTCTTCGAGCGCGCGATCTCCGACATCGCGGCGACGTCCGACAGCTTCATCGTCGGGTTGGCCGGCGTCTCCGTGAACAGCAGTCTGGTGTTCTTGCGCAGCGCTTTTCTCACGCTGTCGGGCTTCGAGGTGTCGGCGAACGTGAACTCGATGCCGAAGCGCTTCAGCACCTGGGTACAAAGGCGATAGGTGCCGCCGTAGGCCACGTCGGAGACGATCGCGTGGTCGCCGGCGTTCAGGAACGCGAGCATCGTCGCGTGCACCGCGGCGATGCCGGTGGTGTAGCAGGTGCAATCCGCGCCGCCCTCGAGCACCGTCAGTTTTTTCTCGAGCGCGCGCACGGTCGGGTTGCCGGAGCGCGAGTAGGAGTAGCCCTTCGCGAGGTAGCTGTCCACGGAGTCCTGCACGAAGGTCGTGGACTGGTAGATGGGCGTCAGGATCGCACCGGTGGTCGGGTCCGGCGTGACGCCGGCGTGGATCTGCTTGCTGCGAAAGCGCATCGATGACTCCTTGGGAACGGGCGGCGCCGCGCGTGTGCCGCGGCCGCGGAGGGACGCATGATACACACTACGCAGCCCGCTGCGAACGCGCCGCCACAGCCCGCTTGCGGGGGCGTGGAGCGGCGATGTGACGAGTCGCGGGACCCCGAAGATACGGCGGCGCGGCTGCCGCTCAGTCCCGCTGCCTGGCCAGTGCGGCGGCCTTCTCGGGTCTCCCCTGCGCGCGATAGACGTCGCCGAGCCAGCCGCGCACGCGCTCGATGCTGCGCGGGTCGGGATTCTCCTCGGCCTCGAATGCCTCGAGGCTGTCGCGCAGCAGCGGCTCCGCGGCCGCGTAGTCGCCGGTCGCGGCAAGGGAGTGTCCAAGCACGCTCTGCGTCGAGGCGAGCAGCGGATGATCGCGGTCGTAGTCCTTGCGGCGGATCTCGAGCGCGCGCTCGAGCAGCGGCTTCGCCTCGTCCGCACGTGCCGCATCGTTCATCACGGCGCCGAGCGCGGTCAGCGCCGAGGCGACGTACTGGTGGTCCCTGCTGAGCGACGCCTCGTAGATCGCAATGCCTTCGCGGATGCGCTGTTCCGCGTCCTCGAGGCGGCCCATGTCGTGCAGCAGCATGCCGAGGCTGACGAGGTCGTAGCCGACGAAGGGGTGCGTTTCGCCGCGCGCCTTGCGATGCACGCGCAGCGCGTCGCGGAACGCGATCTCGGCCTTGTCGTACTCGTCGCGTGAATGCAGCAGGCGCCCGAGCATCACGAGCGAGCCGCCGAGCAGGCTGTGCTCCTCGCCGAGCACCTTGCGGGTGATGCCGATCGCCTCCTCGTACATCGCCTCGGCCTCGTCCAGCCTGCCGCGGTCCTGCAGCAGTACGGCCAGGTTCTGTGAGTAGTACGCGATCAGCGGATGGTCGCCGCCGAGCTCCGCGCGCACGAGGGCCAGCGCCTCGCGCAGCAGGCGGTCCGCTTCCTCGAGCTCGTTCTGGAGCTGCAGCACACGCGCCAGCATGTTCTTCGACTCCGCGAGCGCCGACGCGTGCTGGCCCTCCAGAGCCTCCAGTGTCGCGACGCTTGCGCGCGCGTGGCGCTCGGCAGCAGCGGCGTCGCCGGCCGCATGGTGCAGCTCGGCCAGGTTGTAGTGCGTCTTCGCCACCCTCTCGCTCTGCTCGCCGAACAGCTCGGTATTCAGGCGCAGGGCATCGTCGAGCAGGGCCTGTGCGCGGTCGTACTGCGCCTTGCGCGTCAGCGACGCGGCGAGCTCGTTCTTGGCGGCTGCGACCTCCGGGTGCCTGTCGCCGAACTGGTCGCTGCGGATCCTGAGTGCCTCCTCCAGCATTTCGATCGACGGGTCGAATTCGCCGAGATTGAAGTAGACGCGGCCGATCGTGCTCATCAGCGTCGCCTGGACGACCGGCCGGTCATCGAGCTGCGAGGCGATGCGGGATGCGCCCTTCTCGAGGATCTCGCGGGCCGAAACACTGGCGCCGCGTGCGTTGCCCGGGTCGGGTTCCATGAATATGTCCTCCAGAAAGCCGGCGATCTGCATCGCCGTATCGCGCTCTTCGACGACGCGGCGATTCTGCACCACCATCATAACCGCGAATGCGACCAGCAGCGCGAGCATTGCGGCCGATGTCGCGACGCCTGCCGCGTGCCGGCCGAGGAATCGCGAGGTGCGGTAGGTCCAGGTATCCGGGCGCGCCAGCACCGGGTGGCGGTCGAGATGCCGCCTGATGTCCTCGGAGAACTCGTTGACGGTGCGATAGCGGCGCCGCGGCTCCTTTCGCAGTGCGTACATGACGATGTTGTCGAGGTCGCCGCGCAGCCGGCGGGCGAGCCGCTGCGGCGTCGTCGAGCGCGCCGCCGCCAGCGCGCGCGACGTGCCCGGCACGCCCTCGCCGCCGGCGGCGGTAGCGTCGGCGCGGAGGACGGCGACGCTCGGCAAACGGGGTTCTGCTTCACAGATCGTGCGCGCGATATCGCCGGGATTGCTCATCGACACGTGGTACGGAGCGCAGCCGGTGAGCAAGCGGTACAGCAGCACGCCGAGCGCGTAGGTATCGACCGCCGTCGTGATGGTGCCGTTCAGCACCTGCTCGGGCGCCGCGTTCTCCGGCGTCATGACGATCGCGCCGACGCGCGTCAGGCCGGACTCGGATGCGCCGTCGTTGTCGAGCAGGCGCGCGATGCCGAAGTCGAGCAGCTTCGGGATACCCGCCTCGGTCACGAGGATGTTGCTGGACTTGATGTCGCGATGGACGACGAGATTCTGGTGCGCGTGCTGGATCGCCGCGCACACCGTGCGGAACAGCTCGAGGCGCTGCCGCACCGTCAGCCGCCGGCGGTCGCAGTACTCGTCGATCGGCACGCCGTCGATGTACTCCATGACGAGGTACGGCGTGCCGTCCGCCATCGTCCCGCCGTCGAACAGGCGGGCGATGTTCGGGTGATCGAGATTGGCGAGGATCTGGCGTTCGGCCTTCAGGCGCGCCTCGACGTCGGGATCGACGAGCCTCTGCCGCACGACCTTTATCGCGACCTGCTGGCTGAACTGCAGGTCGGCACGCGACGCCAGGTAGACGACGCCCATGCCGCCGGAGCCGAGCGTGCGCACGATGCGCCACGCACCGATGCGCTGCCCGGCCTCGCCCGTGCCTTCGGCCAGCTCCTGCGCCGCCGCCAGCACGCCGCGGATCGAATCCTCGACCAGCGTGTCCTCGGCCATGTCGGTGTCCAGCAGCGAGCCGATGTAGGCGCGCAGCTCGGGGTCGTCGGCGCAGGCGTGCTGCAGGAATTCGATGCGTGCCGCCCGCGGCATGTCGGCTGCCTCGTCGAACAGCGCCTCGACCCGCGCCCAGCGGGCCGGGCTCAGGTCAATCGTGCCGGAGCTCATGGTTGAGCCATGCCTTGGCCAGCCTGAGGTCGCGGTGCACCGTGGCCGCGGAGATGTCGATCGCCGCGGCGATCTCGTCGTAGCTCAGGCCGCCGAAGTAGTGCAGCACCAGCACGTCGGCCTTGCGCGCGTCGACGGCGGCGAGGCGTTCGAGCGCATCGTCGACCTCGAGCAGGTCCGCCCGCCCGATGTCGCCGCCCGCCCTGCCTTCGTCGAGGGAGGTGTGCACGGCGCCGCCGCCGCGCTTGTCGCGCCGCCGCGCCTTCGCGTAATCGATCAGGATGTGGCGCATCTGGCGCGCCGCCACCGCGAAGAAATGCGCGCGATCCTGCCACGGGACGTCCGACTCGGCGAGCCGCGAAAACGCCTCGTGGACGAGCCCGGTGGCCTGCAGCGTGTGATCGGGACGTTCGCTCTTCATGTAGCGCCGCGCCAGCCGGCGCAGCTCCTCGTAGACGATCGGAGTGAGCTCGTCCAGGGCGGACCGGTCGCCTGAGCGCCAGGCTCCGAGGAGCTGCGTGACCGCGCGGGTATCTGACATCGTCGACTGCAGGCCTCGGGGACGGTAGGACCATGGTAATGAGTCCACTCCGTACTAAGCAAACGCCCGCCCACTCCTGTAACGGCCGGGCGCTGGAGTTACACTGCAGGTTGCGCGTCCGGACGGGTCTGCGCCGGCGCAGCGCGGCGAGCCGATCAGGCGAGTGGACAGGACATCGGGCAGACACAATAAGGAGAACGATATGGCTGAAGAATCACTGCCGCCGCAGCGGCGGCTCGCTTTTGCGGCAGCAGGGGGCGGTTTCGGGGGCGCCCTGCTGGCGATCATCGTCGCGAAGCTGCTCGAGAGCCCCTGCTGCTGCGGCCCGACCGCGGCCGGAGATTGCGTCGGATAATCCGCCCCCGCCCTCGCCAGGGTCGGGATCCCGCGCTAGGCCCGACGCTTTGTGCCCGGCCCGTCGACTCCACCGCTGCTGCGGCCGCCGCAGAGCGCGTGAGGGATTCCTGCCCCGTTCGTCGCTTCAGCGAAAGAAACCTCATGCTTTCTCGCGAAGGAGCGTTGATCGTGTCCGAGAGAAACCGCCGTCCTGTCTGCACTATTGACCACGCGGGCAAGCAGCGCGACGCCGTCGGCTGGAGCGATCATGACTTCTGGCTGGCCGTCGTGCGTCGCCGCGAGTCGGCGATGACCCGGCCGCCCGAGCGGCGCGATCCTGCCGCCGGTCGGAGCGTGCCGCGCAGCCGCTGAGGCGGCGGCCTGCCTGCGCCGTGTGCAATCCCGCGCAAGCTCGTTGTTGCATTCTCGCCACAGCCAGGCCGGCGCCGACCGAAGCTTCGAAAATGGCCTCCGAGCACACTTTATCCCGTGATCTGAATAAGGAAATTCTGCTCCGGTTCGGGGTACGGCGGCGCTCGCAGCGTCCCGTGATCGGTCCCGCCATCGCGCCCGAGCAGGACGCATGCCACAACCTGGCTGCCGCGCGCCACCGGACGTCGGGCAGCGGTCAGTCCCGCAGATGTTCCGCGAGGAACGACTCGAGCGACGAGAGGATCGTGCGGCGTGCTGCTTCGTTGGTCATGCTGTGGCCGCCGAGTTCGACCTCGACGTACTCATAGAGTTTTCCGAGGCCGCGCAGCCGGTCGGCCATGCCCCTGCCCTGGTCTTCGTGCACCCGGGAATCGTCTTGCGCCTGGATGATCAGCAGCGGCACGGTGATGTCCTCGGCGCGATGATACGGGGATACGGCCGCCGCGCGCTCTCCTTCCAGCCCGATATCCTCGATCCACGCCGAACCGCCGACGTAGCGTCGATCGTCCGCGATCAGCCTCGGCAAATTCAGCACGCCATTGATGCTTGCGGCGCACTGGTAGAGGTCGGGTGTTTGCACCGCGCCCATCGCCGCCGCGTACCCGCCGTAGGACCAGCCGACGATACACATCCTGTCCGGATCGGCGATACCCTCCTCCACGAGCCAACGGGCACCGTCTGTCACGTCCTCTTGCATCTTGCCGCCCCATTCTCGCTTGCCCGCGTCACGGAAAGCCCTGCCATAACCGCTCGACCCGCGGAAATTCGGCTGGAATACGGCATAACCGCGCGACACGAGAAACTGGGACAGGAACCAGAACGACCGGTCATCACGCGACGCGGGACCGCCGTGCGGCAGGATCACCGTGGGCAGGTTCTTTCGGGGAGTATCTTTCGGCGACGTCAGGTACGCAGGGATGGTGAGGCCGTCACGCGCCTCGTAGCTGACGGGTCGTACCGGGCTCAGCAGCTCCTTCGGCAGGCCGGGCATCCTGTCCGCGACGAAGCTCATCCTGCCGTGCTCGCGATCGAGAAACATGTACGACCCGGGATCGACGTCGCTGGAAGAATGAACGAGCACCATCTGCCGGTCCTCTGTCATGCTCACTATCTCGTTGACCGAGCCCGGCAGCGCGGCGTCGATCGCGCGTTGCAGCGCAGCCATGCCGTCGTCGAAGTATTCGATGACATCCTGGTGAATCGTGTAGCGGTAGCCGGCCGGTAGTTGTGTGACCGGATCGTCGACGATGCGGCTGACGTCCGCACCGTCCGCTTCGAATATCTCCGGCAACTCCTCGCCGGTCCGTATGTCGATCTTGCGAATCACGTCGAAGCCGTTCTTGCCGGGTCCCGCGAACAATGCAACACCCGGCGATTCCGCGAAACCGAGCGGAGTGAGGTCTTCATCCCACCAGGGCCGCTTGTCCGCGCTGATCCACTTATCCTCGTCGTCGCGGATCATCATGTTGAAGCGCTTGTTGCGGTAGCCCACCGCCAGACGAATGTCGCCCGACCGGTCCGCGAACCAGTGCTGGATACCCGTGATATCGTTTTGCACTATGTCGTATTCGCCGCTCCGAATATCGATGCGCCGGATTTCGTCGCCACGCGTGTCGTCCGCATCGAGGGCCAGCAAGATGTGGTTCGGCTCATGCGGCAACCAGTGAATGACATTTCCCTGCAGTTGCGCATGCGGCAATTCGTCGAGTACGTGCGATCCGCCTCTGCGGACAGTAGCCGGCTTTACGATATGAAGAGCATTGCTGCCATCCCTGTTGATCGCCCAGAGGCGAGTTTCCGTTGTCTCCGTGATCTGGCGCGTACGCATCGCAAACACCGTGAATACGACACGGTCGTTGTTCGCCCAGTGCAGCCAGTCGAAATCGAGGTCATCGACCGGAGGTACGAGGATCGGCTTGCTCTCGCTGCCGATCAATGTCTGGATTACGAGGTGCGACCGGCCGTTGACGGGCCTGAAATAGGCGAGACGGGTTCCGTCCGGCGACAATTCAGCGTCTCGCATCGCCGGCAACTGCGCGAACTTGTCGAGCGGAATTGCGGCCGGTGTCTGCTGTGCCTGAGCAGCAAATCCGGTCAGCACACCCAGCGCTGCAGTGACGATAGTCCTGTTCATCGCTGTTCTCGTCGGCGGTAGTTCCCGCATTTCGGGCCCGGCGCGTCTTTCTCGCCTGGTGGGCTGCAGGCCTGGCGTGGACCGAGGCGAAATCGCACCGGTCAAAAGGCCCGACTCTTACTTTCTCCGAGAATAGTAGATTCTGTCGCGCCCGTGGGTGGTTATGTCGGCTGCCGCCGCGGCCGAGGACCCGGCGGCGGGACGTGACAGCCGCGTTCGTCAGGTTCGCTGAATGCGGGCCGCGGCGGTGAGCCTCATTCCTTGCGCCGGCGCCGGTAAGCGTGCAGCAGCGGCTCGGTGTAGCCGTTCGGCTGCGACGCGCCCTTGAACACGAGGTCGCGTGCCGCCTGGAACGCGATGCTCGACGCGAAGTCGGGCGCCATCGGCCGGTAGGCGGGATCTCCCGCGTTCTGCGCGTCGACGACCGCCGCCATGCGCTCGAAGGTCTCGTCGACCTGCGCTTCGCTGCAGATGCCGTGCCTGAGCCAGTTCGCGATGTGCTGGCTCGATATCCTGAGCGTCGCCCGGTCCTCCATCAGTCCGACGTCGCTGATGTCCGGCACCTTCGAACAGCCGATGCCCTGATCGATCCAGCGCACGACGTAGCCGAGGATGCCCTGCGCATTGTTATCGAGCTCCGCCTGGATCTCGGCCGCGTCGTAGCGACGCTCGCCGGCCAGCGGCGGCGTCAGGATGTCGTCGAGGCTCGCCGGCTCACGGCTCTCGAGTTCCTTCTGTCGGGCGGCGACGTCGACCTCGTGATAGTGCATCGCGTGCAGCGTCGCGGCCGTCGGCGACGGCACCCAGGCGCAGTTGGCGCCCGCCAGCGGATGCGCGGCCTTCGTCTCCACCATCTGTCGCATCTCGTCGGGCTTCGGCCACATGCCCTTGCCGATCTGCGCCCGGCCCGGCAGCCCGCAGCGGATGCCGACGTCGACGTTCCTGTCCTCGTAGGCCAGGATCCACGGCGCCTCCTTGATCTCTTCCTTGCGCAGCACGGGGCCCGCCAGCATGCTCGTGTGGATCTCGTCGCCGGTACGGTCGAGGAAACCGGTGTTGATGAAGACGAGCCGCTCGCGGACCGCGCGGATGCACTCGGCCAGGTTGATCGTCGTCCGCCGCTCCTCGTCCATGACGCCGATCTTCAGCGTGTTGCGCTCGAGACCGAGCATGTCCTCGACGCGTGCGAACAGCGTGCTCGCGAACGCCGCCTCGACGGAGCCGTGCATCTTCGGCTTGACGATGTAGACGCTGCCGCTGCGGCTGTTGCGGTAGCGACCGCGGCCCTTGAGATCGACCATGGCGCAGGCGCTGGTGACGACCGCATCGAGCATGCCTTCGAACACTTCGTCGCCGTTCGCATCGAGCACGGCGTCGTTGGTCATCAGGTGACCGACGTTGCGGACGAGCATCAGGCTGCGCCCCGGCAGCGTCAGCGGCGCGCCGTCGACGCCCTCGAACTCGCGGTCGCTCTCGAGCTCGCGCGTTAGCTGCCGGCCGCCCTTGTCGAAGGTCGCGGACAGGCTGCCCTGCATGAGCCCGAGCCAGTTGCGGTAGACCGCGACCTTGTCATCGGCGTCGACGGCGGCAACGGAATCCTCGCAGTCCTGGATCGTCGTGACGGCGGACTCGAGGACGATGTCGCGGACGCCTGCGGCGGACTGCCGGCCGACCTCGTGCTGCGGGTCGATGACGATCTCGATGTGCAGGCCGTTGTTGCGGAACAGCAGGCCGAGCGTGCTGCCGTCGCGGCGGTAGCCGACGAAGGCGGCGGCGTCCGCGAGGCGCGTGTCGCTGCCGCCGCCAAGTGCGACCTCGAGCGTCGTCCGCCCGCCCCGTCCGTCCCGCAACTCGTAGCCGGTCACGTCCGCATGGCTGCCGGCCGCGAGCGGCAGCGCGCGATCGAGGAACTCCGCCGCGTAGCGGATCACCGCGGCGCCGCGCTCCGGGTTGTAGCCGGCGCCCGGCTCACGGCCGGCGTCGCGAGGTATGACGTCGCTGCCGTAGAGCGCGTCGTAGAGGCTGCCCCAGCGCGCGTTGGCGGCGTTCAGCGCGAAGCGCGCGTTGCTGACCGGCACGACGAGCTGCGGGCCGGCAATCGTCGCGATCTCCGGGTCGACGTCGGCGGTCTCGATCGAGAACGCATCGCCGTGGACCTCGATGTAGCCGATCTCCTCGAGGAAGGCGCGATAGGCCGCCGCGTCCCATTGCTGCCCCTGCCGTTCGCGATGCCAGCCGTCGATCCTGTGCTGCAGCTCGTCGCGCTGCGCCAGGAGCTGGCGGTTGACCGGGGTCAGCTCCGCGACGATGGCGGCAAGTCCGCCCCAGAAGTCGCCGGCCCCGAGATCGATGAGCGGCAGCAGCTCGTCCTCGACGAATCGGCGCAGGGACGGTTGGATCGTCAGGTTCATGGCGGGATCAGTCGCCTGCATGGGCAGCACTCCGGTCGTCCGTGAATGGCGCCGCCGGTCGCAAAGACTGCAAGCGATTGGCCGCCGGCCACCGCATGATAATGATTCTGCCCGCCGAACCAAGCGAATTCGGGGCCGGCGGCCGCACGCAGCGCGGTGAGGGAGACCGCCGGCGCTGCCGAACGCGTCACGCCGGACGAGCAGTCAGTTTGCCGGTGCCAGCGCGGCGATGCGTGCGACGAGGCCCTCGAGGTCCAGGCGTCCGTCGCGGTTCGTCTGGACGGCGACGGTCGTGCCGGTCCGCAGGTAGTGGGTGACCTGGGTGCGGTAGCCGGGCCAGAGGCCGGCGTGGCCGAACGCGGCGCCGCCCTCGTAGACGAAAACGCCGAGGCCGTAGCGGGTGCCCGGCGCGGCCGGGTCCCGCCAGCCGCCGTCGAGCATGCGGGCGAAGCTGTCAGGCTCGACGATGCGGCCTGCGGCGAGCGCCGCGAAGAACTGCACGAGCATCGTGGGATTGGTCGTGAGGCCGCCGCCCGTCCACTCGGAGCTCGGGTCGAATTTCATGCGACCGTCCTTTTTCAGGTTGCGCGCGCCGCCCATGTAGCCCGGCGTGATGCCGGGCAGGACGGATTCCCGGGCCGGGCGCACGTCGGCGAGACCGTGGGGCTTCAGGATGCGCTCTTCGAGCAGGTCGTAGTAGCTGCGGCCTGCGGCAGCCTCGATCAGTCGCCCCAGCACGAGGTAGCCGGCATCCGTGTAACGGAAGCCTTCACCCGGCGCGAAGCGGGGCTTCTTTTTGCGCGCGAAGCCGATGAGTTCCTCGGGTTCGAAGCGCGCGCTGCCGTGGCGCAGCACCCGCCAGACCATGGCGAGGTTGAAGGACACGGTGCCGGGATAGTCCGCGATGCCGGAGGAGTGCGACAGCAGGTGGCGCACGCGGATGCGCTCCGCGTTGGGCAGGCGGTGGAACCAGGATGTACTGCCGAGCCACTTCGACGCCGGGTCGTCGAGACTGAGCGTCCCGTCTTCGACGAGCAGCATCGCCAGCGCGGCAACGAAGGTCTTGCCCGTACTGCCGCCCGGCATGCCGATCGTGTCGTCGAGCGGAATCCCGGCTTCCACGTCGCCTAGCCCCACCGCGGCGCGCACGATCCGACCGTCTGCCAGCCGGACGGCCGCGCGCAGGCCGGGCATGCTCTGTTCCGCGCGGGCCCGTTCGAGCAGCGCCGCGAGCTCGTCTGCATCGATGCCGAACGCGGGCGTACTGAAGGCGAGCATCGCGAGCGCCAGCCAGGTCGCCCGTGCCGGCCCGGTACCCGATCCGGGCATCCGCCCGGTGTCCGTGCCGCCAGCGCAGCGATACGAGTCTCTTGTCAACATGGCCTTCCCTCCAGGTCTGCATGCGCGGACGGGAAGCATGGTATCTCGGCTCCGCACGGTCCTGATTTCCGGCTGATGGATGCCTGAGGAACCGTTCGACGGTGCGCGGACGTCGAATTTCAGAAGCTCGGCGTCATCGGCAACAGGCTGTCCGCGCCGTCGGCCCTGCCGTGGACGTTCCGTCCTGTTGCAGGCGGGGGCTCGCTGAGCCAGCATTGCGGGTATGGCGCAGATCCCGTCCATCGCCTTTTTCGCCGTGATGCTGGCCGTAGCGGCGGTCGCATGCAACCCGGCGACGTCGCCGGACCATCCGGGCCGAGATGTTTCAGTCGATGGGGACGAGGGGCCGGGCGAAATGGCCGAGGATAAACAACGGATGGACGACCTCGAGCGGCGGCGCGAAGCGCGGCAGGGCAGCCGGCACCCGCTGCCGGAGAGGCTCCCGCCGGAATCGCCGGCACAGGTCACTGGCGAAGTGCCCGGCTCCCTGCTCGCGGCCATCGATGCCGACCTCGCAGCGCGGCTGGGCATCGCGGCCGGCGAAGCGCGTGTCGTGATCGCGGAGGCGCGGCAGTGGAACGACGGTTCACTCGGCTGCCCGCAGCCCGGCCGTGTGTACACACAGGCAATCGTCCCGGGTTACCGGGTCGTGCTGGAGTACGCGGGCAGGCGCTACGACTACCGGGCGGCTGAACGCGGCCACTTCATCCTCTGCGGAGAGCCGGCGCTCCCGGGACGGCCCGGCGCCGCGCGCTAACCGGGCGCTCGACACAAAAAAAGGGCCCCTCCGAAAAGAGGGGCCCCTGTCGTCACCCTGCCTTGACGGCAGCGGGTTACTTGGCGATGAACAGCTTGGCTTCCGTGTCCGGCGTAGCGCCGCCGCGGGCTCCGGTGCCACGATCGCCGTTGGTGATCAGCATGACGCCGAGCTCATCCGAGTTGCCGGGGAAGGCACCGAAGTCGAGCACCGTCATCGAGCCGTTCGAGCCGGCCGCGAGGTCTTCCGGGATGCCGACGTAGCGTTCGCCGAGCGGCGTCACCGTCAGCCCGTCGATGAAGTCGCCGGGACCGCCGTAGTAGAAGTCCTGAGCGATCACGGACGCATCGACCGAGGTGGTCAGCAGGTCCGTTCCGGTCAGGCCTACCTGCTCGCCGCAGATCAGCAACACGGTATTGCCGGTGTTCGTCGAATGCTCGGCGAAGAAGAACGCCGACAATCCACCCGTTGCCAGGTTGAGCACCCAGCTGACCTGCCTGCCGTCCGAGATCGTCGTCGGACCGGACAGGTCACGGTTCAGGATGACGTAGTCGTCCGCCCCGTCCTTGTTGGTGTCGAGCGCGATCTGGTGGCTGACCGGCAGCAGGTGCTGCTGGCGCTCCCAGGTATTGATCGCGAACGCCCAGACGAACGACGGCTGGCCCGAGCAGAACCCGGCCGGAACCGGGAAGGTGTTGACGCCGA
>JBFJUJ010000052.1:0-14157 GCA_041624755.1 Woeseia sp. | reverse complement strand
CGTTCGCGCGCAGCCGATGGTGCTGCCGGGCTGGAACCCGCGCGGCTACCTGAACAACGCCTGCCACCGCATTGCGGTGCGCGTTACCGCCTGATGCGCGCCGTGCTCGCCCTGCTCGCGCTCGCCGGCACGGTCCACGCCGCCGAAATCGACGCGCAGACGGGTCTGGTCAAGGCCGACGGCTGGCTTACGGTGCGCGCGCACTGCGGCGGCTGTCATTCGCACCGGCTGGTCACGAGCCAGCGCGCCGATCGCGGCACCTGGCTCGAGATCATCCGCTGGATGCAGGCGACGCAGAACCTGTGGCAGTTCGACCCGGCGACCGAGGAGGCGATACTCGACTACCTCGCGGCAAATTACCCGCCGCAGCCGGGAAGGCGCCGCGCACCGATCCCGCCGTGGCTGATGCCGCCCGGCGCCGGCGGCGCGTCCGGCGCGAGCGACCGCTGAGCGGCGCTGCCGCCGGGGACGAACCGCGGAGTATCCGCAACGAGCCGTTAACCACGAGCGTGACACCATGAGACTGACACTGAACCTGCTTGTCGCCGCCTGCCTGTTTGCCGCCGCGCCCGGCGTGGCGCTGGCCGCGAGCGCCGCCGAGATCGACGCCGAGGCCAACGAGGCGCTCGCCGCGTTCCGCGACGAGGTCGACGGCGCGGACGCCTTCCTCGGCAAAGCCGCCGGCTACCTGGTGTTCCCGCGCGTCATCAAGGTCGGCATCGGCATTGGCGGGGAGACCGGCGAAGGCGCGCTCCGGATCGGCGGCGAGACCGTGGACTACTACCGGACGACGGCCGGTTCCTTCGGCCTGCAGCTCGGTGCGCAGGCGAAGTCGATCGTCATTGCCTTCATGACCACCGAAGCGCTGCAGAAATTTCGCGACAGCAGCGGCTGGAAAGTGGGCGTCGACGGCTCGGTCGCGATCATCGACATCGGCGCCGGCAAGACCATCGACACGCAGAACGTCAAGGACCCCGTCGTCGGCTTCGTGTTCAACTCGAAGGGGCTGATGTACAACCTGACGCTCGAGGGTTCGAAATTCACGAAGCTCGACAAGAGCTAGTCCCGGGTTGGCACCGATCCGGCCCGCGAATCGGTAACGCATCCGGGCCAGGGGCTCGTCGACGAGGCCGGGCTGCGGATCGGCGCCCGGGGCGAACCGTGCAATGACCGACAGCGACGACCCGGCAGCCACCGGCACGACGAACAGGCGCAGGAAGCGCAAGCCGAAGGAGCGCTTCGTCGCCCGCATGCGGCGCCGCGGGCGCGAGGCCTACGGGCTCGGCGCCACGCTCGTCAACGAGCCGCGCGCATTCCCCGCGCGGGCCGGCGGCCTGCTGAAGCGCTCCTTCCGGACCATGTGGGCCGCCCGCGGCGGCGGCTTCTACGCCTCGGGCTTCGTCGTCACCTTCGTCTGGCTAGAGTTTCGCACGCTGCTCGGCGAGATCGCGGCGAGCGACGGCATCGGCTCCTTCGTCAGCGAGCAGCTGCTCGAATTCCTGCTGCGCTTCTCGCTGCAGTCGCTCAACAACACGCTGCAGGCGTTCATCTGGCCGGCGCTCGTCATCGCGCGCTGGGAAGCCTGGGGCGTGGCGGCGCTGCTCGCGGGTGGCTTCCTGTTCGGCCGCCTGCTGAAGGCGCCGCTGACGGCCTGGCTGTTCGACGATGAGCCGCCGGAAGACGACGGCCAAGCCCCGGGAGACGCTACTCCCTGAGCGCGAGGTGCTCGCGCCAGCTCGCCGCTTCGCGGTCGACCGCGGTAATGGCATCGCGCACGGAGGCCAGGCGCGAGTTGCGTAGCAGCCGAACCTGGCCGTGCTCGACGCGCACGCCGAGCTGCTCGAAAACCGGCTCCGGGTCGGGGAAGCCGACGGCGTTTGCATAGCGGCGATACAGCGGCATGAACACATCGCGGCCGGCGAGTTCGTCGAGCTTCGCGAACAGCTCCGGCCCGCTCCAGGCGCGGCTGGACGGCAGGCAGCAGGCCCTGAGCCGCTGCATGACGTCGTCGAGCGTCTGCTCGCCGCCGCTCGCCTCGCGCAGCTCGACGTCCGCCATCAGCGCGAGCGCGGCGCCGCTCCAGTACACCTTCATCGTGCCGGCGCGATTGCCGCCGGCCGCGGCATCGTTCGGCGACAGTTCCGGGCGTGACAGGCGGCCGCGCTCGAAGCCCTCGTACAGCTTCTGCCACGCGCGCTCGTGGTCGTAGGCGCCCGAGCGCGCCAGCAGCACGTTCTGGTAGTACTGCGCAAAACCCTCGGATATCCAGCGGTGATCGCGGCGCACGTAGGGCAGCATCAGGTGACTGAATTCGTGTGTCGCGGTCCAGTCGTCGAGGAAGGCCGACAGCGGCCGGTCCTGGTTGATGAACAGCTCGACGGTCTCGCCGCCGTCGCGCACGACGCGGCCGTAGGGCACGACGCTGCCGCCCGACCGGCCGGAGTCGGCCACCGGGATGACCAGCACCTGCGGCGACGGGTTCGGGAATTGCCCGTAGGCCAGGCTCACGTCGATCGCGGCCGCCTCCACCCAGCGCAGGATCTCGGCGGCGTCCATCGGCTCCCGGCCGCGCATCAGGCTGACGCGCAGCGTCGCGCCGGGAACGTCGATCTCGCGGTACTCGAAGCGGCCGAAGGCGATCGGCGCGCTCGCGCTCTCGGGCGAATTGCGGATGACGAAGCGTGTGTTGCTGTCGTCGCGGGTGTCCCAGGGCGCCGCGACGGACACGCCGGGCGGCAGGTCGAAATCGACCTTGAGCTCCGTGGTCTCGTTGATCGCCGGGCGCCACAACCAGACGGACGGCGAGGCGATCAGGTTGGCGGGGTCGAGGCCGCGGTTCTGCCGCTGCTCGCCCGCCGCCGCGCGCAGATCGACCGTGTACGACATGCAGCGTATGCCTTCCGCGGGCACGATCAGGCGGTGATTGCGCAGGCGGATCTGCGAGTTCGTGTCGCAGTTGCGAAAGTCGAGCAGGTAGCGGCCGGCACGCCGCGAGCGCGCGGCGACGGTATCCACGGCGCCGTCGAATCGCGCCTCCACCGTCATGCGCTCGAGAGACGGGTCCACGGCGACGCGGTATTCGTGCCTAAGCTGCGAGGCCGCTTGCGCCTCGACGGCGAGCAGGGTCAGCAGGCCGGACAGCAGCGCGGCCGCAAGGCGGCGCGACTGCCGGCCGCCCGCTACGCCGGTTTCTTGTCGGTCCATGTGTGACGTTCCGTACTGTCTGTGGGCGACGCTTGCGCGGCGGGCGGCTCGATTCCGCCCGGACCCGCACGGCCGACGCGTTGCGCAGTTCCTTCTGCCCGCCGGTTGCAGCCCGATTATGCCTGTCGCCGGCGCCGACGACAGCTTCGGTGCGAGGGATTGTGAATGCAGTCACACTGCCGCGCTCAGCGACCCCGACTGCGTCGCTGAGCCTTCGCGGTCCCGCTGCGACAGGCGCGGGGGCCGTACGGGCCGTTTAGGCCACGTTCAGCCGGGACCGGTATGCTCTGCTCGCCCGCTCCGTCGCGCGCGGCCGGCTCGAAATGAGACTCATTTGCGTTCATCCCGGACCAGAGGTTTCAGATCGTAACGGTGTCAGCGGAGCCGCACGCGAATGGTTTAGACTCGGCATCCCGGGCGAGGCCGGGAGCGGTATTGGACCACAGCACGAGGAGAGAGCCTTGAGCAAGATCAGGAGACGTCAGTTCATCCAGCTGTCGGCAGTGGCGGCTGCCGGCTATTTCATCCGGCCCGGCGCGGAGGCGCAGGCACAGGACGTGCCGAAACTGTCCGAGGACGACCCGGCGGCGAAGTCGCTGCGCTACGTGCACGATGCGAGCAAGGTCGACGCGGCGTCGCGGCCCAACACCGCCGAGAACCAGCTCTGCAGCAACTGCGCGCTGATCCAGGGCGAGGACGGCGCGGAATGGCGCCCCTGCCAGATCTTCCCGGGCAAGGTCGTCAACGCCAACGGCTGGTGCGCGGTCTGGGCACCGAAGGCCTGACCGGACGCTTGATCCCGGCCCCGACTCGCGTGCTGCCCGCGCGGCGCACAACCGGGCTCCGGCCGCCGGCCGGAGCCCGCCGCTAGCGCCGTGACTGCGGCGCGGGTCGAGCCCTTCTTCCACGCCGACACCGGCACGCTGTCCTACGTCGTCGCCGATCCGTCGTCCTGCCGCGCCGCCGCTATCGATCCCGTGCTCGGCTACGATCCGGTGTCCGGCCGCACGGATGCCGCTCCCGCCGAAGCCATCGCCCGCTACCTGGACGACGAGGGACTGCGGCTCGACCTCATCCTCGAGACACACGCGCACGCCGACCACCTGAGCGGCGCCGGCTACCTGAGCGAGCGGGCCGGCGGCGCGATCGCCATCGGCGCAGGCATCTGCGCGGTGCAGCGGCACTTCGCCGAAGTCCTCAATCTCGAGCCGGCCTTCCGCGCGGACGGCGCTCAGTTCGACCGGCTGTTCGCCGGCAACGACAGCTTCCGCATCGGTGAGCTGCGCGGCCGCGTGCTCGCGACGCCCGGCCACACCGGCGACAGCGTCACCTACGTCCTCGACGGCATGGCGTTCGTCGGCGATACGCTGTTCATGCCCGACGGCGGCACTGCGCGCTGCGATTTTCCCGGCGGCGATGCCGGCACGCTGTACGACTCCATCCAGGCTATCCTGAGCCTGCCGGACGACACCCGGCTGTACGTCTGCCACGACTACCAGCCGGATGGCCGCGAATTCCGATTCGTCGCCACGGTGGAGGAGCAGCGGCGCGACAACATCCACATCGGCGGCGGCGTGAGCCGCGCCGATTTCATCGCTCGCCGCGAGGCCCGCGACCGCACGCTCGCGCTGCCGCGGCTCATCCTGCCGGCGATCCAGGTCAATATCCGCGGCGGCCGGCTGCCGCCGGCGGAGGACAACGGTACCGCCTACCTGAAGATCCCGCTCGACCGCCTCTAGGGAGACTCTGCACAAGCAGCGCGGGCCGGGGCGGCTTATTCGCCCGCCGCGAGTCTGTGTACAATGCGCTGCCAGCGGCCGCTTGCGCCGACTTCGCGGAGACTGCCTTGTTCGATTCGCTGCCGGCGTTGCCGTCCGACGCCATTATCAGACTGATCAACGAATACGCGGCCGACGAGCGCAGCGAAAAAGTCGATCTCGGCATCGGCGTGTACCGCAACGAGCAGGGGGAGACGCCGGTGCTCGCGGCGGTCAAAGAGGCCGAGCAGCGCATCGTCGCGACGCAGCGGACGAAGGCCTACCTGGGCTCCGGCGGCGACCCGGAATTCAATGCGCTGGCCGAGCGCCTGACCTTCGGCGACGAGGTGGCGGCCGAGCGGCTGACGACGCTGCAGACGCCGGGCGGCTCCGGGGCCCTGCGAGTGGCCGCCGGACTCGTCCTGCGCGCCAACGACGAGGTGACCGTCTGGCACAGCGACCCGACCTGGGCGAACCACGTGCCGCTCCTCGGCGGTGCGGGGCTGAAGCTGCGCGCCTACCCGTACTACGACGACGCGACCTGCGCGATCCGTTTCGACGAGATGCTCGAGCAGCTCGCGAAGGTGCCGGAAGGTGACATCGTGCTGCTGCACGGCTGCTGCCACAACCCCACCGGAATGGACCTCGATCGCGAGCAATGGGAAGCCGTCGCGGCGCTGATCGCAAAACGCAAGCTGCTGCCGTTCGTCGATCTCGCCTACCAGGGGTTCGCCGAGGGCCTCGAGGAAGACGCCTTCCCGATCCGGCTGCTCGCCGGCATGGTGCCGGAGATGCTGGTGGCCACTTCCTGCTCGAAGAACTTCGGGCTGTACCGCGATCGGGTCGGCTCGCTGTCGATCGTCTCGAGCAACGCGGAGACGGCCGGCAACGTGCGCAGCCAGGCACACAACCTCGTGCGGACCATGTACTCGATGCCGCCGGATCACGGCGCCGCGATCGTCCGCCAGATCCTCGTCGACGACAAGTTGCGCTCCCAGTGGCTGGGTGAGCTGAATGCCATGCGCGACCGGCTGAAGGACATGCGGGTCCGGCTCTGCGAGGCGCTGGGGAAGCAGGCCGGCGGCCATGATTTCTCGCACATCGGTCTCGCCCACGGCATGTTCTGCTTCCTGGGTCTCGACGAGGCGCAGGTGGAACGACTGAAGAAAGAGCGCGGCGTCTACATGGTCGGTTCGAGCCGCATCAACGTCGCCGGCATCACGCCGGGCAATGTCGACTACCTGGCCGAGTCAATCGCCTCCGTCCTGTGACTCGGGCGGCACGAGGTCGCCGGACCAGAGCATGCGGTCGCCCTCGCGGATCTCCAGGCGCTTGCTCACACCGGCATTCAGCTCCAGCACGTAGCGCACGGGTACGCGCGAGGCGATCGAGCGCAGCGACAGCGGCTCTGTATCGGTCACGATCGACGACACCGTGCCGTCCGCATGCACGAACAGCATGTCGAGCGGCAGGAAGGTGTTCTTCATCCACATCGAGCGACGCGCCTCGCCTTCGTACACGAACAGCATGCCCTGCCTCTCGGCGAGATTCCTGACGTGCATCAGGCCGCGCCGCTGCTCGGCCGGCGTGACGGCGACCCACACCTCGAAATGATGGCAGGCGCGAGCCGCCGTGATGACGATCGTGCTGCGCGGAAACGCGGCGTCGAGTTCGGGGCTCGCCGGCGCCGCGGCGGCGACCGCAAGGACCAGGCAGGCTGCAATCCAGCGATTCATTCAGTCACTGCCCCCCCAGTCGACCCGGCCCCTGTAGCGCAGCTCGCCGATGCGAACGCTGCCGCTGCCGTTCTGTTCCGCGAGCGGCGTCAGGCAATAGACGATGCCGCTGACGGCGTAGCGGCCGGCGGACGGACCGGCGGGCTCCTGGCTGGTTACGTCCGCCCAGCAGCCGGCGTTCTCGCCGTTGCTGAAGAAGCGGCCGCGGTCCTCCTCGATAACGGTGACCGTGGCGGGCAGCTCCGTCGCCGTCTCGCCGCGGTCGAGATCGGGCAGTGCGACGATGAAAGCCAGCCGCCGCTCGCCGTCGCCGGCCGGCCCCGCGAAGCGCAGCCGCGCGCCGGCATCCTGCGGCCGGCGCATGCCTTCGCAGGCGAGCGAGCTGCCGCGCCAGTCGAGGACCGCCGTCAGCTCGCCGTAGAGCTCGCCTGAGAAATGCGCGCCCGCGACGCAGCGGTCGTCAGGCGCCGCCGCTGCCGCTCCGGGCTCCGGGCGGCAGGCCTGCAGCGACGCCGCGAGCAAGAGCAGCGCGGTCGGTATCCGCGCGTCGACGAACGCTGCGTGGGGTTTATCCATGGACTTCATGCAATGTCTCGGCCTCGCGGTGGTCGTAGTCCATCACGGCCGCGGTTTTCCGCCGGCCGCAGTGCTCCCGGCCTCGGTTCAAATAAGGAGTGGCAGGCCCTACAATGACCCGTTTTTTTGCAGTCAGCGGCGACCGTCGCCGGAGTAGCGGATGAGCGTAGCAGAACAATTCCAACAGCTCGAAGATCACGTCGGCCGCCTGATCGTCGGCCAGTCGCACCTGATCAATCGCATGCTCATCGCGCTCCTCTGCGACGGCCACCTGCTGGTCGAGGGCGCGCCCGGCCTCGCGAAGACCCGCGCGATCAAGGTGCTGTCGGAGAGCATCGAGGGAGATTTTCACCGCCTGCAGTTTACCCCGGACCTGCTGCCCGCCGATCTGACCGGCACCGAGATCTACCGGCCGGCGGACGGCAGTTTCGTGTTCCGCGAGGGACCGCTGTTTCACAACCTGATCCTCGCCGACGAGATCAACCGCGCGCCGGCCAAGGTGCAGTCCGCGCTGCTGGAGGCCATGGAAGAGCGGCAGATCACGGTCGGCGAGAAGAGCTACCCGCTGCCGCCGCTGTTCATGGTGATGGCCACGCAGAACCCGATCGAGCAGGAGGGCACCTACCCGCTGCCCGAAGCGCAGCTCGATCGCTTCCTGCTGCACGTGAAGGTCGGCTACCCGAGTATCGAGGACGAGCGCCGCATCCTGGTGCTGAACCGGGACGAGGCGCGGTCCGGCGAGCGCGACGCGTTCCGGCCGCCGGAGCAGCTCGAGCAGGCCGCCGTCATGGCCGGGCGCCAGGAAATCCTCGCGCTGTACCTCGCGGACGAGCTCGAGCAGTACATCGTCAACATCGTCGTCGCCACGCGCGCCCCCGGCCGCGTGCACGACTCGCTCGATGGCCAGGTGATGTACGGCGCCAGCCCGCGCGCCTGCATGGGCATCGACCGCGCCGCGCGTGCCCACGCCTGGCTCGCCGGCCGCGACTACGTGGGTCCCGAGGACATCCAGGCCGTTGCGCCGGACGTGCTGCGGCACCGCCTGGTCCTGAGCTTCGAGGCCGAAGCGGACGGCGTCGGCCCGGACTCCATCGTCGAGCGTATCCTCGACGGCGTCGGCGTGCCCTGAGCCGGAGTGGAGAGGGCCCCGAGGTCCTGCGAAACGATCAACCGTCCCGAATCGACCGCCGAGGAAACACGAACGTGCGCCACGACCACCTGCAAGCCGATGCCTCGCCCGTCAGCGTGAGCCAGAAAGGGCTCATCCGCCTCGCCGGGCCGGCGCGGGCGATCGCGCTCGACGTGCTGCGCGTCAACTCGCTGCAGACCGGGGCCTACGTATCGCACTTCAAGGGCCGTGGCATGGAGTTCGACGAGTCGCGCCCCTACCAGCCCGGCGACGATCCGCGCAACATCGACTGGCGCGTGACGGCGCGCAGTACCGAGGCCTACACGAAACTGTTCCGCGAGGAGCGCGAGCGGCCGGTGCTGGTGACGGTGGATCTCCGCAGCAACATGCACTTCGCGACCCGCGGCAGCTTCAAGTCGGTATCGGCGAGCCGCGCCGCGGCGCTCCTGTCGTGGTCGGCGCACCATCGCGGCGATCGCCTCGGCGGCATCGTTTTCGGCGACACGCTGCACCGCGAGCTCAAGCCGCGTCTCGGCCGCCAGGCCGCTCTGCGATTCCTGCACCAGCTCGTCACCCACGGTGACTGGCAGACGCGCGTGCAGGCGCCGGGTCTCGATGCGGCGCAGCCGCTGGCCGCCGCGATGTCGGCGCTGCGCCGCGTCGCGCGGCCGGGCAGCCTCGTGATCATCATCAGCGATTTCACCGGCTTCGACCGCGCGGCCCAGGCCTACCTGTCGGGCGTCGCGCGCCACAACGAGGTGCTCGCGCTCTGTGTCAGCGACCCGCTCGAGCGGGAGCTGCCGCCGCCAGGCCATTACCGGCTGGTCAGCGCGGATCGCGAGATGTCCATCGACACCTACTCCGCCGCGGCGCGCGCCGACTACCGCCGGGCCCATGACGAACGGCAGGCCGCGCTGTCGGCGTTCTGCCAGCGCTACGGCGTGCACCTGATGCCGATGTCGACCGAAGACGACCCGGTCGCCTGCCTGCAGCAGGCGCTCGGGCGGCGGACGCACTGACGGAGCCGGCGACATGGATCCCGAAGCGCTGCCGCTCAGAGACCTGCACCTGCCGGAGCCGGTGGGCTGGTGGCCGCCGGCACCCGGCTGGTGGCTGCTGATGGCTCTCGCGGCGGGCCTCGTCGGCTGGTTTCTCTGGCGCAGCCTCGCGGCCTGGCGACGCAGCCGGCCGCGGCGGCTCGCGCTGGCGGAGTTCCGCCGCGCCGCGGGCGACTACGCCCGCAACGGCGACGTGACCAGCCTGGCGCGGCGGCTGTCGGCGTTGCTGCGCCGCGCCATGCTCGCCTACGCGCCGCGCGCGCAGGTAGCCGGGCTGACCGGCGCCGACTGGCTGCGCTACCTCGATCGCGGCCTGCCCGAGCCGCTGTTTTCCGCCGGTCCCGGGCGGGCGCTGGTCCGGCTCCCGTACTGCGGCCGGCCCGGGCCGGGTGACGGCGAGGACGCCGCCGATGCCGCGGGCCTGATGGCCGCGGTGCGTGCGCGCCTGCAGACGCCGCTGCCGGAGGAGCGGCGGTGAACGTGTCGCTCGCCTGGCCGTGGATGCTGCTGGCGCTGCCGCTGCCGCTGCTCGTGCGCCGGCTGCTGCCGCCGGCGGGCGATGCCCGCGAGGCCGGGCTGAAGGTGCCAAGCCTGTCCGGGTTCGCGGTACTCGCGGACCGCCCGCGCGTCGAGAAGCTCCGCGACTGGCGCTTCTGGCTCGCGCTGGCCGCGTGGCTGCTGCTGGTCGCCGCGGCCGCCCGGCCGGAGCGCATCGGCGACGAGCTCGAGGTGCCGGTGTCCGGGCGCAACCTGATGCTCGCCGTGGACCTGTCCG
The DNA here is from genome assembly GCA_041624755.1 of Woeseia sp. GTDB lineage: Bacteria > Pseudomonadota > Gammaproteobacteria > Steroidobacterales > Woeseiaceae > Woeseia. The sequence goes on along the minus strand of JBFJUJ010000052.1, from coordinate 3,922 downwards.
GCAGCATGGATGCGAAGGATTTCGAACTCGGCGGCCGGCGCGTCGACCGGCTGACCGCGACCAAGGCGGTGGCCAGCGATTTCATCGCGCGCCGCGAAGGCGATCGCCTCGGCCTGATCCTGTTCGGCGAGCGCGCCTACCTGCAGGTGCCGCTGACGCTCGATCGCGAGACGGTCAACGTCCTGCTGATGGAGGCGTTCATCGGGCTGGCCGGCGAGAAGACCGCGATCGGCGACGCGATCACGCTTGCCGTCAAGCGCATCCACGACCAGGGCGCGGCCGCCGGCGAGCAGGTGCTGGTCCTGCTGACCGACGGGGCGAACACGGCCGGCGAGATCGACCCGCTGAAGGCGGCGGAACTGGCTGCGCAGATCGGCCTGCGGATCTACACCATCGGCATCGGCGCCGAGCAGATGACGGTGCCGTCGATCACGGGCGGCATGCGCCGCGTGAACCCGTCCGCCGACCTGGACGAGGAGACGCTGACGCGGATTGCCGACCTGACGGGCGGGCGCTATTTCCGCGCCGTCGACACGGCGGGCCTGCAGGACATCTATCGCCTGCTCGACGAGATGGAGCCCGTGGCCGAGCCCGAGGCCGGGTTTCGGCCGGTGACGGCGCTCTTTTTCTGGCCGCTCGGCGGTGCGCTGGCCTGTGCGTTCCTGCTGCTGGCCGCCAACCTGCTGGCCGGGTTGCGGGTCGCGCGCGAGACGCGCCGCCTCGGGGAGGCTGACGCGCATGCCCCTTGAGTTCCATTTCCTGCGCCCGGAGTGGCTGTGGGCGCTGCCGGTGCTGGTCGCCTGCGTCGTCGCGCTGATGCGCCGGCGGCTCGCGCCGGGGAGCTGGCAGCGCGTCGTCGACCCGGCGCTCGCGCCGCACGTCTTGTCGAGTTCGCAGCGTCGCCACGGCTCCCTGCGCTGGTGGCTCATGCTCGCGGCCGGCGCGCTCGCGATCGTCGCCCTGGCCGGCCCGGCCTGGAATCGCGTCGAGCAGCCGGTCTTCCGCTCGGAGCAGGCGCTGGTCATCGCGCTCGACCTGTCGCGCTCGATGGACGCCCAGGACCTGTCGCCCAACCGGCTGACGCGCGCGCGCCTGAAGATCCTCGACATCCTCGAGCGGCGCGCGAGCGGCCAGACCGCGCTGGTCGTGTATTCGGCGAATGCCTTCACGGTCACGCCGCTGACGACCGACGCCGACACGGTGGCGGCGCTGGTCAACAGCCTCTCCACCGACATCATGCCGAGCCGCGGCAGCTACCCGGCGGCGGCCATCGAGAAGGGCAGGCAGCTGCTCGAGCAGGCGGGCGTGCGCGACGGCGAGATCCTGCTGGTCGCCGACGGCGGCGCGTCCACGGCCGCCGAGCAGGCGGCGCGCGAGCTTTCCGACGCGGGCTACCGCCTGTCGGTGCTCGCGGTCGGTACACCCGAAGGCGCGCCGATCCCGCGCGCCGGCGGCGGCTTCGTCACCGACCGCTACGGCGACATGGCCGTGCCGCGACTGGAGACCGACAGCCTGCGCCGCCTCGCGCGCGCCGGCGGCGGTCGCTTCAGCGTCATCACGACGGACGATGCGGACATCGACCGCCTGCTGTCGGCCGGCAGCGGCGGGGGCGCCGCTGTCGACGATGCGCTGGCTACCGACCAGTGGCGCGAGGAGGGGCCCTGGCTGCTGCTGCTGCTGGTGCCGCTCGCGTCGCTCGCGTTCCGCCGCGGCTGGGCCTTTGCGGTCGCCTTCCTGCTGCTGCCGCTGCCGCAGCCGGCCGAGGCTTTCGCGTGGCAGGACCTGTGGCGGACACCGGACCAGCAGGCGCGCCAGCGCCTGACGGAGGGCGACGCCGCCGCCGCGGCCGAGCTGTTCCGCGATCCCGACTGGCGGGCCGTGGCGCAATACCGCGCGGGCCGCTACCAGGAGAGCGCCGGCGCGTTCGCCAGCGGCGAATCGGCCGACGATTTCTACAACCTGGGCAATGCGCTGGCGCGGCTCGGCGAATACGAGGCCGCCATCGAATCCTACGAGCGCGCCCTCGAGGCCAACCCGGCGGACGAGGACGCCGCCTACAACCGTGACCTGCTCGAGGACCTGCTGAACGCGCAGGACTCGCAAAACCAGCAGAACCAGGATTCGGGCGGCGAGTCGGGCGGCGAGGCACAGCAGTCGGAGGGCGACGGCGAGTCACAGGAGTCGGGCGAGCAGGGCAGCGAAGGCAGCCCGGGCAGCGAGAGCCAGGACGGCGACGCGTCGCGCGAGCAGCAGGAACTGAGCGAGGAGGACCTGGCCGCGCTCCAGGAAGAGCTGGAGCGCGCCGCGCGCGAGGCGGCCGAGCAGCAAGGCGACGAGAACGATCCACAGCAGGGCGAGGCGCAGGCGGAAGCGGCCGCCGAGCGCCGCGAGCAGGAACAGCAGCAGGCGATGGAGCAGTGGCTGCGGCGTATCCCGAACGACCCCGGAGGCCTGCTCCGGCGCAAGTTCCGCTACCAGTACCAGCGGCAGGGCCGCGACCAGGACGGCAACAATCTCTGGCCCGACGACGAGGTACAGCCCTGGTGAACATACTGACGAGGCCGGCAGCAGGCCGCGGCGCATCCGGCGTCGTGCGCATGACGCGGCGCGCGTCGTGCGGGGCCCTGCTCGCCGGGCTTGCGCTGGTCTTCGCGCTGCCGGCAGGCGCCGCGGTCGTGGCCAGCGTCGATCGCGCCGAGGTCGAGCTGAACGAATCCTTTACGCTCAAGGTGACGGTGGACACGGCGATCGACGTCGAGCCGGACATCTCGGCGCTGGACGAGGATTTCTACGTCGGCACGCGCAGCCAGCTCAGCAACACGACGATCGTCAACGGCCAGATCAGCCGCAGCCGCACCTGGACCTACGTGCTGATGGCGAAGCGGAGTGGCGACCTGAGGATCCCGCCGGTGATCGTCGCCGGCGAACAGAGCCAGCCGATCCGGCTCACGGTCAAGCCGGTGTCGAGCGCCGCACCGGGCGAAGCCGACATCTTCGTCACGTCCGAGGTGGACTATGTGGACAGCTATGTGCAGGCACAGGTGCTGTTCACGCTGAAGGTCTATCGCGCGGTGGCGACGCGCCAGCCGCGACTGTCGGAACCCGAGATCACCGGCGTCGACGTACTCGCCGAGCTGGCGGGCGACGAGCGCAGCTACGAGGCGATCCTGAACGGCAAGTCCTACAACGTCGTCGAGCGCGTCTACGCCCTGTTCCCGCAGGAGAGCGGCGAGCTCCGCATCTCGCCGGTACGCTTCGAGGCACGCGTGCTGCGGGATGGCCGCATCACCGGCCGCAAGGTCTTCCGCTCGGACCCCGTGACCGTGAACGTGCGGCCGATCCCGGCGCCGCCGCCGGGCCGTCCGGACGCCGCCTGGCTGCCGGCGCGGGCAGTCGAGCTGAGCGAGGAGTGGTCGCGCGAGCCCGACGAGCTGCCGGCCGGCGAGCCGATCACGCGCCACGTGACGGTGACGGCGCTCGGCCAGCTCGCGACCCAGATTCCCGTCATCGAGCCGGCGCAGTCCGACGAGCTGAAGGTCTACCCGGACAAGCCCGAGCTCAAGGTCAGCGCGGTGCCGCAGGGCATCCTCGCCGAGCGCAGCGAGCAGTACGCGATGATCGGCGTCGTCCCGGGCACGATCGAGCTGCCCGCGGTCGAGCTGCCGTGGTGGGATATTGCCGCCGGTAAATGGCAGCTTGCGTCGCTGCCGGCGCGGACCCTGTCGATCACGCCGTCGGCCGACGCGCTGCCACTGCAGCCGGCGACGCCGCCCGCGGCGCCGGCAGCCGAGACAGTGGTTGTCGAGGACCCGCTGTGGCGGCGCGTCAGCGAGGGCCTGGCGCTGCTGTGGCTGCTGACGCTGGCAGCCTGGTGGTGGACGCGGCGACCGCGATCGGCCGACAGTGACGAGCCGCCGCCGGT
>JBFJUJ010000051.1:0-14312 GCA_041624755.1 Woeseia sp. | reverse complement strand
TCGGACAGCTTCGAACGCAGCGCGACGTGCAGTGCCGGCCTGCCCTCGGTCGGATTGATGAGTTCGCCCGAGAACATCGCCTCGATGGCGGCCGGTACGCCAGCGTCGCGCGCCAGCCGCGACAGCAGGCGGTGCGTCGTCGCGGTCAGGTAATTCTTGGAGTAGTCGAGGTGCAGGTCCCCGCTTTGCAGCCGGCAGCGAGATGCGCGCTCGCGATCGCGCCGGAACAGGTCGCGCAGCGAGCGTCCGCGCATCGCGTCGCGCCTGTGCTCCTTCAGCGCCTGCCAGGCCGGCAGGTCGGTCGGGAATCGTGGGCCAGTCGCGGGATCAGGCACTCTGTTGCCGGTCGATGTCATAGTAGTCGAGATACCACTCGACGAAATTCCTTACGCCCGTCTCGATCGGCGTACTCGGGCGGTAACCGACGTCAGCGGCGAGGTCAGTCGTGTCCGCCCAGGTATACGGCACGTCACCCGGCTGCATGGGCAGCATGTTCTTCTCGGCCTTGCGGCCGAGACACTCTTCGAGGACTTCGATATAGCGCATCAGCTCGACGGGCTGCTGATTGCCGATGTTGTAGAGCCTGTAAGGCGCCCTGCTCGTGCCCGGGTCGGGCACAGCGGAATCCCAGGACTCGTTGGGCTCGGCATTGTGGTCCATCGTGCGGACGACGCCCTCGACGATATCCTCGACGTAGGTGAAATCGCGACGATGGTTGCCGTAGTTGTAGACGTCGATCGGCTTGCCCTCGACGATGTTGCGCGTGAAGGCGAACAGCGCCATATCCGGACGCCCGAACGGTCCGTAGACGGTAAAGAACCGCAGGCCCGTCGTCGGCAGCCCGTAGAGATTCGAGTACGTGTGCGCCATCAGCTCATTGGCTTTCTTGGTCGCGCCGTACAGCGCCAGCGGATGATCCACGTTCTGGTGGATTGAGAACGGCATTGCCGTGTTCGCGCCGTAGACCGAACTCGACGAGGCATAGACGAGGTGCTCGACGTCGTGCTGCCGGCAGCCCTCGAGTACGTGCAGCGTGCCGACGACGTTGCTTTCGATGTAAGCGTGCGGATTCTCGATGGAGTAGCGCACGCCTGCCTGCGCCGCCAGATGAACGACCTTGTCGAAACGCTCCGCGGCAAACAGTTTCTCCATGGCGGAACGGTCTGCGAGGTCGATTCGCGCCATGCGGAAGTTGTCGTACGTCTCGAGGATCGCTGCACGGGAATCTTTCAGCGAGACGTCGTAATAGTCATTGAAATTGTCGAGTCCGATGACGGACTCACCGCGCTCCAGCAGCTGCCTGGCGGTGAAGAAACCGATGAAGCCTGCCGCGCCAGTTACCAGTATTTTCAAAGCATTCGCCTCTTCGCCGCGATCCTAGAGCCGGTCGTCGCTGTCCGCAGCGGGCAACAGGTACTTGACGTCGTACAGCAGCGAACCCGGCTTCCCGAAGGCCCGGATTCCGTCCGCGCCGAGCTTGCGGAACTGTTCGTGTGCGACGGCGATCACCACGACGTCGTAGTCGCCCTTGCGGGGCTCGCCGGTCAGCTCGATGCCGTACTCCTGTCCCGCGTCGTCGCCGTCGACCCAGGGGTCATGGACGTCGACATGGGCGCCGTACGAGGCCAGCTCCCGGACGATATCGATCGCCTTGGTGTTGCGAACGTCCGGGCAATTCTCCTTGAAGGCGAGGCCGAGCACCAGTATGCGGGCCTCCCTCGGGTGGATGCCCCTGGTGATCATGTTCTTGATGATACGCGACGACACGTACAGCGCCATGTTGTCGTTAATGCGACGCCCGGCGAGGATCATGTGCGGATGATAGCCGAGCTGCTCCGCCTTGTATGTCAGGTAGTACGGATCGACGCCGATGCAGTGACCGCCGACGAGGCCCGGGCGGAACGGCAGGAAATTCCACTTCGTTCCCGCGGCGACCAGCACCTCTTCGGTATCGATGCCCATGCGCTCGAAGATCATGGCCAGCTCGTTGACGAGGGCAATGTTGACATCGCGCTGCGTGTTCTCGATGACCTTCGCGGCTTCGGCGACCTTGATGCTCGAGGCTTTGTGCGTGCCCGCGGAGATGATCGAGCGATAGACCTCGTCGACGAAATCGGCGACCTCCGGCGTCGAGCCGGAGGTGATCTTCAGGATCGTCGGCAGCCGGTGTTCCTTGTCGCCCGGGTTGATGCGCTCCGGGCTGTAGCCCACGTAAAAATCGCGGTTGAACTCGAGACCGGACCCCTTCTCGAGGAACGGCACGCAGAACTCCTCGGTGGCTCCCGGGAACACCGTCGATTCGTAGACGACGATGTCGCCCTTCCGGAGCACCTTGCCGAGCGTCTCGCTCGCCAGCCTGAGCGGCAGCAGCAGTGGACGATTATCGCTGCTGACCGGGGTCGGCACCGTGACGACGTAGAAATTGCAGTCGCCGAGCTTCTCGGCATCGGCCGTGAATTCGAGCTTTGCCGCCGCTTCGAGTTCTTCGCCGCTGACCTCGAGCGTCGAGTCCTCGCCGGCCTTCAATTCAGCGATGCGGCCCTGCTTGACGTCGAAGCCGACGGTCGGGTAGCGACGCCCGAATTCGACGGCCAGCGGCAGGCCGACGTAGCCCAGGCCGATGACGCCGATGCGGAGCTTGTTGATGTCGAAATTCATGGATTGCCCGGCTGTTGTTATTCAGGCGGCCTAGTTAGCACGACTGTGTGACAGGGTCATGGTAATTGCGCACATTTCGCGCTATCGGCCCCTGCCCGCAGGCAGGGACCCGCCGATCTCGCCGTCAGGTCAGGTACCACAGGGCGAGGATGCCGGTGATGCTCATCGTGAACGTGTAGGGCAGCGCCTTGTACACCATGCGCCCGTAGGACAGCCGGATCAGGGGCGCCAGCGCCGAGGTCAGCAGGAACAGGAACGCCGCCTGGCCATTCGGCGTCGCGACGCTGGGGATGTTCGTACCGGTGTTGATAGCGCGCGCCAGCGCGTCGAACTGCGCGCGCGAGATGGCGCCGCTGTTGTAGATCTCCTCGATCTCGGTGATGTAGACCGTCGCGACGAAGACGTTGTCGCTGATCATCGACAGCAGCCCGTTGGCCACGTAGAACAGTGCCGCCTGGGTCTTCCCTTCATAGGTCATGACCCAGTTGATGACCGGACTGAAAAGCCCCTGGTGGTCGATGACCGCGACGATGGCGAAGAACACGACCAGCAGGGCCGTGAACGGCAGCGCCTCCTCGAAGGCATGGCCGATGCGGTGCTCCTCGGTCACGCCATTGAGTGCCGTGGCCAGCACGATCACCATCAGACCGACGACGCCCGGCTCCGCCAGGTGGAGGCCGAGCGCGATGCACAGCAGGCCGGCAACGACGGCCTGCACGACGATCGTCACCTTCTCCTGCCGCGAGCGCTTGGCGCTCATCTGGTTGTCGTACTCGGTCAGCACCTCGCGCACTCGATCGGAGAGCTTGGTGCCGTAGCCGAAGGTTTGCGTCACTTCGAGCATCGCGCAGGTCAGCAGACCGACGGCGAATACCGGCAGCGAGATGGGCGCCATCTGCAGGAAGAACGGCACGAACTCCCAGCCCATGACTTCGCCGATCAGCAGGTTCTGCGGTTCGCCGACCAGCGTCATGACGCCGCCCAGCGCGGTGCCCACCGCCGCGTGCATCATCAGGTCGCGCAGGAATCCGCGGAACTGTTCGAGGTCGGCGCGGTGCAGCTCGGTCACATCCCCGTCCTGGGCGGCGTCGTGGCTGGTTTCGAAGGTCTTGCCCGAGGCCACCTTGTGATAGACGCCGTAGAAGCCGGCCGCAACGGTGATGACGACCGCGGTGACGGTCAGCGCATCGAGGAAGGCCGACAGTATCGCCGCCGAGAACGAGAACATTATCGACAGCAGGATCTTCGATCGCACACCGAGCAGGATCTTGGTGAAGGTGAACAGCAGCATCTCGCGCAGGAAGTAGATGCCGGCAACCATGAACATGAGCAGCATGATGACCGGGAAGTTCACCTCCGCCTCGTGGAACACCATCTCCGGCGTGGCCAGCCCAATGACGATCGCTTCGACGGCGATCAGGCCACCCGGTTGCAGCGGGTAACACTTGAGCGCCATCGCCAGCGTGAAGATGAATTCGAGGACGATGATCCAGCCGGCGATGAACGGCCCGACGGTTAGAACCATGATCGGGTTCAGGATCAGGAACCCGATGATCGTCATCTTGTACCAGTTCGGTGACTGGCCGAGGAAATTCTTGCGGAAGGCTTCCGCCATCGTGTGTGTCATACGTTTTTCCAGCTAAGGCTCGCCGGCTGCCGGCGGCGCCGGCTCCCGGATATTGTTGTAACCGTTATTCTGTCGCCCGTGTGCCAGCCGCTGTGCGCGGCGCCCCATCCCGCGCCACGATTCTAGCGGCTTTGGCACGGTCTTGTCAGTGATTCCTCTCCGCCGTCCGCCTCAGTCGAAGCCGAGGGCACGCCAGAGGCAGGCACCCGACTGCTCCATGCGGTCGAGGAGTGCGGCATGAGCGGCAGCCTCGTCGCGACTGGCGCGCCGCACGGCGAGCGTCAGCCCGGCCCGCCGCAGCGTGCCGCCGCTCTCGGCCGCGCCGAGGCCGTCGGCGTCGCCGCCGTCGTCCGCGAACAGCGCGGCCTGGCCGCCGGTCATCGCCAGGTAGACCCGCGCCAGCAGGTCGGCATCGATCAGCGCACCGTGGACCTCGCGGCTCGATGCGTCCACCTCGTAGCGCTTGCACAGCGCGTCCAGGCTGTTGCGCTGCCCGGGGTGCAGCTCGCGCGCGAGCGTCAGCGTATCGAGTACTCTCGCGTGCTCGCGGATTCTCGGCTCGGCATGCCGCATCAGCGCGAGCTCGTGATCGAGGAAGCCGACGTCGAATTCCGCGTTGTGGATGACGAGTTCGCTGCCGCGTATGAAGGTCAGGAATTCCGCCGCGATTTCCGCGAAACGCGGCTTGCCTTCGAGATCGGCGCGGCTGATGCCGTGCACGCGCTCCGCGCCCTCGTCGATGTCGCGCTCCGGGTTCAGGAAGCGGTGGAAATCGCGCCCGGTGACGCGCCGGTTGACCAGTTCGATGCAACCGATCTCGATGATGCGGTGGCCTTCGGCGGGCGACAGGCCGGTTGTCTCGGTGTCGAGGACGATCTGGCGTTCGCTCATGGGGAGCAGATGGTACCAGATCGACAGCCGGCGGCGGCGTCAGCCACCGGTCAGTTCGTCGATGCCGCGATTGGCCAGCCGGTCGGCTTCCTCGTTGCCGGGATTGCCGGAGTGGCCGCGCACCCAGTGCCATTCGACGTCGTGGCGGCCGACGGCGGCGTCCAGCGCCTGCCACAGATCCTGGTTCTTGACCGGCTTGCGCGCCGCGGTCTTCCAGCCGCGCTTTTTCCAGTTGGGCAGCCACTGGCGGATGCCGTCCATGACGTACCGGGAATCCGTGTAGAGGCGCACGGCGCGACGCCCGTTGAGCGCATTCAGCGCCTCGATGACGGCGGTCAGCTCCATGCGATTGTTGGTCGTTCCGGTCTCCCCGCCGTACAGGATCTTGCGCCGCTCTCCGGCGACCAGCAGCGCGCCCCAGCCGCCGGGCCCCGGATTGCCGCGGCAGGCGCCGTCGGTGTAGATGTGGATTCTTCCGTCCAAGGAGCGCGGCCGGCAGCTCAGCCGGCAGCCGGCGCCGTCATTCGGCGCGCATCCGCGTGGTCGGCTTGACCAGGCCGCCGACGACCTTCGGCTTCGCGCGCCAGGGTCGGCGCACCGTGGTCAACGGCACTACCCGTTTCTGCGCGGATAGCATGTAACACGCCGCGAGCTCGGGCCACCAGCGCCGGCCGCGCTGCTCCCAGGCCTGGGATTCCGATACCCGCCGGACCGGCAGCGGCCAGCGGAAAAAATAGGGCGTGTTGCCGAGAATGTACAGGTCGAGGAGCTGCAGCCAGTCGGTGAGCTGCCGGTCCGAGATGATCGTCTCCAGCGACGGCGGCATGGCCGCGCCGGGGATCAGTCGGCGCAGGCCCCACAGCCCTCCCGGGCGGAAGCCCAGCACGAACAGGTGCCCGTCGGCGCGCAGCACGCGGTGAACCTCGCGGAGGATCGCGTGCGGCCGCGTACTGTACTCGAGCGTATGCGGCAGGATCGCCGCGTCGACCGACTCGCTCGCGAGCGGCAGGCGGTAGAGGCGACCGATCGCAGCGGGGGCCGGGTCGACCAGCGCGCCTTCGGTGTCCGATATGGAGAGCGTGCGCTGGGTGCGCGCGAAGCGCAGGAATGCACGCGCCTCGCCCCAGTGGCCGAGCTGCACGGCGTGTTCGCCGAAGACGCCCTCGAGGCACTCCTCGGCCAGGCGCGACTCCTGCGCCAGCAGCGCCTGCCCGAGTGGCGTCGCCAGCCAGCGGCTGACCGCGTTTCCCGGCCCGGCCGGGTTCCTGTCGTCCATGCGAGGCTCTCCTGCCCCTCCCGCGGCGGCCGCCGGGCCGCCGGCCTGTGATCGCTGTGCTTGCAACGTCCGGCGCGCCCAGTAGGATACCGCGATGCCTGTAAAAAATCAGACCCTTAGGCGCCTCGCCGCCGGATTCGCTGCACTCGGCGCCCTCGTCCTCGCCGCCGGCCCGGGGCCGGCCGCCGCCGGGCCGGAGCCCGGCCCGCTGTTCCTCGAGCTGGACGGCTACCGGCAGACTACCGTCGAGCCGGCGCCGGCCTGGAACGACCTCCTCGCCCACCTGCGGGCGAATTTCTCGCTGCCGCCGGTCGCAAACGACAGGGTCGACGCGGAACGAAGCTGGTTCGTCCGCCACCCGGATTACCTCGGGCGCGTCTTCACGCGCGCGCAGCGCTACCTGCCGTATATTGCCGCCGAGATCGAGGCGCGCGGCCTGCCGCTCGAGCTCGCGCTGCTGCCGATCGTCGAGAGCGCCTACGACCCCTTTGCGTATTCACACGGCCGCGCCTCCGGACTGTGGCAGATCGTACCCGGCACCGGCCGGCGTTTCGGCATCCGCCAGAACTGGTGGTACGACGGCCGCCGCGATGCCGTCGATTCGACCCGCGGCGCGCTGGCCTACCTCGCGTACCTGCACGAGCTGATGGACGGCGACTGGCTGCTCGCCGTGGCCTCGTACAACTCCGGCGAAGGGAACGTGCTGAAAGCCGTGCGGCGCAATCGCGCGCGGCAGAAACCCACGGACTTCTGGCATCTCGACCTGCCGCGGGAGACGGAGAGCTACGTACCGCGGCTGATGGCGCTGGTGGACATCGTGCGCGACCCCGATGCCTTCGGCCTGACGCTGCCCGCGGTCGTGCGCGAACCGCAGTTCGTCATCGCCGACATCGGCAGCCAGCTCGACCTGGCGCTCGCCGCCGAACTCGCCGAACTCGACCTGGACACGCTGTATTCGTGGAACTCCGGCTTCAATCGTTGGGCGACCGATCCTGACGGCCCCCACCGCCTGCTGTTGCCGGTCGACGCGGCCGAGCGTTTCCGCGACGCGCTGGCCGCACTGCCCGAGGAAGAGCGCGTCCGCTGGAAGCGCCACCGGATCGGCAACGGTGAGACCCTGTCCGAGATAGCCGCGCAGTACCACACGACGCTCGCATCCATCCGCGCCGCGAACAACATCCGCGGCAACACGATCCGCGCCGGCCACTACCTGATGATCCCGGTCGCCAGCAAGCCATTGTCCGCCTACAGCCTGAGCGCCAGCGAGCGCCGCGCCGCGAAGCAGGAGCAGCCGCGGTCCGGCACGCGCGTCGAACACTACGTGCGCGCCGGCGAGAGCTTCTGGTCGATCAGCCGGCGCTACGGTGTCGGTATGCGCAGTCTTGCGAGCTGGAACGGCATGGCGCCGCGCGACACGCTGTCGGTCGGGCAGCGGCTCGTCGTCTGGACGGACAAGGCGCCGTCGTCGGGCCTCGCCCCCGGCAGCATCTCCACGACGCGCAAACTGAATTACACGGTGCGGCGCGGCGATTCCCTGTACCTGATCGCGCAGCGTTTCCGCATCACGATCGCCGACCTGCTGCGCTGGAACAACCTCGACAGGAACAAGATACTGCGGCCGGGCCAGCGGCTGACGATGTACGTCGACGTCACGTCGCAGTCGAGCTGACCGACGCGGCGCGGCAACCCGGCAGCCGGCCTTGTGGCGGCACTCCCGTGGGAGCGTCTTCAGCGGCGATTCCTGTCGCGCTCCGCAGTTGTCGAAGGAAACGCAGCTGAAGCCGCTGCGGCGGAGGATGCTATAGTCGCCCTGCCGTAACCTTTCGCAATATCAACAAGACCGAGCGGGGGATGAGCATGGGATTCATGGCAGGCAAGCGGGCGCTGATCGTCGGGCTCGCCAGCAATCGTTCGATTGCCTGGGGCATCGCGCAGGCCTTTGCGCGCGAGGGCGCCGAACTCGCCTTCACCTATCAGAACGACAAGTTGAAACCGCGCGTGGAGAAGATGGCCGCCGAGCTGGGCTCTGCGATGACCTTCCCGCTGGATGTCGCCTATGACGAACAGATCGACGCGCTGATGTCGGCCATCGGCGAGACCTGGGACGGCTTCGAAGTGCTGGTGCACTCGGTCGGCTTCGCGCCGCGCGATCAGCTCGCCGGCACCTACATCGAGTCGGTTACCCGCGAAGGTTTCCGGATCGCCCACGACATCTCGAGCTACAGCCTCGCGGGGCTCGCGAAGGCCGCGCTGCCGCTGATGGAGGATCGCAACTCGTCGATCCTGACCCTGTCCTACCTGGGCGCCGTGCGCGCCGTGCCGAACTACAACGTCATGGGACTGGCGAAGGCGAGCCTCGAGGCAAACGTACGCTTCCTGGCTGCGGATCTCGGCCCGCGCGGCATTCGCGTCAACGGCATCTCGGCCGGTGCCATAAAGACGCTGGCGGCGGCCGGCATCGCCGGATTTCGCAAGATGTTGAACCACATGGAGCAGGTATCCCCGATCCGGCGCAATGTGACGCCCGAGGACGTCGGCAACGCCGCGGCCTTCCTGTGCTCCGACCTGGCCGCCGGCATCGCCGGCGAAATCCTCTACGTCGACGGCGGCTATAACACGATCGGGATGTATCTCGACGACGAAGACGGCGGCGGGTAAATCACGGCTGAAGCGGCTCCCGCGGGGGCTCGCGTTGTCGCCGTGGCGGAAAGCTACCCCCGTGCGGTGTCCCTGTCGCCTGGTCCTCGCCCATGCCGGGAGGATTCCCGAAGCCGAAAGCCCGGATGTCAGGACATTTCCCGTGGCCCGACGCGAGGTCGCGGGAGCGGCTTCAGCCGCGAACCCCTGCCGACGCCTCCGTCAGCATCGCTCTGTACAGGGACTCGTAGCGATCGGCCATCGCCACCGGGCTGTATTCATCCGCCTTCGCGAGATTCGCCTCGCGCATCGCCGCGTACAGGCCGCGATCGTCGAGGATGCGGCGTATCGCCTCGAGCAGCGCCTCCGGTTGCTCGGGCGCGATGAGCAGGCCGTTGACACCGTCGTCGACGACGTCGGGGATGCCGCCGACAGCCGTCGCAACGATCGGCAGTCCGAAACTCATGGCGTCGAGCAGCGCTGATCCCAGCCCCTCGTGCAGGGACGGGTAGACGAACAGGTCGAACACGCCGAGCCAGTCGTCGACCTCGTTGACGAAGCCCGTGAATTCGACGTTGTCGAGGCCGGCGGCGGCGGCCCGGAAGCGCTCCTCGTCGCGCCCATCGCCGAGCAGGACGAAGACGAGTTCCGGGAAGCGCTGCGCGGCGAGCCTGGCTGCCTCGATGATGGTCAGCTGACCCTTGTGGCTGTGATCCAGCGCGCCGATGTGCCCGACGACCGTGCGACCGCGGTAACGCGAGCTCAGCGCCGCCGGCGTCTCGTGCCCGCGCGCGAGGTCGGCATGCGCATCCGGCACCACCTCGCAGGCGATGCCCGGGTAACGCGCCTCGATCAGCCGGCGGATAGCCCGGGACACGCCGACGACCCGTCCGGCAGCGCGATATGCGCGGTCGCGGAACGGCGAATCGCTGAACGGATTGTCTACGCGGCGCGTCAGCAGCCACGGCCGCCGTCCGGCGCGGCCGGCCAGCCAGCAGGCATAAATCGAGCGGGCCTCGTGGGCGTGCAGCAGGGCGCTGCCGCGCGCCGCGACAGCCGCCAGCAGCGGCTGCGACGAACTCGGAACGACCTCGACGCCGGCAACGCCGTCGAGACGGCCCGCCAGCGGCGCGCCGCGCCGGGCCACCAGGCGCTGCGGCCAGCCGCGCGCCGCGAGCGCCCTGATCAGGAGTTCGGTCTGGCGCTCGCCGCCGCGGAATCCCGACGCGAGATTGACGTGGCAGACGGGACCACGCAGCGGAGCAGGCGGGCTCATGGCCGCTGCCGGCCGGTCAGCTCGCCGCTTCGTCGACGAGTTTCGTCTGTTCCCCGCTCAGCCGCGCGACGATCACGGCGCAGCAGGAATCGCCGAAAATGTTGAGACTGGTGCGCAGCATGTCGAGAATGCGATCGAACACCAGCAGCACGCCAACGGCTTCGAGCGGCAGGCCGACGGCGCCGAGGATGATCGCAATCGCCACCAGCGATGCGGACGGCACGCCGGCGACGCCTACCGACGTCAGCAGCGCAATGATGACGATCGAGAACTGCACCGCGATGGTCAGTTCGAGTCCGTAAGCCTGTGCCAGGAAGATGGCGGCCGCGCACTCGTAGAGCGCCGTGCCGTTCATGTTGACGGTGGCTCCGAGCGGCAGCACGAAACTCGAGATCTTGTTGGATACGCCGGCATTGTCCTCGACGCAGCGCATCGTGACGGGCAGCGTCGCCGACGAGGACGCGGTGGAGAACGCAGTCAGCATCGCTGGCGCCATTGCCGGGAATACCCGGTACGGCGGCACCTTGCCGACGAACTTGAGGAACAGCGGCAGCACGACGGCCGCGTGCACGGCGAGCGCCGCCACGACCGTGATGGCGAATACCGCGAGCGGCCCGACCCCGGAGAAGCCTGCCTCGGCCACGACCTCGGCGACCAGGCCGAATACGCCGATCGGAGCGAACTTCATGATCCACTCGGTCATGCGCATCATGACGTGGAAGACGCCGTCCCAGAACGTGTACAGCGGCTCGGCGAGGGAATTGTCGAGATGCGTCATGAAGTAGCCGAACAGCAGGGCGAAGAATATTATGCCGAGCATCTGGCCGTTTGCCGCCGCCTTCACGATGTTCTCCGGGACCATGCTCAGGAAGACGTCCGCCACGTCGCCCGGGCCGCGGCCTTCGGCAATCTCCGCGATCTGTGCACCGCTCGAATCGAGGCCGAGCATGTCGCCGACGGGCTTGCCGTCGATATACCCCGGGCCCACCACGTTGATCAGCACCAGCCCGACCATCGTCGCCGCGAGTGTCGTAGTGAGATAGAACAGCAGGGTCTTGCCGCCCAGCGCGCCCAGGTTGCCGCCGGAGCCGATGCCGGCCACGCCGACGGTGATCGACGAAAAGATCAGGGGCACGATGATCATCTTCAGCGCGTTCAGGAACATCGTGCCGATGTAATCGAACACCCCGATGACGCTGACGCCGAGAATACTGGGATCCTCGATGCCCTGGCCTATCAGGTAATTGACGGTGCCGCCGGCAAGTGCCGCCAGCAGGATCGCTATCAGGATCTGCCAGTGCAATTCGAGTCTGGTCATCGCATCCCCCGCTTCGTGTGGCCCACGGCGCATTGCGTGCGCGCAGCGCGGCAGGCCGAATGGCCTGCATGGTACCTCAAGGAGCGGCGCGCGCCGAGGATAACTAGAACAGGCTCTGCTGCGCTATCGCATCCCGGTTGCGCACGACGTCGGCGCGACGCTCGAGTTCCATGACGAACGCTACGTAGTCTGACTGCCCCGCCTGCTGCGCGAGCTGAAGCTTGCCCTCGTCGCGTTGCGCGACGGGGATCGCTTCGGGCCGTCCCGGTGCGAAACCGGTTACGGCGAATACGGCGAGGTCGCCGTCGGATGTTTGCGCGGTGCCGATGCGCGGTTCGCCGGGTAGCGGTTTCTTCATGCGAAACACCGCGTCGCGGACGCTGGCGTCGATTTCCTCGTCATCGCGGCGAATCGTCGTCGTTGTCGCCTCGCCCGCGCCGGCTTCCTCCGCCGCGGAAGCAAACTCCTGCCCGTCGCGCAAGGCGGCCTGCAGCGTCGCGGTCTTCTCCTCGGCAATGGCGCGCGCGCGTTCGTTCCTGATGCGGCTCACGATCGTGTCACGCACGTCTGCCAGCGGCAGAGGCGCAGCTTGGTTGTAGTTCGTCACCTGCACCGCAACGACACGGTTCGCATCCAGCTCGATCATGTCGCTGACCCGGCGCTCCTCGAGCACCTGCGCGTCGAAGATCGCGTCGATGGCTGCCTGGTTGCTCCCGAAGGGCTCGCCGCCCGCGCGGGTGTAGCCAGTTGCCTGCTGCAGCGGCAGCCCGACCGTCTCGGCCATGGCCGCGATGTCGGTCGCGTCGAAAAGCGCCTCCGACAGCTCGCGCTCCTTTTCCAGCCACAGGTCGTCCGCCTGCTCGGCGCGCAATTCGCGTTCGAGTTCGCCGCGGACATCGGCGAACGGCAGCGGCCCTCCCTGCTGGATGTCGTCGAGGCGGATGACGTGGAAACCGAATTCGGATCGCACCGGGCCGGCGACCTCTCCCTCGCGCATGGAGAAGATCGCATCGCCAAGGGCACCGGGAAGTTGCGACTGCGGCAGCAGGCCGAGGTCGCCGCCCTGCCCTGCCGTGCCGCCGTCGGCGGAATAGTCTCTCGCCAGGTCTGCGAACGGCTCGCCGGCGCGAACGCGTGCGGCAAGCGCCGTAGCCTGCTCCTCGGCCTTCGCCTCGTCGTCCCCGGCCTCGATCAGAATGTGACGCGCACGCCGCTGCTCGTCCTGCAGGAAACGGCTCCTGGACTGCTCGTAGTACTCGCGCAGCGCCTCGTCGCTCACCTCGACCTGTCGTGCCAGCTCATCACGTCGTAGCTCGACGTAGCTGAAGTCCACGGTCTCCGGTGAACGAAATTCCTCGCTGCGTTCGTCGTAGTACGCCTGGATCGCCTCGTCGCCAACCTCGATCGATTCGCCGATGCTGTCGATATCGAAGGTTGCCACCGATACCTCCCGCTGTTCGCCCACGAGGTTCAGGTAGCGTCGATACTCGGCCGGTGTAACGAAGGCCGTCGCCGCGACGCCGCGCTGCAGCTGACCCTGCCGCAGACCGATTCGCTGATTGGCCTCGAACACGAGGGGATCGATGCCGCGTGCCGCGAGGAAGTCGTAATACGCAGTCTTGGAGAAGCGGCCATCGACACGAAACTCGGGAACCTGCTGGATGAACTCCGTAATCATGCCGTCGCTGATGCGATAGTTGGACTCCGAGAGGTGCTGGTCGACGACCGTTTCGTAGATCAGGTTGTTGAGCACGTTCTCTTTCAGCATGTTGCGCATGTTGTCCGGCAGCTGGCCGGCCAGCTCGCCGTACTGGGTCAGCTGCTGCCGATACGCGTTCTCGAACTCGAACAGCGAGATTTCCTCGCCATTGACTTTGGCGGCGTAGCTGCTGCCGATGAAATTGTAATTAATGCCGAAAAACACGAACGGCACGCACAGCAGCGCGAGGATGGCGATAGCGAAGCCGCCGGTGAAGCGGTCTCTGATATTTTGCAGCATAAGTCGTCTTTAGCGGGCGGGTCGGCCGGGCGCTCCGGCCGGGGCCGCGTAGGCCTCGAAAAACAGGCGTGGGATGATACTCGACCGCCCGGGGCACGCCAAGTTGCCGATCACGGGGAAGATGCGGCCGGCGGCGTCGCGCGAGCGCGCTGCCCGCGTTTCTCCCCTTGCGGCGCGCACCGGCGGCTGCGCCTCCTGATCCGGCCCGCCGGTCCTTGCCGACTGGACCAGATTGACCCGGACCGTCGCGGCCCTCGCCCTGCGGGCGCGCTGCGCGCGTCCAAATCGCCTGGCGGCGATTTGTCGACCCAATCCGCCCGCCCAAGCGATTCGGGCATCACCGGCCGGTGCGGATTGATCTTCAGTGCGGCGACGGCTCCATGCGCGGGAGCGATGCTTGCTGGATACTCAGCAAGGCTGCGCTCGCGGGCTCGAGCCTTGCATACTGCCAGTAATGAGAAAGGGGCATCTCCTTGCGGAGACGCCCCTTTCTCATTACTGGCGGAGTGGACGGGATTGACTCGGGCCCTTCAGGGCCCTCGCCCTGCGGGCGCGCTGCGCGCGTCCAAACCGGCTGCACCGGTTTGTCGACCCAATCCGCCCGCCCAATCGATTCGGGCGTCACCGGCC
>JBFJUJ010000050.1:0-14564 GCA_041624755.1 Woeseia sp. | reverse complement strand
TTGCAATATGGTTGATGGCTTGCAACCGGGATCCGCTCGGGCGGATACTCCCTCCGCGGCCCGAAGACCACGGCCGTTCATCGTGCCGTCGCTGGGCGGCCCCGTTCGGCTGGCTCGTTGAATCTCTTCCGGAAACTTCAGTCAGACCGGTAACGGCCTGCGCGCTTTCTTGTTGTCCTCTTTAGACCACGCTGCGCCCCTGTTCTGGCGCAATCCCCACTGGTGCCCGTAATTGGTCACAGTTGCATCTAATCAATGTCGCACAACTCGCCCCCGTTTTAAAGCACGCGCGGGAATTCAACATAATGCTCATTGGGGCTGACGTTGCGATGTCGCTGAAACCCGCGCCGTACCGCGCGATTCGGGCATTTTCGCCGCTCGGAATGCGGCAGGCGGGCGGCCCGGGTCTTGCGGTGGGCGCGCGGCCGGCTGCGGGCCGGGAAGGCTGACGTCGCCGGAGACGGTCGAGACCCGGACTTCGTGGTCTGGTGGTGATGGGTGGATTTGAACCCAATCCGCCCGCGGTGCCAGGCCGGGGCGCGCAGGGCCGGTGCGGATTGATCTTTAGTCCGACGCCCGGGAATGCGCTGATGCCCTCGGTGGGAATCGACTCATCGTCGCCAGAAACGGACGGGATCCCTGACCGGGGCCCGCTCTCGATAGTAGTGGTGATGGGTGGATTTGAACCCAATCCGCCCGCGGTGCCAGACCGAGCGAGCAAGGCCGGTGCGGATTGATCTTTAGCGCGGCAGCCGCAGAATTGATGAACGCTCGGTGAGAATCGGCCCGTCATGACCAGAATCAGGAGGGGCCCCCAGCGGGGGCCCCTCCTGATTCTGGTGGTGATGGGTGGATTTGAACCACCGACCTACGGGTTATGAGTCCGTCGCTCTGACCAACTGAGCTACATCACCGGGACCGGGGATGCGGCGAGCGCGCGCCGCGAGGGCGGCAAATTGTCCGTTGGCCACCGGGCGCTGTCAAGCGCCGCCCGACACGCCCCGGGCTGCCCGCGCCGACCGCGCGACTGCGGGCGCGGTCGCGGCAGCCGGCGGTTCCCCACCGTGGCATGATCGGCCCATGGCCATCGAACCGCTGTTCGCGCTGGAGATGATCGGCACCGCTGTCTTCGCCATCAGCGGGGCGCTGGCGGCATCGCGTGCCAACATGGACCTGTTCGGCTTCTGCGTGCTGGCCCTGATGCCGGCGATCGGCGGCGGCACCCTGCGCGACATGATGCTCGGCCGTACGCCGGTATTCTGGATCGAGGACAACAGCTACGTCGCCGTCGCGCTCGCAGCCGCGGTAGCCGTGTATTTCTTCGCGGACCGGCCCGGGTTTCGCCGCAAGCTGCTCGTCTGGATGGACGCGGTCGGGCTCGCGCTGTTCGCCGTGCTCGGCACCGAGATCGCGCTGGCCACCGGCGCCAGCACGCCGGTTGCCGTGATGATGGGCGTCATGACCGCCGTCCTGGGCGGCATGATTCGCGACATCATCTGCAACGAGATCCCGCTGGTGCTGACCAGCGAGATATACGCCACGGCGGCTTTCGCAGCTTCGCTGGCCTATCTCGGCGCAGTTGCGGCAGGCGCGGTGGCGACGCCGGCGCTCGTCGTCGGCGTGCTGGCCGGCTTCCTGGTACGCGGCGCCGGCATCGTGTTCCACCTGTCGCTGCCGCGGGTGAGTTACCGCAGGGACTGATCGCGCTTCAGACGTTGAAGCGGAAGTGCATGACGTCGCCCTCCCGGACAACGTAATCCTTGCCTTCCAGGCGCAGCTTGCCGGCTTCCTTCGCGCCCTGCTCGCCCCCGCCCGCGACGAAGTCGTCATAGGCGATGACTTCGGCCCGGATAAAGCCCTTCTCGAAGTCGGTATGGATCTCGGCGGCCGCGCGCGGCGCTGTCGCGCCGACCCGGGTCGTCCAGGCGCGGACCTCCTTCTTGCCGGCCGTAAAAAAGGTCTGCAGGCCCAGCAGCTCATAGCCCGCACGAATGACGCGGTCGAGGCCCGGCTCGTCGAGCCCGAGATCGGTCAGGAATTCCGCCTTGTCCTCGTCGTCGAGCTGCGCGATCTCGGCCTCGATGGCCGCGCAGATCGCGACGACGCCGGCGCCCTCGTCCGCCGCCAGCCGCCGCACCGTATCGAGGTACGGGTTGTTCTCGAAACCGCCTTCGTCGACGTTGGCGATGTACATGACGGGCTTCGCGGTAATCAGGTGGAGTTCGCGGAGCGCGGACTGCTCGTTGTCGTCCAGCGCCAGTGTGCGTACGGGCTGCCCTTCGTCCAGGTGGGCCTTGACCTTGCGCAGCAGGTCGCGGAAGGCGAGCGCGGATTTCTCGTTCGTCTTCGCATTCTTCTCGGCCTTGACGAGCTGCCTGTCCACCGATTCGAGATCGGCGAGGGCGAGCTCGGTGTTGATCGTCTCGATGTCGTCCCGCGGGTCGATGTCGCCGGCGACGTGCGTGACGTCGTCGTTTTCGAAGCAGCGCACGACGTGCGCAATGGCGTTCGTCTCCCGGATATTGGCCAGGAACTGGTTACCGAGGCCCTCCCCCTGCGACGCGCCGGCGACCAGGCCGGCGATATCGACGAACTCCATCGCCGTCGGCACGACGCGCTCCGGCTGCACGATATCGGCGAGCACCGCGAGCCGCGGATCGGGCACGGCCACGACGCCGACGTTCGGCTCGATCGTGCAGAACGGGTAGTTCTCGGCCGCGATCTCTGCCGCGGTCAGCGCATTGAACAGTGTCGACTTGCCGACGTTGGGCAGGCCGACGATGCCGCATTTGATGGCCATGGTATTGCCCGTTCAGTCCTTGCGCGTGTGCAGCGCCGTCATCGCCGCATTCAGGCCGGAATCGACGAGCGCGGGCAGTACCGCGAGTGCCTCGTCGATGTTCGACTCGATCTGTCGTTCGACCTCGCTGCTCGCCCGCTTGAGCACGTAGTCCGTCACCTCGTTCTTGTCGCCGGGATGCCCGACCCCCAGGCGCAGGCGCATGAAATCCGCCCCGCAGTGACGGATGATGTCGCGCAGACCGTTGTGGCCGCCGTGTCCGCCGCCTTTCTTCAGGCGCACCGTGCCGGGCGGCAGATCGATCTCGTCGTGCGCGACCAGCATGTCGCTCACGGCGAGACGGTAGTAGTCGAGCATGGCGCGGACGGGGCCGCCGCTCAGGTTCATGTAGCTCTGCGGTTTGACCAGCCAGACGTCGGCATCGGCGAAGGACACGCGGCCGATCTCGGCATTGAAGCGCTTCTCGAATCGCAGCACCGCTTTCCGCTCGCGTGCCAGCGCGTCCACGAACCAGAAGCCCGCGTTGTGCAGCGTCCGCTCGTAGCGGGCATCCGGGTTGCCGAGTCCGGCGATGAGTGAGACGTGCTGGGTCATCAGGGGCTGTCCGGGCCGCGCCGTCGGCGCAGGCCTCCTGGTTCGTCATTCGGGCCGCAAGAAAAAGGCCGCGCGCTGGCGGCCTTCTCCGTGGCGCAGCGGTCGCGCAGGTCAGTCTTCCTTGTCCTTGTCCCTGTCCTTGCCCGTGTCCTTGTCTTTCTCTTCCTGCCCGGCCTCGTCTTCGTCGACCGTCGGGACCTCGGCGGCCTCCTCGACTTCCTCGCCTTCCTCCTCGATCGGGGCAACCTTGACGATCTGCACGGAGACGATGGGCTGGTCGCGTCCCTCGCCGTGCGACAGATCGACGAGTTCCACGCCGTCGGGCACCTTGATGTCGGAGAGGTGCAGCATCTCGTCCAGCGCGAGCCCGCTGATGTCGACCTCGATGTACTCCGGCAGGTCCCTGGGCAGGCAGACGACTTCGACTTCGGTGATCAGACGGGATACCGTGCCGCCCTCCTGCTTCACGCCGGGGGCCTTGTCCTCGCCGATGAAATGGATCGGCACGTTCATGCGAATCTCTTCGTCCTCGACGATGCGCTGCAGATCGATATGCAGCACCTGGCGGCGCGCCGGATGGCGCTGCACGTCCTTGACGATGGCGGCCTGGCTGTCGTCGCCGACCTTGATGCTGAGCACGCTCGAGTAGAACGATTCACTCTCCATTTCGTGGAGCAGCGCGTTGTGGTCGAACGCAAGCGGGCGCGGCGGGCGGCCGCCGCCGTAGATGATTGCGGGGACCTTGCCCTCGCGACGCAGGCGGCGGCTCGCACCCTTGCCCTGATCGTCACGAAAATCCGCAATCAGGTCGAAATCCTGACTCATGGGAATTCTCCGGTAACTTGCTGATTTGGAGGCCGTTCTGGGCTTCCGTCCGACGCCGGGACCGCGACCAGTCCCGGCAGGGGGGCGGATGATAGCCGAAGCCGGTGGAGGGCACAAGAAAGGCTGAAGGCGGCCGCCGCCCGGCCACAGCGGGCGCCAGGCTCAGCATTCCGGAGCGCGTGCCGCGTCAGTCGACGTACAGCGAGCTGACGGACTCCTCGTCGCTGATGCGGCGCATCGTCTCGGCCAGGAGCTCGGCAGTGGACAGCTGGCGGATCTGCTTGCAGGCGCGCGCTTCCTTGTTGAGCGGGATCGTGTCGGTGACCACGATCTCGTCGATGCGCGACTCGCCGATGCGCGACACCGCCGGGCCCGAAAGTACGGCGTGCGTGATGTAGGCGACGACACGCCGGGCGCCCTTGGCTTTCAGGGCCGACGCCGCATTGCAGAGCGTGCCCGCCGTATCGATCATGTCGTCGATCAGGATACAGACCTTGTCCCTGACCTCGCCGATGATGTTCATGACCTCGGACTGGTTCGCCTTCGAGCGGCGCTTGTCGATGATCACGAGATCGGCGTCGTCGAGGCGCTTCGCCAGCGCCCGCGCCCGGACCACGCCGCCGACATCGGGAGAGACCACGACCATGTTGTCGTACTTCTGCTTCCAGACGTCGCCGAGCAGCACCGGCGACGCGTAGACGTTGTCCACCGCGATGTCGAAGAACCCCTGGATCTGGTCGGCGTGCAGGTCGACCGTCAGCACGCGGTCGACCCCGGCGACGCCGATCAGCTTGGCGACCAGCTTGGCGGTGATGGGCACGCGGGACGCGCGCGGCCGCCTGTCCTGGCGCGCGTAGCCGAAGTACGGGATCACCGCGGTGATGCGCGCGGCGGAGGCCCGCTTGCAGGCATCCACCATCACCAGCAGCTCCATCAGGTTCTCGGAGGACGGCGGGCAGGTCGGCTGGATAATGAAGGTTTCGCGGCCGCGGATGTTCTCGAGGATCTCGACGTTGATCTCGCCGTCGCTGAAGCGTCCGACGTGGGCCCTGGCGAGCGGCACGTGCAGGACCCGGGCAATGTCGTTGGCCAGCACGGGGTGCGCATTCCCCGAGAAGATGGCCATCGTCGTCGGATCCAGCGAACTCGCCCTTGTCATCTTCCTGCTTGCCCCGATTCGCACGCGGTCTCGAGCGCGCCTGGAAATGGCTGGGGTGGCAGGATTCGAACCTGCGCATGACGGGATCAAAACCCGTTGCCTTACCACTTGGCTACACCCCAGCGGCTTCGTGTCGTCGGGTGGCGCGCGTAGCATTTTCCGCCGTCCGTGCGACCGGGCGTAGTGTGGAACGCAGGCCAGCGGGTGTCAACGAAACGGCTGGCGTCAGCCCCGCGCGAGGCTCTGTACGGCGGCGGCCCCTCAGTGAAAGCTCCAGCGATCGATGACGAGACGGACGCGCGTGCCGTCGCGCACCGCCGCCAGCCGCCGCGGCATCGGCTGGCCGCCGCCGTCGCGGTACTGGTCGACCGTGACGACCCAGCCGTCCTGCTCGAGGCGAGCGAGCCGTCCGCTGCCGTCGAGTTCGGCGGCCGCGGGGCGCGCGGGGTCGGGAATGCCCAGCGCCCAGAAGCGCAGGCTCGTCACCGGAATGTGCCAGCCGTAACGTTGCCGCAGCTCGATTTCCGGATCGGCGAGTGTCGTCACCTCGCCGTCGTCGTCCGTCACGGTAACCGCCCGCGCATCACCGGCGATGAGTACGGTGCCCGCGCCGAGCGGCCCGGAGACACGCGCATCGAAGTAGTCCCGCCGCTGCTCCCAGTGGAGGTTGCCGTTGAAGCCTTCCTCGCCGTCGCGAACGGCAATGCGCCCGGAGAATCCCCAGCTGCCGATACCGGCGAGTATCCGCTGGCGCTCGTCCCAGCCATCCAGGGCGGGCAGGGTTCCGATCCGCTGCGCGGCGCAGGCCGACAGCAGCGAAACGATGCACAGCAGCGCGCCGGAGCGGCTACTCGCGGCAGGCCGCCGGCAGCTCACGGACTTCATCGAGCAGCGGGTGATCCGCATCGAGCGCCACCGCCTCCCCGAGCATCGCATCGGCCTCGTCGCAGCGGCCGAGGGCCGCCAGCACCTCGACCAGGTGCAAGCCGATTTCCGGGTCGCGCATCATGTCCCAGGCACGCTCGAGCTGCGCCAGGGCTTCCTCGTGTTCGCCGAGCCGGTACAGCACCCAGCCATAGCTGTCGATGATCGCCGGGCTGTCGGGCTCGATCTCCAGCGCCTTCCGGATCAGGCGCGCAGCCCGGTTGTAGTCCTTGCTGTGATACGTCAGCGTGTAGCCGAGCGCGTTGAGCGCCGAGGCGCTGTCCGGCCAGAGCCGGACCGCCCGGCGGTACTCGGCGAGCGCGTCGTCGACCCTGTCGAGCCGCAGCAGTACCTCGGCGCGGCCGAGGATGACGTTCTCGTCTTCCGGCCGGTAGCTGACGACCCGATCGTAGATCTCCAGCGACCGCTCGAGTTCGTGCTGCGAGGCCAGCAGCTGGGCCTGTGCCAGCACCATGTCGACGGCGAAGCTCGGATGCCGGTCGCCGAACCGCTGCAGGTGATCGAGTGCACCTTCGAGGTTGACTTCGCGGGCGATGATGCCGCTCGCGCGGCGCTGCGAGATGATGGTGTGCGGCCCCCGTGTCACCTGCGAATACAGCGTCAGCGCACGCTCGATATCGCCGCGATAGTCGGCGATGCGCGCCAGGTAGTAGAGCGCGTCCATCGTGTACTGGCCGGTCGCCAGCAGGTCTTCGAAGTCGGCGCGCGCGGCATCGAGATTCTCGAGGCGGAAATTGATGATCGCCATCAGGCGCAGCGCGTCGGTGCGTGAAGGCTGTTCGAGCAGGATCTGGTTTACCTGGCTCAGGGCGTCGTCGTCGCGACCGGCGGAGACGTAGAGTATCGCGAGTTCCAGCCGCGCTTCCGGGTCGGGGTCGGGGTCGTCGCCCACGATACGCGCGGCGTAGTCGATCGCCTCCTCTTCCTCGCCCGCGAGCAGCAGCGCGCGCGAATACAGGAGCTTCGGCTTGATCCACTCCGGCTCGATCGCCAGTGCCTTCTGCGCCCGCTCGGCCGCTTCCTCGTGGTCGTCGGCCTGCAGCGCCAGCACGCCGACGGCATAGTTCGCCTGCGCCGACTTGCGGTAGGGCCGCGCGAGCTGCGCCATCAGCCGGTAGGCGTCCCCGGCATCCTCCTGCGACAGGATCGGCACCAGGTCGAGCAGCCTGTCCTCGACCGGCTCTTCGCCGCGCTCGAGGAGCTGCCGGAAGTTGCGGCGCGCCTTGCGCAGCTGCCCCAGCCGGAGCTGCAGCTGCGCGACATACAGCAGTGCCTCGTCGTTTTCCTCGTCGACCTCGGTCCAGCGCAGTGCCGAATCGAGCGCAATCTCGTTGAAGCCGTAGGTGTAGGCGACGCGCGTCGCCCGACGCGCGATCGCCGGTTCGCCGCTCAGGATCGCTGCCTCGTGGAACTCGATCGCCGCCTTCCTGTACTCGTGCTGCTGCAGCGCGAGTTCGGCGGCGCGCAGGTGTTCGTCGGCGGGCTCGGGCTCGTCCTCCGCCAGCGCCGGTTGGCAGGCGGCATGCGCCAGGAGCAGCATGGCAAGGCCCTTGAGGAGCAGCGACGTCGGGGTGGCGGTTTCGGGGCGGGCGAATTCGTCGATCATTCCTGGTCCGTGGCTGGCCGGCCGGTCGGTTGCCGGGCGGGAATTTCGCCAAAGTATTGCGACGGTGGAGAACACAGACAAGGAACTGCCGCATCAGTTCGCTTATGATAAGCGGAGTCCCCGGCACGATACCCTGTCATCCGCAATGCCCCTGAAAATTCTCGGCCTGAACCATAACACGGCCCCCGTGGAAATACGTGAGCAGGTCGTCTTCGCCGGCGGGGAAGCCGCGCGTGCTCTCGAGGAACTGCGGCGGCTCGAGGGTGTCGACGAGGCGGTGGTGTTGTCTACCTGCAACCGCACCGAGTTCTACGTCGAAGGCAGCGATGCCGGGCTCGACGCCATGACTCGCTGGCTGGCAGCGGACCAGCAGCTCGACGGCCGTGCACTCGAGGCGCTTTTCACGCTGCACGGCGATGAGGCCATCGGCCACCTGTTCCGCGTCGCCTGCGGACTGGATTCGATGGTCCTCGGGGAACCGCAGATTCTCGGCCAGCTCAAGGATGCCTACCGCATTGCGGCCGAGTCGGGCAGTGTCGGCGGCGGCCTGGGGCGACTGTTCCAGCACACCTTCTCGGTGGCCAAGAAGGTCCGCACGGATACGGAGATCGGCGGCAGCCCGGTCTCGGTCGCATTCGCCGCCGTCAGTCTCGCCAGCCAGTTCTATGCCGATTTCGGTCGCTATACCGCGCTGCTGGTGGGCGCCGGCCAGACGATCCGGCTGGTGGCGCAGCATCTGCAGGCGCGAGGTATCGGCCGCCTGTTCGTGGCCAACCGCGACGTCGATCGGGCGCGCGACCTGGCCAGTGAGTTCGGCGGATTCGCACTGCCGCTGTCGGAACTCGAAGGCACGCTGCCGGAAGCCGACATCCTGATCACGTCGACCGCCGCGCCGGAGCCGATCCTCCGTGTGGAGCAGATGAAAGACGCCATCCGGCGGCGCAAGCGCCAGCCGATTTTCGCGGTCGACATCGCCGTGCCGCGAGATATCGACCCCGCGGTCGCCGAGCTGGACGACGTCTACCTGTACACCGTCGACGACCTCGACCAGGTCATCGTAGCGAGCCTCAACAACCGCGAGGCTGCCGCCGTCGACGCCCGCCGCATCCTGGACGAGGAGCTCAGGCGCTATCTCGAGATCGAGCGCAGCGCGCAGATCGCGCCGCTGATCTCTTCCCTGCGTGAGCAGGGCGACGCCCAGCGCCGCGAGGTGCTGGCACAGGCAAGGCGGAGGCTGCGCAAGGGGGCCGACAGTGCGGAGGTCCTCGAGTACGCCGTCGCGTCGCTGATGAAGAAGATGCTGCACGCCCCGAGCGTGCAGCTGCGCAAGGCGGCCGAGGCCGACGACCGGGAGCTGCTCGACGCCGCGCGGCGGCTGTTCGACCTCGAAGACGGCAAGGACTGAGCGGCCGTCATGAAGGCGTCGATTCGCAGCAACCTGGAGAGCACCCGCGAACGCTTCGAGGAAGTGTCCGGCCTGCTGTCCGAGCCGGACGTCATCGGCGACCAGGAGCGCTTCCGCGACCTGTCGCGCGAGTATTCCCGGCTGGAGCCGGTGATCGCGCGCTTCCGCGATTTCGAGAAGCTGGAAGCCGACATCGCCGCGGCGGAAGAAATGAGCCGCGACAGCGATCCGGAACTTCGGCAGATGGGCGAGGACGAGCTCGAGTCGCTGGCCGAGCGCCGCACGGAACTGGAACTCGAGCTGCAGAAATCGCTGGTTCCGCCCGACCCGCACGACAACAGCAACGTCTTTCTCGAGATCCGCGCCGGCACCGGCGGCGACGAGGCCGCGATCTTCGCCGGCGACCTGTTCCGCATGTACGCGAAATACGCCGAGGCGCAGCGCTGGTCGCTGGAGATCCTGAGCGCGCGCGAGGGCGAGCACGGCGGCTACAAGGAGATCATCTCGCGCATCAGCGGCAGCGGGATCTTCGCGCGCCTGAAATTCGAATCGGGCGCGCATCGCGTGCAGCGGGTGCCCGCCACCGAATCGCAGGGTCGCATTCACACCTCGGCCTGCACGGTCGCCGTGCTGCCGGAGCCCGACGAGGTCGAGGAGATCGACGTAAACACCGCCGACCTGCGCATCGACACCTACCGGGCGTCGGGCGCCGGCGGCCAGCACGTGAACAAGACGGACTCCGCCGTCCGCATCACGCACCTGCCGAGCGGCATCGTCGTCGAGTGCCAGGACGAACGCTCGCAGCACAAGAACCGGGCGCGGGCGATGTCGCTCCTGCAGGCGAAGCTGCTGGACGCCGAGACGGCCAAGCGGCAGAGCGCCCAGGCCGAGGAGCGGCGGCTGCAGGTCGGCACCGGCGACCGCTCCGAACGCATCCGCACCTACAACTTCCCGCAGGGCCGGGTCACCGACCACCGCATCAACCTGACGCTCTACAAGCTCGAGGAGATCCTGGCCGGCGACCTCGACCAGGTCGTGGAGCCTTTGACCGGCGAATACCAGGCGGAGCAGCTCGCGGCGCTGGGCGCGTGACAGCGAGAAGCAAAAAAAACAGGGCCCCGCATTGCGGGGCCCTGCCTTGCGTACGCTACGGCTGTCGAACGCCGGGAATCACGGACTCCTGCGGCGCCTGGCGGCCAGCATGCCGGCCAGGCCGAGGCCGAACAGTGCGAGCGTGCCCGGCTCCGGGACGGTCCGCAGACCGGCCAGCGTATCCGGGTTCGCCCCGCTGCCCACCGGGCCGGCATAGAATTCGAGGGACGCACCGCCGCCGCGCTCGAAGAACAGGATCTCGACGAGGTTCTCGCCGGCATTGAGTGCGACTGCACCGCCGCCGGTGCGGTTATCAGTTACGCCGAAGAACTCGTAGATGGTCGCGCCATTGACCCTGAGCCGCGCGCCGTCGTCATGGTTGATGAACATCTCGATGACTGCCGCTGCCACCATGTCGAAGCTGCCGGTGATCCGCGCGGCGAAATCGGTGTTGACGTTGCCGGGCCAGGGATCGTTGATGCCGCTGATGCCGCGCGTAAAGTCGCCGAGGTCGTCGAAATCGATCGGCCCTGAGTGGTCATCCTTGAAATCCGCCGCACCGCTCGCGATCAGTGCTTCCGCGTCGGCCAGGTCGTTCAGCGCCGAGTCGCTTTGCCAGACCTCGATCAGTGCCGCGCTGGCATTGGCGGACAGCAGCATGGCGATCGCGAACATCGACATGAGCCGCGTACAATTTTTCGAGTTCATTGCGCACCTCGGCACATTAGGTCAGAGACGCCGATAGCCATGCAATAAGCGTTCCGAAAGGTTTTCTCTCCGCTTTTCACGCGCTTGCAAGACAGCTCGCATCGCCGCTGGCCGGGACTGTAACGATTCTCGACACTTCAGGGACGCCGAACGCGACTTCGACTTGTCGGTTGCGCGACCGACCTGGCGCCCTCGCCGGTCCGCGGCCGCAGACCGTGCGTAAACGCGAGCGTGACCGCGTCAGGCCTGCAGGCGCAGGTAATTGAGCACGTCGGAGCGGGTGATCAGGCCGTAGAACTCGTCGCCGTCGACCACGGCGGCGCAGGACTGCACGTGCAGCATCGCCACGAGATTGCCGACGCTCGTGTCCTTGCTGACTTGGATGTAGGCCGACTGCATCGCGTCGCGCACCGGCGCATTCATCAGTTCCGGTTTGCCGAAGACGTAGCGGATGATGTCGTCCTCGGTCAGCACGCCGACGAGCCGGTCGTTGTCCATCACCGGGAGCTGCGAGAAACCCGCGTTGCGCAGGCGGTTGTGCGCCGTCGTCAGGACGTCGTCGGCGCCGACCGTGATGGTCGCCCGCTCGCCGTGCGGCCGGCCGACGAGATCGCGCAGGTCGCCGAACTGCTCGCGCTGGATGAAGCCCTGGTCCTCCATCCAGAAATCGTTGAACAGCTTGGAGAGATACTTGTTGCCGGTATCGCAGGCCAGGGCGACCACTCGCTTCGGTCGGGTCTGCTCACGGCAATAGCGGAGCGCGGCGGCGAGCAGCGTGCCCGATGACGAGCCGGCGAGCAGGCCTTCACGCTGCAACAGCTCCCGCGCCATGCGGAACGATTCGTCGTCGCTGATGCTGTAGGCCTTTGTTACCTTGCTGAAGTCGGCGATGGACGGGATGAAGTCCTCACCGATGCCCTCGACCAGCCAGCCCGCCCGCTTCTCGTGCAACTCGCCGGTGTTGATGTAGTCGGCGAGGATGGAGCCCACCGGGTCGGCCAGTATGATCTCGACCTGCGGCGCATGCTCGGCGAGATATTTGCCGATGCCCGTGACCGTGCCGCTCGAGCCCACGCCGAGCACGATCGCGTCAACGTCGCCGTCCATCTGCTCGAGGATCTCCGGCGCGGTCGTCTGCTCGTGCGCCAGCGGATTGTCGGGATTGCCGAACTGATTGATGAAGTAGGCGCCTTTCTCCTCGGCGAGCCGCCTGCCCAGGTCCTGGTAGTACTCGGGATGGCCCTTCACGACGTCGGATCGCGTGAGCACGACCTCCGCGCCCATGGCACGCAGGTTGAAGATTTTCTCCTGGCTCATCTTGTCAGGCAGCACCAGGATCAGCTGGTAGCCTTTCTGCTCGGCGACCAGCGCGAGGCCGAGCCCGGTATTGCCCGCGGTCGCCTCGACGATGGTGTCGCCCGGTTTCAGGTCACCGCGCCGCTCGGCCTGTTCTATCATCGTCAGGCCGATGCGGTCCTTGATGGAGCCGGCGGGATTCATGAGTTCGAGCTTCAGGAACAGCCGGCAGTCGCCGGTGTCGAGGCGAGATACTTCCAGCATCGGCGTCTTGCCGATCATGTCGAGGATGTTGGAATAGACTTTCATGCGCCAGGGAATTGCGAAAGCGGAACGGGCCGCCATAGTACGCGATGGCCCGCGGCAGGGGCACCCCGGTGACCGCGGTTAGGCGCATTGCCGGCCTGCTCGAGGACGCCAGCCGCCGGCTGCGAGCCGTGAGCGATGCGCCGCGCCTCGAGGCCGAAGTGCTGCTGGCGCGTGCCATCGACATGCCGCGCAGCTTCCTTTTCGCTCATCCCGACGATGAGCTCGACGACGCCGCCGTCGGGCGCCTGGAGGCCACGCTGCTACGCCGCGAGCGTGGCGAACCGATGGCCTACATCTCCGGCGAGCGCGAATTCTGGTCGATGAACCTGCTCGTGACGCCGGCAACGCTGATCCCCCGGCCGGAGACCGAACTGCTCGTCGAGCAGGCGCTCGCCTTCCTGCCACGGCGCACCGAGCGCCGCGTGCTCGACCTCGGCACGGGCAGCGGCGCCGTCGCGCTGGCGCTCGCGCGCGAGCGCCCGCTGTGCCGCGGGACGGCGACGGACATCAGCCGGGAGGCTCTCGCCGTGGCGCGCCACAACGCGAACCGGCTCGCCCTGCCGAACATCGAATTCGTCCGCGGCCGCTGGACAGAGCCATTAACCGGCCGCCGTTTCGACGTCATCGTCTCGAACCCGCCGTACGTCCGCGACGCCGACCCGGCGCTCGCCTCGCTCAGCTACGAGCCGCGGCTCGCGCTGGCCGCCGGCGAGAGCGGCCTCGACGCGATCGAGGAGATCGCCGCCGGCGCGGTATCGATCGCGGCGGAGGACGCCGCCCTGCTGCTGGAACACGGCGCTGACCAGCGCGATGCCGTCGACGCCGTCCTGCAAGCGCAGGGCTGGCGGGGCCTGCGCTGTGTGCCCGACTACGCCGGGCACCCCCGCGTCACGATCGCGAGTCGCCGCTGACGGCCGCCGCGGGCGCGCACCGCGGGGGCAGCCACGCGGCACGCCCGGTCGAAGTGTGGTACACAGTCGCTGACTCCGACATGGGCCCGTCGATGATCACGATCACCACGAATCACGGCGACATCGTCGTCGAACTCTTCGAGGAAACCGCGCCGGTGTCCTGCGCGAACTTCCGGCGTTACATGGAAGAAGGGTTTTTCCGCAACACGGTATTCCACCGCGTCATACCGAATTTCATGATACAGGGCGGCGGGATGGAGGCCGATTTGCGCCCCAGGGCGACGCACGACCCGATCAGGAACGAGGCGGACAACGGCGAAAAAAATCTGCGCGGAACCCTCGCGATGGCACGCACGGCCGCGGTCGATAGCGCGACGTCGCAGTTCTTCATCAACCTGCGCGACAATCCGTTCCTGGATCACGGCGGCCGCGACTTCGGCTACGCGGTATTCGGTCGCGTCACCGGGGGCATGGACGTCGTCGATGCCATCGCGGCCGTGCCGACGGGCACGCGGGGCGGACACCAGGACGTGCCGCTCGACCCGGTCACGATCACGGACGTCCACGGCGCGGAGTAAGCCGCGGCAGCGGATGCCGCTACGCTCAGGCCGCGTCGGCCGCCGCCGTAATCGCCCGCTCGGCCGGCTCGTAGCCCAGGTTCGGCTGCAGCCAGCGCTCGACCGCGGCGAGCGGACAGGCCTTGCGCGCCGCCAGTGACTCGACCTGGTCCCGGCCGACCTTGCCCACGGCGAAATAGCGCGCGTCCGGATGCGAGAAGTACAGTCCGCTGACTGCGGCCGTGGGGTACATCGCGAAGGTTTCCGTCAGCCGCAGACCGATGGCGTCCTCGACGCCGAGCAGATCCCAGAGCTTGGCCTTCTCGCTGTGGTCCGGGCAGGCCGGGTAGCCCGGCG
>JBFJUJ010000049.1:0-14779 GCA_041624755.1 Woeseia sp. | reverse complement strand
CCGTGAACACGATCGGCATGACCTGCATCACGCGCGCCTGCACCGGGTCGGCGGGCGCCGGGTTCAGCTTCTGCTGGAACAGCATCGCCGCACCCATGATGATCGGCAGGATGAAGTAGGGGTCGCGCGTCGACAGGTCCGTGATCCAGCCGGCGAAGGGCGCCTGGCGCATCTCGACCGATTCCAGCAGGACCCAGTAGAACGCGAGGAAGAACGGCATCTGGATCAGGATGGGCAGGCAGCCGGCCGCCGGGTTGACCTTCTCGCGCTTGTAGAGCTCCATCATCTGCTGCGAGAGCTGCTGCCGGTCGTCCTTGTAGCGCTCCTGCAGGGCTTTCATGCGCGGCTGGATCTTGCGCATCTTCGCCATCGAGCGGCCGCTCGCCTCGGTGAGCTTGTAGAACACGAGCTTGATGAGGATCGTGACGATGATGATCGCGACGCCCCAGTTCTGCACCCAGTCGTAGACGAGGCTCAGCAGCCAGAACAGCGGCTCGGAGATGATGGTCAGCCAGCCGTAGTCCACCGTGAGCTTCAGCGAGGGCGCGATCTCTTCGAGCTGTTCCTGCAGCTTCGGGCCGACGAACAGTGTCAGCGCGAAGACTGAGCGCTCGCCGGGCGCGACCGTCTGCGCGGCGCCGATCAGGCTGGCCGTGGCGATGTCGCGATTGACGGCGACGACGTAGCTGAAGCTTTGGCCGGCCGGCGGGACGACGGCACTCAGGAAGTGGTGCTGGATGGCGGCAACCCAGCCGCGCGCCGCGGTCACGCGGAATGGACCGTCATCGCTCAGGTCGTCGTAAGCGAGTTTGCTGGAGCGCTCGCCGTCGTAAATGATCGGCCCGGCGAAGGAATAGGAATCCACGTCGAACATCGAGCGCTCGGGCGGCGCGGCGTACCGGCGAATCTGCGCATACTCGGCGCCCCGCCACGGCTCCTCGCTGTCGTTTTGCACTTCCTGCTCGACGTCGATGCGGTAGCTGCCGCGCTCGAAACGGTAGCGCTTGACGACCGTGATGCCCGCGCCGTCGCTCCAGGTGAGCGGCACGACGAGCTCGTCGCCGGTAAGCGTGTAGTCGCCGGCCGGCGCCGTGAAGATTGCGTTCTGGTTCGGCTCCGGGCCGTCGCCTGCGCTGCGCAGGCCGGTCTGGATCAGGCCGAGTTCGCCGCGCGTCGTGCTGAGCAGCCTGACGACTTCGTCGGGCCGGTCTTTCGCGACCGGGTAGCGGCGGATATCGGCGCGCGTGAGCGTGCCGCCGCGGCTGCTGATCTCGAGATCGAGGACGTCGGTACGCACGCGGATGACGGGCACGTCGACCGCGCCGGATTCCGGCAGCACCGGGTCCGCGGCGGGCATCGCCGGCTCCGGGGCCGGCAGGGCGCTGTCATCGAGCTCGGGCAGGCTGTCGGCGCCGGCCGGCGTCTCCGCCGGCGCGCCTGGCTGCACGGCGGCAGGCTCCGGGATTGGCGTGGGCCGGCGCGCGTAATCCTGCTGCCAGGCTTCCCAGGTGAGGAAGGCGAGCAGGCCGAACGTTGCCCAGACCAGCAGTCTCTGATTGTCCATGTACCCCTCAGTCCTGCCCGCGGCGAGCAGCCCCTGTGCATCGCTGCCAGTGCGTCTCGAGGCTGTCGAAGAGCTGGCGATTGCTCAGCTGCTCGGCGCCCCGGTTATTCATGACGACGACATCGAGACCACCGAGCATGGCCTGATGCCGGCGAAACGAGTCGCGTATTATCCTTTTCAGACGGTTCCTTGCTACCGCCCGGCGGCAATTCTTCCTGGCGACGGCCAGGCCGAGGCGCGGCCGGCCGAGCGTGTTCGGGCAGTAGAGAACGGTGAACGAGCGATCCCTGCTGCGCCTGGCGCTGGCGAAGACCCGACCGAAGGCCGCCTGATCCGGTAGCCGGCGGTCGCGGCCGAAGGTGAAGCGCGACGGCTGTCGGGATACGTCGGACGTACTGCTCGGTCCGCCTGGCTTCGATGGGTCTTCGATGTGCGGTCGGACTAGGGCGCGAGCCGTGCGCGGCCCTTGGCGCGGCGGCGCTTGATGACGTGGCGGCCGGCCTTGGTAGCCATCCGCGCGCGGAAGCCGTGGTTACGTGCCCGCTTGAGTTTGCTGGGCTGGAACGTGCGTTTCATCTGGGTCTACCTCGAGCCTGCGGCGTGTCAGCGTCCGGACGTCGGCCGGGCATGGCGGGGCCGGCCGAAACGAAGCCGGCAAGGGTACGCGGGGCCCAAAAAAGAGTCAACGTCCGCGTCGCTGCCGGGCCGCGGCGCGTGCCGGCAGCACTCGCTGGCGCGTGGCTGGGGGACGGTATAGACTGGCGCGTCCGGCGGCCGCCTGGCCGCTTCCAACGATACCCGGGGATACCGTTGCAGGGCACGTCCACCTTATGGAACCGTTGCGTCCGCGAGCTCAAGGCCGAGCTGCCGGAACAGCAGTTCAACACGTGGATCCGGCCCCTGCAGGCGGTCGAATCGGGGCAGACACTCAAGCTGCTGGCGCCGAATCGCTTCGTCGTGGACTGGTTGCAGCAGCACTACATCGAGCACATTCACGAGCTGGTCGGGCACGTCGACCGCTCGGTGTCGGTCGTCGTCGAGGTGGGCTCGCGACAGCCGGCCGGCGGCACGGTGCCGAGCAACATGCGGCCGCGCAGCGACCGCCAGGCGGCGGAACCGTTCGCCACGTCCCTGAACCCGGGCTTCGCGTTTTCGACCTTCGTCGAGGGCAAGAGCAACCAGCTCGCGCGAGCCGCGGCCAGCCAGGTCGGGGAAAATCCCGGCAAGTCCTACAACCCGCTGTTCATCTACGGCGGCGTCGGCCTCGGCAAGACGCACCTGATGCAGGCGATCGGCAACGCGATGCTCGCTCGCAACCCGTCTGCGCGCGTGAGCTACGTGCACTCGGAGCGCTTCGTCGGCGACATGGTGAAGGGTCTGCAGCACAACAGCATCTCCGCCTTCAAGCGCCTGTACCGCTCGCTGGATGCGCTGCTCATCGACGATATCCAGTTTTTCGCGGGCAAGGAGCGCTCGCAGGAGGAATTCTTTCACACCTTCAACGCTTTGCTCGAGGGACAGCGGCAGATCGTGCTGACCTGCGACCGCTACCCGAAGGAGGTCGACGGGCTGGAGGAACGGCTGAAATCGCGCATCGGCTGGGGCCTTACGGTGTCGATAGAGCCGCCGGAGCTCGAGACCTCGGTCGCGATCCTGATGCGCAAGGCGGAGTCTGCCGGGACGGAGCTGCCGGAGGAAGTCGCGTTCTTTATCGCCAAGCGCATCCGCTCCAATGTGCGGGAGCTCGAGGGTGCGCTGCGCCGCGTCATGGCAACCGCGGAGTTCACCGGTCAGCCCATCAGCCTGGATTTCGCCAAGGAGGCCTTGCGGGATCTGCTGGCGCTGCAGGAACGCCTGGTATCGATCGAGAACATCCAGCGGACGGTCGCAGAGTACTACAAGCTGCGCGTCGTCGACCTGCTGTCGAAGAAGCGCAGTCGCTCGATTGCGCGGCCACGGCAGGTAGGCATGGCGCTCGCGAAGGAGCTGACGAGCCACAGCCTGCCGGAGATCGGGGACGCCTTCGGTGGCCGTGATCACACGACGGTGCTGCATGCCTGCCGGCGTATCGCCGCGCTGCGCGAGACCGAGAAGCGCGTGGATGACGATTACTTGAATTTGTTGAGAACTTTGACAGGATAATGTGGATAAGCCGTGTATGCTTTTGCCGCCGTTTCTTATCCACAGCTAACGCACAGTCTGGCGCATCTTCGTGCACCGGGTTCCGGCGCTGGTGCTTCGCCGTAACCTTTTGTTTTTTATGAATAAAAATATGTTATGCACAGGCCCGGACCTGCATAATAATAACTATAAAATAGATTTTTCCAACTTTTGTTAACAGGTGGGATAGATGAAGTTGAGCGCTGCCCGCGAGACCCTGCTGAAGCCCCTGCAGGCGGTGATCGGTGTGGTGGAACGCCGGCAGACGATGCCGATCCTCGCCAACGTGTTGCTGGTGGCCAGGAACGGCCGGCTGTCGATCACGGCGACGGATCTCGAGGTCGAACTGGTGGCAAGCGCCGAGCTCGAGATCGAGAACGGCGGCGAGGTCACGGTGCCAGGACGCAAGCTGCTCGACATCTGCCGGGCGCTGCCGGAGGGAGCCGAGGTCAAGATCTCGCAGAGTGGCGATCGGCTGTCGTTACGCTCCGGGCGAAGCAAGTTCACGTTGACGACGCTGCCGGCGGCGGAATTCCCCACGGTGGACGACATCGATGCGACGCAGGCTATCGACGTGCCGCAGAGCCTGCTGGTACGGCTGCTGGACAAGACGCATTTCTCGATGGCGCAACAGGACGTGCGGTACTACCTGAACGGGCTGCTGCTGGAGACCGGCGGGCAGCACCTGCGGGCGGTGGCGACCGACGGGCACCGGCTGGCGCTGTGCCAGCAGGTGCTGGAGAGCGGCAAACTGGCCGAGCAGCAGGTCATCGTGCCGCGCAAGGGGGTGCTCGAGTTGCAGCGGCTGCTGACCGGCGAAGGGTCGGTGCGGATGGAGCTGGGCGGGAACCACATCCGTATCCAGCTCGACGGAATCCGCTTTACGTCGAAGCTGATTGACGGGCGTTTCCCGGAATACGAGCGGGTGATCCCGCAGGACACCAGCAACCAGCTGTCCGCGGATCGCATCGCGCTGAAGGGGGCACTGCAGCGCACGGCGATCCTGTCGAACGAGAAGTACCGCGGCATCCGGCTGATCATTAAGGACAGCGGCGTCACGATCCAGGCGCACAACCCGGAGCAGGAGGAAGCCGAGGAAGAGCTCGAGGTCAGCTACAGCGGGGAAGACATCGAGATCGGCTTCAACGTCAATTACCTGCTCGATGCCCTCGGTGCGATCGAGGCGGACGAGGTGACGGTGTCGGTCCAGGACAGCAATTCCAGCTGCCTGTTGAGGGAGCCGGACAACGACGATACGCGGTTCGTCGTCATGCCCATGCGGCTGTAGTCCGGCGGCGGTCTCGTGCCGCTGATCGAATTTACCTGCAAGGATTTCCGCTGCCTCGAGGCGGTGGCGTTCGAGCCGCATCCCGCTTTCAGCCTGGTTGTCGGGCCTAACGCGTCGGGGAAGACCAGCCTGCTGGAGGCGATTGCCTTCCTGGGCCAGGGTCGGTCGTTCCGCGCCGCGTCGGCGCGAGACCTCGTGCGCCACGGCTGCGAGGAATTCCTGCTGACCGGCGTCGCGGAATGGGCGGGTCGGCGACGCAGGCTGGGTGTGCAGCACGGCCGTGGCGGGTTGCGGCAGAGCGTGGACGGTGAGCACGGGGGCGGCGTCGCGGAACTCGCAACGGCGCTGCCGCTGCGCGTGATCGATCCGGAGGTCCATCGCCTGGTGGCCGGTTCGCCGGAAGAGCGGCGGCGCTTCATCGACTGGATAGCGTTCCACGTGGAACCGGGTTTCCTCGGCCAGTGGCGACGATTTCGCCGTGCGCTGCAGCAGCGTAATGCCGGCCTGAGAAGCGACGCCCCGGATCTCGACGCCTGGGACACGGAATTCGTTCGCGCGGGGGAGGAACTCGCCGAGGCGCGCCGTCGCGTCGTGGCCCTGTCGCTGCCGACGCTCGAGGCGTTGGCGGCCGGGCTGCTGGAGGTCCCCGTGGGCTTCGACTATCGGCAGGGCTGGGCCGTGGGCGAGGATCTCGCAAAGGCGCTGCGGGACAGACGCAGCCGGGATCGCCAGGCCGGGACCACGCAGATCGGGCCGCAGCGCGCCGAGCTCGCGCCGCGCATGGATTCGCGCCTCGCGCGGCGGCTGGTGTCGCGGGGCCAGCAAAAACTGCTGGCCTGCGCGATGGTCATCGCGTCCGTGGAAGTGGTGAAGCGGGAAGCGCTGCGGGAGCCGGGGCGGTCACCGCTGTTGCTGCTCGACGATCCGGCCGCGGAGCTCGACGCGGCCGCGCTGGGGCGGTTGATGGGAGCGGTGGCGGCGCTCGACAGCCAGGTGATCGCGACGGCGCTGACCGCGGCGTCGGTGCCGCTGCCCGATGGGCACGCGTTGTTCCACGTGAAACAGGGGGCGCTGAGCACCGGCTGAGCAAGCCGGTCCGGCGGCGTGCTGCCGGCGTCCCGCGAGTCATCCTCGGGGCGCCTGTCGGCGGCCAAAATGATACAATGCGTCGGTTACGTCCCGAGGATCCGGAATGACCGACAACATCGAATATACCTCCAGCAATATCAAGGTCTTGAAGGGCCTCGAGGCAGTCCGCAAGCGGCCGGGGATGTACATCGGCGATACCGACGACGGCACCGGCCTGCATCACATGGTTTTCGAGGTTGTCGACAACTCCATCGACGAGGCGCTGGCCGGCTACTGCGACGTCATCACGGTCACGATCCACGCCGACGAGTCGGTGACCATCAGCGACGACGGCCGCGGTATCCCGGTCGACCTGCACCCGGACGAGGGCCGCTCGGCGGCCGAAGTCATCATGACCGTGCTGCACGCCGGCGGTAAGTTCGACGACAATTCCTACAAGGTTTCGGGCGGCCTGCACGGCGTCGGCGTCTCGGTCGTCAACGCGCTGTCGGAGAGTCTCATGCTGACGATCCACCGCGACGGCAAGGTCCACCAGCAGGAGTACCGCTACGGCGAGCCGGTAGCGCCGCTGGCGGTCGGCGGCGACACGGACAAGGCCGGAACGACCGTCCGCTTCAAGCCCAGCGACAGGACGTTCACGAACATCGAGTTTCACTACGACATCCTCGCCAAGCGCCTGCGCGAGCTGTCCTTCCTGAACTCCGGCGTGCGCATCGAGCTGATCGACGAGCGCAGCGAGAAGCGCGACGTGTTCGAGTACGACGGCGGTATCCGCGCCTTCGTCGAGCACCTGAACCGCAACAAGCAGGTCATCCATCCGACCGTGTTCCACTTCCAGGTCGAGCGCGACCATGTCGGCGTCGAGGCGGCGCTGCAGTGGAACGACGCCTACCAGGAAAACATGTTCTGCTACACGAACAACATCCCGCAGCGCGACGGGGGCACGCACCTGGCCGGCTTTCGCAGCGCGCTGACGCGCACGATGAACAGCTACATCGAAAAGGAGATGTCCGGCCGCAAGGAGAAATTCACGCCGAGCGGCGACGATGCCCGCGAAGGCCTGACCGCGGTGCTGTCGGTCAAGGTGCCGGACCCGAAGTTCTCGTCGCAGACCAAGGACAAACTAGTTTCTTCTGAAATCAAAGGCATCGTCGAATCGGCGATGGCGGAGCGGCTCGAGGAGTTCCTGCTGGAGAACCCGGCCGAGGCGAAGGCTATCGTCGGCAAGATCATCGACGCTGCCCGGGCCCGCGAGGCCGCCCGCAAGGCCCGCGAGATGACCCGCCGCAAGGGCGCGCTCGACATCGCCGGCCTGCCGGGCAAGCTGGCCGACTGCCAGGAGAAGGACCCGGCGCTGTCCGAGCTGTTCCTGGTCGAGGGCGATTCCGCCGGCGGTTCCGCCAAGCAGGGCCGCGACCGCCGTACCCAGGCCATCCTGCCGCTGAAAGGCAAGATCCTGAACGTCGAGAAAGCGCGCTTCGACAAGATGCTGTCCTCCGCCGAGGTCGGCACGCTGATCACGGCACTGGGCTGCGGCATCGGCCGCACGGATTTCGATCCGGACAAGCTGCGCTATCACCGCATCATCATCATGACGGACGCGGACGTCGACGGTTCGCACATCCGCACGCTGCTCCTGACGTTCTTCTACCGGCAGATGCCGGAGCTGATCGAGCGGGGGCACGTGTACATCGCGCAGCCGCCGCTCTACAAGATCAAGAAGGGCAAACAGGAGGTCTACGTCAAGGACGACGCCGAGCTGACCGCGCACCTCCTGGCCAGCGCGCTCGATAACGCGCGGGTGCACGTCAACGCGGAGGCCCCGCCGCTGTCCGGGCCCGCGCTCGAGGCCCTCGCGAAGGAGTACATCGGCGTCGAACGCATGATCGAGCGGCTCGCCGGCCGCTACGACGAGGCCGTGCTGCGCACGCTGGCGACGCTGGAACCGGTGGACCGGAAACTGACCGATATCGACAACCTGGACGCGTTCGAGGCCTGGACCGCCAGGCTGTCGGAGGCGCTGCCGAAAGCCGTTGTCAGCCGTGCCGGCAACGGCAACCAGGTGCAGTACAGCGCCGCGCTCGATCGCGGCGACGCGGACGGCGAGGGCGTCCGTATCGCGATCCTGCGGGAGCAGCACGGCATCGGCACGACGCGCTACCTGCCGCGCGAGTTCTTCGAAACCAACGAGTACCGGCACATGATGGCGCTCGCGGCGAAGCTCAAGGGCCTGATGGGCCCGGATGCCTACGTCGAACGCGGCGACAGGCAGCAGCCGGTCCCGGGCTTTGCCGAGGCGGTCCGGTGGCTCATGGCGGAGGCCCGCAAGGGCCAGTCGGTGCAGCGCTACAAGGGCCTGGGCGAGATGAACCCGGAGCAGCTCTGGGACACGACCGTCAACCCGGAGACGCGGCGCCTGATGCAGGTCAAGATCGAAGACGCCGTCAAGGCCGACGGCATTTTCACGACGCTGATGGGTGACCAGGTCGAACCGCGCCGCGAGTTCATCGAGAAGAACGCGCTGACGGTGTCGAACCTCGACATCTGATCCCTGCCGATGGCCGCGGGCTAGCGGGGCGGCCGGTTCCCCGGCGGCCAACCCGGCGCGTCGTCAATCCTGCCGGCAGGCGGCGCTGATCTCGGCAATCTTTCCCTCGATCCAGGCCTGCACCTCGGCGTTGATCTCCTTCGGCGGCCGACCGGCCGGGTCGATCGGCGGGCCGATGCAGAAGCGGATGTGACCGGGGCGCTTCGTCAGGCCGCGCCGCGGCCAGAAGTCGCCGGCATTGTGCGCCACCGGCACGATCGGGCAGCCGACCTCGGATGCCAGCGCCGCGCCGCTGATGCCGTATTTCTTGGTTTCCCCGGCCGGCACCCGCGTGCCTTCCGGGAACACCGTGACCCAGGTGCCCTCGCGCAGTCGCTCCCGGCCCTGCCGGATGACCTGGGTGACGGCCCGGCGCCCTGCGCCGCGGTCGATCGCGATCGGCCTGAGCAGCGCCAGCCCCCAGCCGAACAGCGGTATCCACTTGAGCTCGCGCTTCAGCACCCAGGTCTGGCGCGGGAAGGTGACGAGCTGCGCGTAGGTCTCGAACACGCTGGAATGTTTGCAGAGCACGACGCTGGGCTCGTCGGGGATGTTCTCGCGCCCCTCGATGGAGTACTCGAGGCCGCAGAAGAAGCGGCCCGCCCACAGCATCGAGCGTCCCCAGCCCCGCGCGACGCCGAAGCGCCGCTCGTAGGGCAGCGGCGCCAGCACGAGGACCATGGCGCCGGCGACCACCGCCGAGCCGAAGAACCAGACCTGGAAGATCAGCGAGCGAATCAGCTTCAAGACGGCGACTCCGCGGTTCCCCGGACGCCGGCCAGATCGCGCGCGAAGGCCAGCAAATTCTCGTAAGTTTCCACGTGCCGCCCGGCTTTTTCCAGCGCCAGCGCCGTCGCGCGGCCGTTGCCGGTCAGGACGAGCACCGGCTTCGCCCCGGCGGCCTCGGCCGCCTCGATGTCGCGCAGCGAGTCGCCGACGACCGGCACGCCGGCGAGGCTTGCGCCGGTCGCGGCGGCGATACGCTTGAGCAGGCCCGGCTTCGGCTTGCGGCAGTCGCAGCCGTCCTCCGGCCGGTGGGGGCAATAGACGATGCGCTCGATAGCGCCGCCCTCGGACGCCGCGAGGCGGCGCAGCTTGCGATGCATCGCGTACAGCGCCTGCCGTGAGAACAGCCCGCGGCCGATACCCGACTGGTTGCTGGCGATCCACACGGCGTGGCCGGACCGCGTCAGCAGGCCGAGCGCCTCGAGGCTGCCCGGCAGCGGCTGCCACTCTGCCGCGCTCTTGACGAACTCGCTGGAATCCCGGTTGATGACGCCGTCGCGGTCGAGGATCACGAGCGGCCGGCTCATCCGTCAGCTCCGCGCAATCGACAGTCTCGAGATGTCGGCGACCTTCAGGAACTCGGCGCGCAGGCCGGACAGCAGCTTCAGGCGATTGCGGCGCAGGTCGTCGTCGTCGGCCATGACCATGACGTCGTCGAAGAAGCGGTCGACGGCCGCGCGCAGCCCGGCGAGCTTCGCCAGCACGTCGCCGTAGCGGCGGCGCTCGAGCATGCCTTCGACGGCCTCCGCCGCGCGGCCGAGCGCGTCGTGCAGCTCGCGCTCCGCGTCGGAGTCGAACAGCGCCGCGTC
Source organism: Woeseia sp. (assembly GCA_041624755.1). Taxonomy (GTDB): domain Bacteria; phylum Pseudomonadota; class Gammaproteobacteria; order Steroidobacterales; family Woeseiaceae; genus Woeseia. The sequence continues at coordinate 4,496 of JBFJUJ010000049.1, read as the reverse complement.
CGGCGCGCCGTCGTCGTCGAACCCGGCCTGGCGCAGGATGTTGGCGATGCGCTTGTTGGCCGCGGCCAGGCTCTCGGCAGCCTCGTTGGCGACGAAACCCGCCACCGCCTCGAGGCGCGCATCGAAATCGATGAGCGACCGGGGCTCGCGGGCGCGCACCGCCTCGAACATCTCGGTCGAGATGTCGCCCTTCTCCTGGTACCAGCCGCGCAGCCGCTCGACGATGAAATCGTAGAGCTCCTCGGCCGCAGCCTCGGGCGCCGGGACGGGCTGCAGCATCAGGCCGGCGGCGATTGCCGCCGGCAGGTCGAAATCCACGCCGCACTCGATGCCGATACGCACGACGCCCAGCGCCGCGCGCCGCAGGCCGAACGGGTCGCGATTGCCGGAGGGCTTCTTGCCGGCCGCGAAGATCCCGCACAGCGCATCGAGCTTGTCCGCGATCGCGAGCACGCGGCCGGCGGGGGTCTGCGGCAGCTCGTCGCCTGCGAAGCGCGGCAGGTACTGCTCGCCGATGGCGTCCGCGACGGCGGCCGGTTCCCCGGCGGCGCGCGCGTAATAGCGCCCCATCGTGCCCTGCAGCTCCGGGAACTCCCCGACCATGCCGGTCAGCAGGTCGCATTTGCCGAGCAGCGCCGCGCGCTCGACCAGCAGCGGGTCGGCATCCACGTCGGCGGCCAGGCTGGCGCTGAGCAGGGCGATGCGCCGGCTACGGTCCGCCAGCGTGCCGAGGCCTCGCTGGTAGACGACGTCGGCGAGATCGTCGCAGCGCTCGGCGAGCGGCCGGGCACGGTCCGCGTTCCAGAAGAACGCCGCGTCCGCCAGCCGCGGCCGAATGACCCGCTCGTTGCCGTCGCGGACCTTGTCGGGCTCCGGGCTGTCGAGGTTGGCCACGGTGACGAAGCGCGGCAGCAGGCGACCGTCCGCGGCGGCGATCGGGAAATAGCGCTGGTGCCCGGTCAGCGTCGCGACGATCACCTCGGGCGGCAGCTCGAGGTAGACCTCCTCGAACTCGCCGGTGATCGCCGCCGGCCACTCGGTCAGCGCCGTTACCTCGTCGTAGAGCTCGTCGTTCGCCACCGGCGAGCCGCCGGCTTCCGTCGCGGCTTTCTCGACGGCAGCGACGATGCGCGCCCGGCGTTCGCCGAAGTCGGCGATCACCCGTCCGCCGGCCTCGAGTTTTCCCGGGTAGTCGCCGGCGGACGCAAGCTCCACCCGCCCATCGCCCATGAAGCGATGACCGTGGCTCACGCGGCCCGCGGCGAGGCCGAAGACCTGGCCGGGCACGACCGCATCGCCGTGCAGCATGACCACCCAGTGCACCGGCCGGACGAACTCGGTTGCGCCGGCACCCCAGCGCATGCGCCGCGGGATGGGTAGCTTATCGAGCGCGAGGCGGACGCAGCCCGGAATGATGTCGGCCGCCTCGCGGCCCGGCTCGCTGCCGCGGAAGCAGAGCCACTCTCCCTTGTCGCTCTGCTCGCGCTCGAGCTCGTCGACGCGGACGCCGCATTTCTTCGCGAAGGCCTCGGCCGCGCGGGTAGGCATGCCGTCGTCGTCGAAGGCGACCGCGACCGGCGGGCCTTTCTGCTCGATCTCGCGGTCGGCCTGGCGCCGCGCGACCGCGTCGATGCGTACCGCGAGGCGCCGCGGGCTGGCATACGGGCGCATCTCGCCGCAGTCGAGCCGCTCCGCGGCCAGCGCCTCGACCAGCCCGTCGGCGAACGCCAGCATCATCGGCTTTAGCGCCCCCGGCGGCAGTTCTTCGGTGCCGATCTCGACGAGCAGGTCGGCGGTCTCGGCAGTGCTCATTGCGCGGCTGCCCGCGGTGCGGCCGCCGCCGACGAAAGCATCGGGAAGCCCAGTGCCTCGCGGCTCGCCAGGTAGCTTTCCGCGATCGCGCGCGACATGTCGCGCACCCGCAGGATGAAGCGCTGCCGCTCGCTCACCGAGATCGCCTGGCGGGCGTCGAGCAGGTTGAAGGTATGCGAGGCGGTGAGCATCTGCTCGTAGGCCGGCAGCGCGAGGCTCGCGTCGATGAGGCGGCGCGCTTCGGACTCGGCCTGATCGAAGGCGCCGAACAGCGCGGCGGTGTCTGCCTGCTCGAAGTTGTAGCGCGACTGTTCGACCTCGTTCTGGTGGTAGACGTCGCGGTAGGTGATGCGCCCTAGCGGCCCGTCGGTCCAGACGATGTCGAAAATGCTCTCGACGTTCTGCAGGTACATGGCCAGCCGCTCGAGCCCGTAGGTCAGCTCCCCGGTCACCGGGCGGCATTCCAGCCCGCCGACCTGCTGGAAGTAGGTGAACTGGGTCACCTCCATGCCGTTCAGCCACACCTCCCAGCCGAGCCCCCAGGCACCCAGCGTCGGCGACTCCCAGTTGTCCTCGACGAAGCGCACATCGTGCACGCGGGTATCGATGCCGATCGCCCGCAGCGAGTCCAGGTACAGCGACTGCAGGTCCGGCGGCGACGGCTTGATGACGACCTGGTACTGGTAGTAGTGCTGCAGCCGGAACGGGTTGTCGCCGTAGCGGCCGTCGGTGGGCCGCCGGCAGGGCTGCACGTAGGCGGAACTCCAGGGCTCCGGGCCGACCGCCCGCAGGAACGTGGACGGGTGGAATGTGCCGGCGCCCATGGGCATGTCGTAGGGCTGGGCGATCACGCAGCCGCGCTCGGCCCAGTATTGCTGCAGCGCGAGGATCAGGTCCTGGAAGCTGGCAAACGCAGGCGCCTTGTCGTCAGTCATGAAATTCGCCGGGCCTCGAAAAAACGGCGGCGCAGTATAACCCGCAGGCCTGCCGGTCGCATGGCCCCGGAGCGGGCGCCCGGCGGGTTACGCGCATCGCCCGGTGCGTTGCGGGCGTTTTTGCACTACCATGGTGCGCGATACCGGGGAGATGCCCCAAAACGGTGCGTAGCGCGTGGCCGGCCAGGACAAAATCTCCCCGTTTATCAACAAGCTGCAGGCTCAGCAAAGCTGGCACGCTTTCTGCACCACTGCGGCACACGCGGCGCCACGGCCGCTGACAACCATTCGAAATCCGGAGGATTGACCCATGACCCCAGCTGAGGCGCTGGCCCTTATCAAGGACCGCGAAGTCAAGTTCGTGGACTTTCGCTTTACCGACACCAAGGGCAAGGAGCAGCACGTAACCGTACCGGCACACACGCTCGAGGAAGACACGTTCGAGGACGGCAAGATGTTCGACGGCTCGTCGATCTCCGGCTGGAAGGGCATCAACGAATCCGACATGATCCTGATGCCGGACGCCGCCAGCGCCGTGGTCGACGTGTTCTCCGAGGAGACCACGCTGAACCTGCGCTGCAACGTCGTCGAGCCGAACACGATGCAGGGCTACGACCGCGATCCGCGCTCGCTCGCAGAGCGCGCCGAGGCCTTCCTGAAGGCTAGCGGCATTGCCGACGCCGCTTACTTCGGACCCGAAAACGAGTTCTTCGTCTTCGACGACGTCCGCTGGGGCGACTCGATGGAAGGCGCATTCTACGCCGTAGACTCGAGCGAAGGCGCCTGGAACACCGGCAAGGCCAACGGCAACGGCGACGGCAACATCGGCCACCGCCCGACGGTCAAGGGCGGCTACTTCCCGGTGCCGCCGGTCGACTCGCTCCACGACATCCGCTCGGCAATGTGCCTGGCGCTCGAGGAGATGGGCCTCACGACCGAGGTTCATCATCACGAGGTCGCCACGGCCGGCCAGTGCGAGATCGGCGTCAGGTTCAACACGCTGGTGCACAAGGCCGACGAGGTGCAGATCCTCAAGTACGTCGTCCACAACGTGGCGCACGCCTACGGCAAGACGGCGACCTTCATGCCGAAGCCCCTGGTCAACGACAACGGCAACGGCATGCACGTGCACCAGTCGCTGGTCAAGGACGGCAAGAACCTGTTCGCCGGCGACGGCTACGGCGGCCTGTCGGATACCGCGCTCTACTACATCGGCGGCATCATCAAGCACGCCAAGGCGCTGAATGCCTTCACGAACCCGTCCACCAACAGCTACAAGCGACTGGTGCCGGGCTTCGAGGCGCCGACGATCCTCGCCTACTCGGCGCGCAACCGCTCGGCCTCGATCCGCATCCCGTACGTGTCCAACCCGAAGGCGCGACGCATCGAGGTGCGCTTCCCCGATTCGATGGCCAACCCTTATCTCGCGTTCAGCGCGATGCTGATGGCCGGCCTCGACGGCATCAAGAACAAGATCCATCCGGGCGACGCCATGGACAAGGATCTCTACGACCTGCCGCCGGAGGAGGAAAAGAACCTGCAGCTCGTCGCGTTCTCGCTGGAGGAAGCGCTGAACGCGCTGTCGGAGGATCGCGACTTCCTGAAGGCTGGCGACGTGTTCGGCGATGATCTCATCGATGCCTACATCGGCCTGAAGGAGGAGAACGTCACGCGCCTGCGAATGACGACTCACCCGGTCGAATTCGACATGTACTACAGCCTGTGAGCAACCCGCGGCGGGGGGGGGGG
>JBFJUJ010000048.1:0-14794 GCA_041624755.1 Woeseia sp. | reverse complement strand
CTGTACCAGCTGAGCCAGAGCAGCGCATCACCCGCCGCCGCTGCCGGCCCGCCGAGCAGCAGGCCCAGCAGCGCGCTCGGCACCGTTACCGCGCTGAACACGGGCAGAACGAGCAGGTTGGTCAGCGGCGCCAGCCACGCCGCGCGCGCGAACAGCGCGGCCGTCAGCGGGAACAGCCCGAGGAGCAGCGCGAGCTGGAGTATCCCGAGCTCGCGCAGCCGGATGGCCGTGCGGCCCGGCGCGCCGGGCGGCGCGGGCCCGGTCTGCCGCGCGGCCGCGAGCAGCACGGCGACGGCGCCGAAGGAAAGCCAGAAGCCGGGGGCCAGCACGGCCAGCGGATCGGCCAGCACAACGAGCACCGCGATCCCGGCGAGCGCCGTCGCAGGTCGAGGCGGCCGCCGCGCCAGCCACAGCAGCGCCGCGAGCGTCGCCGTCAGCAGGGCGCGCTGCGCCGGCACGGCGAAGCCGGCCAGCGCGGCGTAGCCGGCCGCCGCCGGCAGCGCGCAGAGCAGGCCGAGGTCGCGCAGGTTCATCCGCGGGGCGATGCGGCCCGCCATCGATGCCAGAAGGCCCACCAGGCCCCAGGCGAGGAAACCGGCGGCAGCGGCAGCGAGGCCCACGTGGAGCCCGGAGATGGCCATCAGGTGCGACGTGCCGGTGACCGCGTAGCGCCGCCACGCGTCCGGCGTCATGCCATGGCGCGCGCCGACGCCGATCGCGAGCAGCGCGGCGCGGGCATCGTCAGCCGGCAGCAGCGCCTCGACGCGCTCGACGAGCTGCCGGCGCAAGCGGCTGCCGGGCCGACGGACCACAGCGGACAGGCGTTCGCCCTCCAGCACGTAGCCGCTCGCGCCGATGCGCTGCCGGTGCAGCCAGCCGGCGTAGTCGAAGCCGCCGGGATTGCGGTTGCCACGCGGCCGGCGCAGCCGTGCCACGAAGCGCCAGCGCTCGCCCAGCCGCGGCCGGTCCGAGGCGTCGTACCAGGCGAGCCGCAGGCGGCGCGGCAGCGAGCCGCCCGCGGGGGCCACGAGCAGCGTCAGGCGCTCGCCTGTCACTTTCGTAAAATCAATTACTTCCGCTTCGAATGTGAAGTCGTTTCCATGCTGTGATTGCGGCAGCCGGTCGGCCAGCACCGCAGCCGCGGACAGCAGGAACATCGCGCAGCCCGCGAGCAGCGCGGCGAGCGGACACAGGCGGCGGGCCAGCGCAAGGACGATGGCCATCGCCAGCAGCATGACGGAGAAACTCGCAGGCGGCAGGCACGGAAGCCGGCTCGCCGTCGCGGCGCCTGCGATGAACGTCAGGCAGCATCGCAACATGTTTCGCGAACCCTGTACCGCGTACCCTGTGATTTTCCCGCTATCATGCCGCGCTCCGGCGCGATGCCCGCCGCGGCGCGATGCCCGGAACGACGGTGGCGCTCGCCGTCAGGCCGCCCGGGTGTGATGTCAGCGAAATCGGCGAGAGATGCCAAGACGCTTTTTCAGAAAATTTGCCCTGAAACGCCAGCACTTCCACGGCCACTGGTACCTGGCGCCGTTCGACCACCTGCTGCACGACCGGCGGCTGTGGGGCATTGCGCGGCGCACGGTCGTGCCGGCGTTCGCGCTGGGGCTGTTCGTCGCCTACATGCCGTTCCCGGGGCACCCGCTGCTCGCCGCGCTGGCGGCGCTGGCGCTACGCGTCAACATCCCGGTGGCCGCGCTGACGACTTTCGTCAGCAATCCGCTGACGCTCGGGCCGATGTATTTCCTCGCCTACCGCACCGGGCGGGCGCTGCTCGGCCTGCCGCCGCGGCCGTTCGACTTCGAGCTGTCGTTTGCCTGGCTGACCGACAGCTTCGTGGGTATCTGGCAGCCGCTGATGCTCGGCTGCGTGCTGCTCGGCGCCCTGCTCGCACTCGCAGGCTTTATCGCGCTCGATCTCGTCTGGCGTGCGTCGATTGCCGACTACCTGGAGAAGCGCCGCGCGCGCCGGCGGCGGAAGTGAATCGCGCCCTCAGGACGAATGCAGGCGGCCGCCCTCGAGCTTCAGCACGCGGTCCATGCGCGCGGCAATGCCGACATCGTGGGTGACGATGACGAGGCTCGTCTCGAGCTCGGTGTTCAGCTCCAGCATCAGCGCAAGCACGTGCTCCCCGTTGCCGGCATCGAGGTTGCCGGTCGGCTCGTCGGCGAGCACGAGCTTCGGCTCGTTGATCAGCGCGCGCGCGACCGCGGCCCGCTGGCGCTCTCCGCCGGACATCTCACCGGGCTTGTGATGGCGGCGTCCGTCGAGGCCCACGCGGCCGAGCAGCCGCGCCGCGCGCGCGAGGGCCTCGCCGCGCTCGACCCGGCGGATCAGGAGCGGCATTGCGACGTTTTCCTCCGCCGTGAACTCCGGCAGCAGGTGGTGGAACTGGTAGACGAAACCGAGATACCGGTTACGCAGGCGGCCTTTCTCCCGCTCGCCGGCGTGAGCCATCGACTGACCGCCGACGATCACCTCGCCCGACGTGGGTTGATCGAGTCCGCCCATGATCTGCAACAGGGTCGTCTTGCCGGAGCCGGACGCGCCGATGATCGCCACCCGTTCCGCGGGGGCGATGTCGAGATCGACGCCGGAGAGCACCTCCAGCATGGAGCCGGCCTCGCTGAAGCGGCGCACGACCGCGCGGCATGACAGTACCTGCTCACTCATAACGCAGCGCCTCGGCGGGCTGCGTCTGCGCGCCGCGCCAGGCCGGGTACAGCGTCGACAACAGCGCGAGGACCAGCGCGATCACGGAGACGCGCGTGACATCCGCCCAGCGCAGGTCGGCCGGCAGGTCGCTGATGAAATAGACGTCGGCAGCGAGGAACTTGATGCCGAGGCTTGCTTCGAGGAAGCCGACGACGTTCTCCAGGTTGACGGTCAGCAGTACCCCGGCCAGCAGGCCGGCCACGGTGCCGACCACGCCGATCACGCTGCCCTGCGTGACGAAGATGCGCAGGATCGACGCCGGCCGCGCACCGATCGTGCGCAGGATCGCGATGTCCGACTGCTTGTCCTTGACGACCATCACCAGCGTCGAAACGATATTGAATGCGGCCACGGCGATGACCAGCAGCAGGATGACGAACAGGATCGATTTCGTGATCTGTATGGAGCGGAAGAAATTCACGTGTCGCCGCGTCCAGTCGCTGACCAGCACGCCGCCGCCACCGGCCAACGCCACGTCGCGCACGATTTCCGGCGCCAGGAACACATCGCTGACGGACAGGCGCAAGCCGCTGACGTCGTCCCCCAGGCGGTACAGGCGGCGCGCGTCGTCCAGGTGGATGAACGCCAGCCGCCGGTCGAATTCGTACATGCCCACGCGGTAGATTCCGCGGACCGTGAAGCGCTTGCTGCGCGGAATGACGCCGAGCGGTGTCACCCGGCCCTCGGCCAGCGTGACCGTGACCTTGTCGCCGAGCCCGACGCCGAGTTCCCGCTGCAGCTCGACGCCGATCACGATGTTGTACTCGCCGGCCGCGAGCGAGCCCAGGTCGCCCGCGGTCATGACCCCGGCGATGCCCGAGACCCGGTCCTCGAGCTCCGGCTCGATGCCGCGCAGCCCGGCCCCGCTCAGCCGCTCGCCGGCGATCAGCAGCGCCTGGCCCTCAACGAAGGGCGCGCTGGCGCTGACGCGCGCGTCCGCGCCGGCGGCCGCGGCGAAGCCGCTCCAGTCCCCGAGGCGGCGGTCCGGTCCCTCGATGCTGGCATGGCCGGTCATCGCCAGCAGCCGGTCCTTGAGTTCGCGCTCGAAGCCGTTGACGACCGACAGCACGACGATCAGCACGGCAACGGCAATGGCGATGCCGAGCATCGAGATCAGCGAGATCAGCGACACGAAACGGTTGCTCGAGCGCGATCGCACGTAGCGTCCGCCGATCCAGATTTCGAACGGGCTCTGCATGCGGCTACTCGTAACGGAGCGCCGCGGCAGGTTCGACCAGCGCCGCGCGGCGCGCCGGGTACAGCGTGGCGAGCGAAGTCAGGAGCAGCGCGGCCACGGCGATGATCAGCACGTCCGCCGCTTCCAGCACCGAGGGGATGCGCGTGACGTAGTAGACGTCGCCCGGCATGATCTGGAAACCGAAGAACTCCTCTAGCGCGGGCACCAGCGTCGGGACATTCAGCGCCAGCGCGATGCCGACGACGATGCCCGCCAGCACGCCCAGCCAGCCGATGATCGCGCCCTGGATGAAAAACACGCGAACGACGCCGTTCGGATCCATGCCGAGCGTCCGCAGGATGGCGATGTCGGTGGTCTTGTCGGTGACGACCATGACCAGGCTGGCGACGATGTTGAAGGCTGCCACGCCGATGATCAGCGACAGGATCAGCGACATCATCATCTTCTCGAGACGGATTGCGCGGAAGTAGCTCGCGTTCTCGACGGTCCAGTCGCTGCCGCGGTAGGCGCCGCCGAGCGTCTCGTCGAGCGACGCGGCGATGCGCGGGGCCGCCATCACGTCGTTGCCGAGGAAGCGCAGCGCCGAGACGCCCTGCCCGCCGCCGGCCAGCCGGGCCGCGTCCCCGAGGTGCACGAGCGCAAGACCGGTGTCGTGCTCCGCGACGCCCGCCTCGAACACGCCGCGAACGACGAAGCGCTCGAGGACGGGCTCCATGCGGCCGTCGCCGGCGGCGCGCGGTATCAGCAGCACGACGCCGTCGCCGATGCGCACGTTCAGGTCCCAGGCGAGCAGCCGGCCGAGCAGGATCCCCTTCTCGCCGGGCCGCAGCCTGTCGAGACCGCCTTCCAGGAAATTCACCGAGCGCCCGAGCAGGGCTGCCTCGGCCTGCGGCTCGACGCCGTCGACCATGAGCGGCAGGAGGTCGCTGCCGGTGCGGATCATGCCTTCCAGTGTGACCACCGGCGCGACGGCCTCGACGCCGTCGACGTCGAGCATGCGCTCACGGACCGCCGGCCAGTCGTCGAGGCGGCCCTCCGCAGCGGCCACGTAGCCGTGCGCCGTCATGCTCAGGAGCCGCGTTCGCAGCTCGCCCTCGAAGCCGTTCATGACGGACAGGATGACGATCAGCGCCGCGACGCCGAGCGCGATGCCGGCGAGCGAGACGAGCGTGATGAAGGACACGAACCGTGTGCGGCGCTTGGCGCGCAGATAGCGCAGACCGACGAACAGTTCGACAGGGCTTATCATCGCGCGCATTAAACCACAGTTGCCGCCCACCGTACGTCGGTCGGGTGGGGACGATTACCCGGTTGCCGCAGGCTCACCCGCGGCAACCGGGTGACTGTCGCCGTTCTTGCGCCGAATCTGTGACCCAGGTCCGCGAGCAGCTGCGGGTCAGCGTGTACAAACGCCTGTAAGTGCATGTTTTGTGGCAGCCTGTCCGGTGCTATAGTCGCCCGGCATTCTCGCGGAGACCCGGCCATCATGAGTAACGTTCGTGTCCTTGTCCTCATCGCGCTCGCCGCCGGCCTGTTCGGCGCCGCCGGTGCCCAGAACCTCGACATGCGCAACACGGACCCGTCGCAGCGCTTCGACGCGCCGGGCAAACCGACCCGCGGCATGACCCAGAGCCGCGTCGAGGCCGAGTTCGGCGAGCCGACCACGCGGCGCGCGCCGGTCGGCGAACCGCCGATCACCCGCTGGGACTACCCCGGGTTCGCGGTTTTCTTCGAATACGACAAGGTCATTCACGCCGTCGCGAAATAGCGCCGCCGGCCGGCAGTCGTTCTCCCCGGCGGAGGCATGTTCGGCCGCAAGCTGTCCGGGCGACCGGCGCAGCCGGGGTAGCCGCGGCTGATGCCGCCGCCACCGCGTATTCTCCCGGCCCCCGACGGCGTCCCGCTTGCCTCCCGACGGGTCATCTCTCGGCTCACACCGGGTTTCTCCCGCCTTTCACGGGCAGTTCCTCCCGCAGTCTGCTGCTCCCGCCGTCACCGGCCGCAGTTCGGCGGCCGTCCCGTGCCGGCGGCCAGGCTTGAATTGTCGTGCTTACGCTGTGCGATAATCGCCCGCCCTGTCGCTGCCCGGCCTGCGCCCTTGTCCGCCCAAGCCCTGCTGATCCCCTCCGCCGAGCTGCCGTCGCTCGGCGCGCTCGGCCGCCTGACCGGCGCCAGTGCCGCGCTTGCCGCGGTCGAACTCGCTCGCGGCCTCGGGCGGCCGATGGTCGTGCTTGCCGCCGACGCTCGCGAAGCCGACCGGCTCGAGGCCGAGATCCGCTGGTTCGCCGATGACCTCCCGGTGCGCCATTTCGTCGAATGGGAAACGCTGCCATGGGACAGCTTTTCGCCGCACCAGGACATCGTCTCGCAGCGCCTCGACGTCCTCGGCCACCTGCCGCAGAAGACGCGGGGCATCCTGATCCTGTCGGCCGCGGTGCTGCTGCAGCGCCTGCCGCCGGTCGATTACGTGGCCGCCCGCAGCCTGCGGCTGGCCGCGGGCCAGACACTGGATCGCGACGCGTTCGTCGCCTCGCTGGTCGACGCAGGCTACCTCCGCGTGCCGCAGGTCGAGGAGCACGGCGAGTTCGCCGTGCGCGGCGCCCTGCTCGACCTGTTCCCGATGGGATCCGACGAGCCGCTGCGCATCGACCTCTTCGACGACGAGATCGAGACGCTGCGCCGCTTCGATCCGGATACGCAGCTGTCCGGCGAGACCCTCGAGGCGATCGACATCCTGCCGGCGCGCGAGGTGCCGCTCGACGAGGACGCGGTGCGGGCCTTCCGGCAGCGCTACCGGGAGCGCTTCGAAGGCCAGCCGTCGCAGTCGCGCGTCTACCGCGACGTCTCGGAGGGTATCGCGCACGGCGGCATCGAGTATTACCTGCCGCTGTTCTTCGAGCACACCGCCACGCTCGCCGACTACCTGCCGCGGGACACGATAATCCTCGCCCCGGCCGAACTCGGGGACATCCTCAGGCTGACGTGGAAGGAGATCGAGGAACGCCATGAGCTGTGCCGCCTCGATCCCGAGCGGCCGATACTCACGCCCGCGGAGACTTTCGTCGACCCCGGGACGATTGCCTCGCGGCTGGACGACTTCCGCCAGATCCGCGCCAGCAACAACAGCCTGCCGGACGGCGCCGGCGTGCTGAACGTCTCGACCCGCCTGCCGCCGGCGCTCAAGATCGAGGCGCGCTACGCCGACGCCGCGCGCGCGCTGATGACCTTCCTCGAGCGGCACGAGGGCCGCGTGCTGTTCACGGCGGACTCCGCCGGCCGCCGCGAGCACGTCAGCGACTTCCTGCGCGGCCGCGGGCTCGACGTGGTACGCAGCGACTCCTGGGGGGACTTCGTCGACGGCGATGCCCGCGTCTCGGTCGCGACGGCGCCGCTGGAGGACGGCGTGCTGCTGCCCGACGCCGGCGTGGCGCTGATCAGCGAACAGCAGCTGTTCGGCGACAGGGTCCGCCCGAAGAGTCGCCGGCGGCGCGCCGAACGCGACCCCGAGACCATCATCCGCCAGCTCAACGACCTGGTCGCGGGCTCGCCGGTGGTGCACGCGGAGCATGGCGTCGGCCGTTACCTCGGACTGGTGACGCTCGAGGCCGGCGGCGCCGAGGGCGAGTTCCTGCACCTCGAGTACGCCGGCGGTGACAAGCTGTACGTCCCGGTGCAGTCGCTCGACGCGATCTCGCGCTACACCGGCGCCTCGCCGGAGAACGCACCGCTGCATCGCCTCGGCAGCGATCAATGGGCCAGGGCGAAAAAACGTGCGATCTCCCGGATCCGCGACGTCGCCGCCGAGCTGCTCGATGTGTATGCACGCCGCGCGGCGCGTCCCGGGCATGCCTTCAAGTGGCCCGAGGCCGACTATCGCGCCTTCGAGGCCGGCTTCCCGTTCGAGCCGACCGAGGACCAGCAGCAGACCATCGACGACGTGCTCGCCGATCTCGCCTCGCCGCAGCCGATGGACCGCGTGGTCTGTGGCGACGTCGGCTTCGGCAAGACCGAGGTTGCGCTGCGTGCAGCCTTCGCCGCGGTCCACGGCGGCAAGCAGGTCGCGCTGCTCGTGCCGACGACGCTGCTGGCCCAGCAGCACGGCCAGACCTTCCGGGACCGCTTCGCGGACTGGCCCGTGCGCATCGAGATCCTGTCGCGTTTCCGCTCGGCGAAGGACGTCAAGTCGGTCGTCGCGGATATCCGCGCGGGCCGCGTCGACATCGTCATCGGCACCCACCGCCTGCTGCAGCACACGAAAGACTTCCGCGACGTCGGCCTCGTCATCATCGACGAGGAGCACCGCTTCGGCGTGCGCCACAAGGAAGCGATCAAGTCGCTGCGCAGCGAGGTGGACGTGTTGACGCTGACGGCGACCCCGATCCCGCGCACGCTGAACATGGCCCTCGGCGGACTGCGCGAGATGTCGCTGATCGCGACGCCGCCGGCCGAGCGCCTGGCCGTCAAGACCTTCGTCAGCGAGTGGAATGACGTCGTCATCCGCGAGGCCTGCCTGCGCGAGATCCGCCGCGGCGGCCAGGTGTACTTCATCCACAACAAGGTCGAGGACATCGCGCGTGTCGGCGAACGCCTCGCGAAGCTGGTACCGGAGGCGAATATTCGGGTCGGGCACGGCCAGATGCCGGAGCGCGAACTCGAACAGGTGATGCTCGACTTCTACCATCGCCGCTTCAACCTGCTGTTGTGCACGACCATCGTCGAATCCGGCATCGACGTGCCCACGGCGAATACGATCATCATCAATCGCGCCGATCGCTTCGGGCTGGCGCAGCTCCACCAGCTCCGCGGACGCGTCGGCCGCTCGCACCACCGCGCCTATGCCTACCTGGTCGCGCCGCCGAAACGCGCGATGACGGCCGACGCGGTAAAGCGCCTCGAGGCGATCGACTCGCTCGAGGACCTGGGCGCCGGTTTCACGCTCGCGACCCACGACCTCGAGATACGGGGCGCCGGCGAGCTGCTGGGAGACACGCAGAGCGGGCAGATCCAGGAGATCGGCTTCTCGCTGTACACCGAGCTCCTGACCCGCGCGGTACGGGCCATGCGCGACGGCAAGGAGGCCGATCTCGAAAAACCCCTGGACGCCGGCGTCGAGGTCAATCTGCACGTCCCCGCCCTGCTGCCGGACGATTACGTGCCCGACGTGCACCTGCGCCTGATCCTCTACAAGCGCATCGCCAGCGCGCGGGACGACGACGAGCTGCGCGAGCTGCAGGTCGAACTGATCGACCGTTTCGGCCTGCTGCCGGAAGCGGCGAAGAACCTGATGCGCATCGCCTCGATCCGCGGCGCTGCCGCGGCCCTCGGCATCGAGAAGATCGATGCCGCCGACGCCGGCGGCTACCTGCAGTTCGGCCGCGATGCCGGCGTGGATCCGCTGCGCCTCGTCAAGCTGGTCCAGGGCGGCAAGGGCCGCTATCGAATGCAGGGCGCGGATCGGCTACAGTTCCGCCAGCCGATGGCGGACGCGGCCGAGCGCTTCGCGGCGATCGAGGCGCTGCTCGAGGAACTGGCGCCGCGCGCCGACAGCGCCCGCGCGGCCGCCGGCTGACACTTGAAGACCTGATCAGGAGCCCGACGCAGATGCGGCCAGTGCGGCACAAGCGAGACCTGCGGGCGCGCAAGCTGCTGTTCGCCCTCGTACTCGGCGGCAGCGCCGTCTGCGCGCAGACGGCCGACGAAGGCGAGCCCGGCGACGGCCTCGGCGAGCAGCCCGAAATCCCGCGCTACGCGGTGGAGATCATCCTGTTTCGCTACGGCGAAAACGTAGCCGACGGCAACGAACGCTTCCTGCCGGACCCGCCGCCCGAGCCGCTCCTGGCGCCGTACGCGGAGTCGCCGTTTCCGCCCGGGCGACCGCCGACCGCAGCCGGTGACGCGGCCGGCGACGCGGCCGTGCCGGAGTTCGGCGACCTGCCGCCCGCGGCGGATGCGGCGCCGGACGACCTGGCCGTCGACGCCGAGCTGCTGCCGCTCGAGGAAATCGTGCTGCCGACGACTCGCGTCAAGCTCACGATCACGCCCCGCGAGGCGCTGACACTCGGCGACGTGCACGACAAGCTGGAGCTGCTCGACGCCTACGAGCCGGTCCTGTGGACGGGGTGGACCCAGGATGCCATCGAGCGCGAGCTGTCGCCGGCGATCCCGCTCCGACGCCTGGGCAATGCCCCGCCGCAATTCGATGGCAGCCTCACGCTGTACCTGAGCCGCTTCCTGCATCTCGTCGTCGACCTGACCCTGACATCGCGGCAGGAGTCGCCCTACCCGCCCGACGGAACACGCTACGCGGACCCGGCTGCCGGGCGCCCCGCCGAGGCTTCCGTGCCCGCCTACGGCGACGGCCGCAACGAGTTCGGCGTCGGCGGGGCCGGCAGCGGGCTGGTGCGCCTGCGCATCGAGGAAGACCGGATCGTCAGGAACGGCGACCTGCGCTATTTCGATCACCCCCGCTTCGGGCTGCTGGCGAAGGTCACCCGCGTCGAGGACAGCGACGCCGCAGCGCCCGACGAGGGCGTCGACGACACCGACGTCCTGCTGCCGGTCGAGCGCTGAAGATCAGCGCCCCAGAAGCTCCGCGAGACAATCCGCGGCCGCCGACGGCCCGCCGCTCGCCTCGACGACGGCGGTCTTCGCGCTGACCGTCACGAAGCGCTCCCTGCTCGAATGCGGATGGTGCAGGCCGAGTTCGCGGATCTGCCGGCAGATCGATGCGGCGAAGTCCTCGACGCCCGTCTCCTCGCCGGCGTGAAAGAGCACGACCAGCGTCTGCCCGCCGTCGTCGCCGAGGCGCGCCGCCACGTCGCTCGCGCGCCGCAGGCAGCGCTTGAGCGCCTGGGCGACCCGTCGCAGGCAGGAGTCGGCGGCATGTCGGCCGAATACGCGCAGGTAGGCGTCGAAGTCGTCGATCGTGAAGGCGATGAGCGCCAGCGAACCCCGGTCGCGCGCCGCAACCGCCCAGTCATGCGCCAGCACGTCGTGGAACGCCGCCTCGTTCAGGAGCCCGGTCAGCGCGTCCTCGCGCGACAGGTCGCGAATCCGCCGCCTGGCGCGCAGCAGCGCCTGGTGCGCCGCGCTGGCGTCGCCCCCGCCCGTCATGCTGGCGCTGTCCCGCCAGCAGGCCGCGTAGTAGCGCGCGCTGGCGGCGCCGGAATCGATAAGCGGCTTGAGCACCAGCAGCCAGTTGCGGCTGCCGACCTCCAGCGGGATGCTGGATTCCTGCCCGGTGCGCACGGTCTCGCTCAGCTCGCGCGCCGCGTCGCGCCCGTGCAGGGCCTCGACGACGTCCGTGATCGGGGTCTTCAGCAGATCGCTGCGATCGGCCAGCGCCTCGAATGCCGGGTTGCAGAGCACGATCGGCCAGTCGGCCTGATCGACGCGGGCGAGCAGCAGCGGCTCCGCGACCGCCGCGATCAGCTGTTCGAAGATGCTGCGCTTGATTGCCGTCATCGACCGTTGCCCGCTTCGCCGCCGCCGAAAAAGCTGTCGAGTACCGCGAGCGCCGCCCGCCTCGCGCTCGCCGTGCTGACCTCGATGTCCTCGTGGATCGCCCTGGCGCCGCGGCCGGCGGCGACATTGACGACCAGGCTCAGCATGGCGTAGTCCAGCCCGAGTTCCCGGGCGATACCGGCCTCGGGCATGCCCGTCATGCCGAGATAGTCGACGCCATCCCGCTCGTAGCGGTCCACTTCGGCGGCCGTCTCCAGGCGCGGCCCCTGCGTCACTCCGTAGACACCGCCGTCGTGGCAGTGCGCGCCCGCCTGACGGGCTGCGCGCAGCAGTTGCTGGCGCAGGCCCTCGGCGAACGGCCGGGTGAAGTCGACGTGATCGAGGTTAGCGCAGGGCTCGTCATAAATACTGTGAACCCTGCCCCAGCTGTAGTCGATCAGCTGCGACGGCACGGCGAGCTGCCCCGGCCGTACCCCGCGCGCGATCGAGCCCACCGTGTTGATCGCGATCACGGTGGTCACGCCGATCAGGGACAGCGCCTTCAGGTTCGCGCGGTAGTTGATCGCATGCGGCGCGATATCGTGGGCCTCGCCGTGGCGCAGCAGCACGTAGACGTCCTCCGCGCCGAATCGCCGGCGGCGGATCGCCGACGACGGCCTGCCGTAGCGCGTGCTGACCGTCAGCCGGGGGGCCTCGTCGCCGAGCGCGGCGAAGCCGGAGCCCGCGATGATCGCCCGGCGCCCGCGGCCAGCGGCGGCGGCGCGTCCTCCCGGCTCAGGCATCGAGCTTGAGTTCCGGCCGATCCAGCCAGTCGGCAAGGCGCGCGCTGGCGGCGCGCCACTCGTCGCTGGCCATCAGGGACCCCCGATCCGGCGCTGCCGTGCCGTGCAGGCGCGCGAGCCGCACGAGCGACAGGGGCCGCGAGTAGTCGGCGAGTCTCGCTACGGCGGCGCCCGCTGCCTCGCGATCGTTGCAGATCAGGACCATGTCGCAGCCGCAGTCCAGCGCGAGGCGAGCGCGCTCGGGCATCGGGCCGAAATCGGCGGTCGCTTTCATCGACAGGTCGTCGGAGAAGACCGCGCCGTCGAAGCCGATCTGGCGCCGGAGCTGCTCACCGATCCAGTACGCCGAAAATCCCGCGGGCTTCGGGTCGAGCTCCGCGTACACGACGTGCGCGAGCATGACGCCGGCCAGCACGCGGCGCTGCACCAGTTTCTCGTAGGGCTGCATGTCGTCCAGCAGCACGCTGTAGGGCCGCCGATCGACCGGCAGCGTCTTGTGGGAGTCGGCGACCACGGCACCGTGCCCGGGGAAGTGCTTCGCGACCGCCGCCATGCCGGCGTCGCGCATGCCGCGGATCAGGGCCAGCGCGAGCTCGGTGACCACCTCCGGCCGGCGATGCAGGCTGCGATCGCCGATGACCTCGCTGATCCCCCAGTCGAGATCCACACAGGGCGCGAACGACAGGTCGATCCGGCAGGCGCGCAGTTCCGCGCCGATGAGCCAGCCGCAGCGCCGCGCCAGCTCGGTCGCAGCGGCCGGATCGCCGTCGTAGTGCCGGCCCAGGCGGCGCATCGGCGGTATCGCGGTAAAGCCGTCACGGAAGCGCTGCACGCGCCCGCCCTCGTGATCGACGGCCACGAGCAGCGGCGGCCGCCGCAGCCCGCGGATAGCACTGACGAGGTCGGCCAGCTGCGCCGGCGACTCGTAGTTGCGACTGAACAGGATGACGCCGCCGACGGCGGGCTCGAGCAACAGCTCGCGGTCAGCCGGCGTGAGCGCCAGTCCCTCGATGTCCAGCATCACCGGCCCGAGTGCCATGCCTGCTTACGGCGTGCCCGGCAACGCCGGTCCGCGTCGCGTTGGTGCCATGTCTGCCTGCCCTGTGCCCGGCACCGTCAGTCCGCGTCGACGTCCTGCCGTGTTCGCGCCTGTGCCCGGCAATGTGATTTCGCGTCGAATTATAGACCGTACTGCAATGTTTTATTTACTTTTTTCGAACACGGCGATCGACTCGACGTGGGCCGTGTGCGGGAACATGTCGACGATGCCCGCCGCGGCCGGGCGGTAGCCGCGCGCCGCGAGTTCGGCCGCGTCGCGCGCCAGCGTGGCCGGGTGGCAGGAGACGTAGACGATGCGCTCTGCGGCGATGTGAGCGATGCGGCGCACGACCTCGAGTGCGCCGCTGCGGGCCGGATCGAGCAGCAGCTTGTCCCAGGGCCGGGCGAGCCAGGCCTCGCCGCCATCGAGACGTTCGAGGTCTGCCGCCAGGAAATGCGCATTCCCGATACCGTTGGCCGCGGCATTGGCGGCGGCGCGCGTCACCTGCCGCGCCTCACCCTCGACACCCAGCACCTCGCCGGCGCGGCGCGCGAGCGCCAGCGAGAAATTGCCGATACCGCAGTAGAGATCGAGCACCCGCTCGCCGGGCTGCGGGTCGAGAAGTGCGACGGCGCGCGCCACCAGGCGGCGGTTGATCGTCGCGTTGACCTGCACGAAATCCGTCGCCTCGAACGCCAGCCGCAGATCGAACTCGGGCAGTTCGTAGGTCAACGGCCCGGGCGAGGCCGGCCACAGCGGCTCGACCGTGTCCGGCCCGCCCGGCTGCAGGGCCACGTCCAGCCCGTGCTGCCGGCCGAATGCCGTGAGCTGTGCGCGATCGGCGGCGGTCGGCGGATCCAGCACGCGGAACACGAGCCGCGCCTGCGTATCGCCGATCGCCACCTCGATCTGCGGCAGGCGGGCACGCACCGACAGCCCGGCGATCAGTTCGGCCAGCGGCACCAGCAGCTCGTCTACCGGTGGCGCGAGGATCTCGCAGCGCTGCATGTCCGTCACGAACGGTGCGTGGCGTTCGCGGAAGCCGACCAGCACGCGTCCTTTCGCAGGGACGTCTTTCACGGCGAGGCGTGCGCGGCGGCGGTAGTGCCAGCCGCCGCCCTCGCTTTCGTCGTACAGCGGCTCCAGCCAGCTTGCCGGCGTGACGTCACCGACGCGCGCAAACGCGTCCCGGAGCGCGTCGAACTTGATCGCACGCTGCCGCTCCTGGGACTGGTGTTGCAGTGCGCAGCCACCGCAGGTGCCGAACACGGCGCAGCGTGGCGTCACGCGCTCCGCGGACGCGTCGATGACTTCGAGCAGCTCGGCCTCGTCGAAGTTGCGGCGGCGTTTGCGGCGCAGGAACCTGACGGTCTCGCCCGCGAGCGCGCCGGCGACGAACACCTTCTTGCCCTCGACGGCCGCGATGCCGCGCCCGTCGTGGGTCATCGAGGTCACGGCCGCGGTCTCGGGTTCGCGTTTTTTCCTGGCCATTCGGCGCATGGCCGTCAGGCCGGTTCCCACGCCGCCGCGAACTCGTTCAGGTGCGGGCGATCCAGGGCCGCGAGCGTATCCCGCACCAGCGCGAATTCG
>JBFJUJ010000047.1:0-14959 GCA_041624755.1 Woeseia sp. | reverse complement strand
GGCACGTCGCAGTCGGCGGCGGTCGTGAGCGGCATCGTCGCGCTGATGCTGCAGTCCGAGCCGTACCTCACGCCGGACCAGGTCAAGTGCAAGCTGCTCGATTCGGCTCGTCCCGCGACGAAGGCGGACGGCTCGCTGGCCTACAGTGTCTTCCAGCAGGGCGCCGGCCTCGTCGACGCCTACGCGGCCGTCAGCGGCAGCCGCTACGATTGCGCCAACCGCGGCATCGACGTGAGCGCGGACCTGCTCGGCACGCATTTCGGCGGTCGCGCCCATGTCGACGAGAAGGGCAACTACTACCTGATGGGACTCGACGGCTACCTGTGGGCCGACGGCTACCTGTGGGCCGACGGCTATCTCTGGGCCGACGGCTACCTGTGGGCCGACGGCTACCTGTGGGCCGACGGCTACCTGTGGAGCGACGGCTACTCCTTCGCCGACAGCGCCGGCAACTCCAGCGTGAACAGCACCGGCTACCTCTGGAGCGACGGCTACCTGTGGGCCGACGGCTACCTCTGGAGCGACTCGCTGACCGAGACCATGTCCATCAACGTATGGGTCGAAGAGCAAACGCCGCCCGGGGGAAGTTCGCCGTCCGAGCCGGCCACCAGCGACCCGGACGGGACCAGCGACGACTCGACGGCCAAGGGCAGCAAGGGCAGGAAGTAGCCGGGCGTACAGGCTAGCCGCCAGCGCCCGGCCGGGGTGCCAGCGGCATCTCGAGCGTGACGACCAGCCCGCCACCGGGTCCGTTTTTTGCGCTGACCGTCCCGCCGATGCGCTCCATGACGCGTGCAGTAATCGCCAGCCCGATACCCGAACCCGGCCTGTTCGTGTCCAGCCGGTAGAACGGCTCGAATATCCTGTCGAGTTCACCTGCCGGAACGCCGGCGCCGCCGTCGCTGACCACGACTGCGCAGACGCCGTTGCGCCGCTCGATTTCCATGCTGACCCTGCCGCCGGTTGGTGTGGCCTGGACGGCATTGCGCACGACATTCTCGAGGGCACTGCACAGCAGCGCTTCGCCGGCCCTGATGCGCAGGTCCGCCGGCGGCGCCGACCAGAGCAGCTCGACGCCCTTGTCGCCGGCCTCCAGTTCGGCATCGCCGGCCACGCGCTCGATCACGGAGACCAGCGCAACCATCTCCCCGGCATCCCCCGGCTGCGAGGCACGCGCCAGCGACAGCACCTGCCCGGTCAGCGCATCGAGCACGTCGATCTCGTGCCGGATACGGTCGAGCTGCGCGGCAAGCTGTTCCGGCTTGCGCTCCAGGAGCTCGGTCGCGATCTGCAGTCTCGCGAGCGGCGCCCGGAGTTCGTGCGAGACGTTGCGGAACAGTTCGCGGCGCGACTCGGCCTGCGCTTGCAGCGCGGCCGCCATGCGGTCGAACTGCCGCGCAATCTCGCCGATCTCGTCGTTGCTGTAGCCCGCCGGGCCCGCGCGGGCCGACAGGTCGCCGGCCGCAAAACGGTCCACTGCCGCGGATATGCGCTCCGCCGGACGCGACAGCGAGCGGCTCAGCAGCCAGAAGCTGAGCAGGCTCGTAATCGCGGCGAGGGCGAGCAGCAGCCAGCGCAGTCCGCCGCGCGAGAACACGCCGAAGCGCGGCGGCGGCGCCGGACCGGGGATGGCGAGCAGCCGGGTCCCGTCCGCCGCCTGCAGCACCGGCGCGAAGCCGCGGAACGGCCTGCGAGGACCCGCCCTCTGCGGGGACAGCCGCTCGTCGCGCGCCGCCATGCGCCACATGCGTCCGAGGCGCCGGGCCAGCGCCTCGGGCACCGGCCGGCCGAGCAGGTCGCTGCCGGTCTCGTCCACCGCGTACACCGTCTGGCCGGGCGGGAAGTTGTCGCTGTCCGCGAGAAACTCCCGCAGGCCTTCGACGCCACCCTCGTCGAGGACCTCGCGCAGCACGGCGTCCGCTTCACGCGGATCGATGAACTGCAGGAACCCCGGATCGTCCGCGAGGCGGAAGCTGGCGAAGATGCTGATCGCGAGGATCGCGACCGTCGTCAACCAGAACGTGCCGAACAGCTTGAGGAACAGGCGCGGCATCGGCTCAGTCGACCGTCAGGCGATAGCCCGAGCCGCGCACGGCGCGGATCGCGCAGCGCGTATCGCCGCTGTCCGCGAGCTTGCGCCGGATGTTGCTGACATGCGTATCGAGCGTGCGGTCCTGCGGCAGCAGCTCACGGCCGATCGCGAAGCGGCTCAGGTGCCCGCGGCTGACGACCGCGCCGGCCTTGCCGACGAGCGCCGCCAGGATGCGCAGCTCGGTATTGGTCAGCGCGAGCGGTACGCCACCGATTTCCGCCCGCTGCTTGTCGAGCTGCACGACGAGCGGGCCCGCGGTGCGCGCCCCTCCACCTGCTCCGACGTCCGTCCGATTTGCCGCGCGTTTCAGGATGGCCCGGATTCGCAGCACCAGCTCCCGCGCCGCGAACGGCTTCGGCAGGTAGTCGTCGGCGCCTGTTTCGAGACCGCGAATGCGGTCGTCGTCCTCGCCGAGCGCCGTCAGCATGATGACCGGTACGTCGGAGAAACTGCGCATGGCCTTCAGCGTCTCGATGCCGCTCTCCCCGGGCATCATCACGTCGAGCACGACGAGGTCCGGCTGCTGCTCGGCGAGCAGGAGCAGGCCGCGCGCGCCGTTCGGCGCGGTCAGGCAGGCAAAGCCCTCCGTCTCGAGCAGCTCGGAGAGCATGCCCGTCAATCTGCGATCGTCGTCGACGACCAGCACGGTGTCCCGTGGCGCGGCGGTCATGCAGCCATTCTAGCGGCGCCTCCGCCTGCGACGCATCGCGGTCACGGGCTCGCGCCGGGTCTGCGTCCAAAGAAGTGTGAAGAAGGGGCGAAAACAGCCTGCCCCTCGACATTTCTTGAGACAACGGGCTCAACGAAATGCCGGATGATACGTCTTACCTCCTGCATGACCGATTACCCTCTACTGCCTGGAGATCAACATGAGAAAGCGCTGGATCGTACCCACATTGCTCGTACCCGCCATTGCGGCGCTGGCTGTCGGTATCGCGTCGGCGGATCACCGCGACCCTGCGGCCGCCGATGCCGACGGGGACGGCTTCGTCTCCCTCGATGAATTCGAAGCCGCCCACGCCGCTCGCGTCCGCGAGCGCTTTGCTCGCATGGACGAGAACGCAGACGGCCTGCTGTCCGCCGAGGAACTCGAACGGCAGGGACGCGACAGGCATTCCGGTCCGCGGCGCCACCATCGCCCCGACCCGGACCGCATCGTGGAGCACCTCGACGCGGATGGCAGCGGCAGCCTGTCGCTGGCCGAAATGGACGGCCGGCGCTTCGTACCGGACGCCGCGGCGTTCGCCGCGGCCGACGCGGACGGCAACGGTGAGCTCGACGGCAGCGAGCTGGCGAACCTGCTCGCAGCGCACCGCGAGCAACGCCGCGAGCACTGGCGCCAACAGCGCGACGAGCAGCAATAGGCGCTGACCGGATCGCCGAGCCCCGGCGGCGCGTCATCCCCGCGTGCCGCCGGGGCCCGGTCGACCCGGCCGGGCGCCGCGAGCGCGGACGCCGGCACCCTGTCCGCTTTATCGCGACCGCGCTTCTTGGGATACTTCCCTTACTGTCAGCTCGTCCGCCTGCCTGTCACGCGGGCAGGGTCCGCCCGCATGCCGCAAAGAAACTCCCGCGCGAACCTGGTCGTCGTGCTCTCCCTCGTCGCGGGCGGCTGCAGTGTGTCCGGCATCTCGACTGAGCCCGAGACCCTGCCCTACCCGGTCGACTGGGCACGGGGCGGCGCGGAGGGCGCCGTCGACACGGACTGGCTCAAGTCGTTCGACGACCCGCAGCTCGAGGCGCTGGTCGGCGAAGCGGTCGCCGCCAACTTCGACTTCCGGGCGGAGGCCGCGCGCCTCGAGTCGGCGCGCCAGCAGGTGGTCATAGCCCGCGCGGACCGGCTGCCGGCGCTCGATGCGAGCCTCGACGGCAGCCGGCGCGAGAGCGAAGACGCGGCCGGCAATCGCACGACGATCGACGCCTGGGACGCCTCGCTGGGCGGCCGCTGGGAGGCCGACCTGTGGGGCCGCCTGAGCCGGCGGCAACAGGCCGCAGAGCTCGCGCTCGCCGCGCAGGAGGCCCGGCTGCAGGCGGTCGAGCGAAACGTCGCCGGGATCACGGCCGGGCAGTATTTCGACGCGATCGAGGCGCGCGAGCTGCTCGCCGTCGCGCAGCGACGCCTGGACAATGCGCTCGCAAGCCGCGACATCGTCGCGAGCGGCTACCGGCTGGGGCTGAACGACGCGCTCGATCTCTACCTCGCGCGCAGCCAGGTCGAGCGCGAGCGCGCCAACCTGGCACAACAGCAACAGCAGGTGCTTGAAAAGACCGCGGATCTGCAGCTCTCGCTCGCGCGGTATCCCGACGGGACACTCGTCATCGACCGGCAGCTCCCGGTATTGCCCGACCCGATCCCGGCCGGGCTGCCGTCCGACCTGTTGACGCGACGCCCCGACATCCGGGAGGCCTGGCTCGGCCTGCTCGCCGCCGACGCCGAGCTGGCAGCGGCGCACAAGGCGCGCTTCCCCAGCCTGTCGCTGGTCGGCAGCGCGGGCGTCGCGTCGGACGAATTCGCGAGCCTCGTGGACGATGGCGCATCCGCGTGGAGCATCGCCTTCGGGCTGACGCAGCCCCTGTTCCAGGCCGGCCGACTGGCGGCGCTGGAGCAGCAGGCCCTGGCGCGGTTGCGCATTGCCGAGCAGGGTTACCTCGACCTCGTCTACCGCGCGTTCGCGGACGTCGAGAACGCGATTTCGCGCGCAGCGTCGCTGGATGAGCGTTACGATGCGCTGCTGGACGCAGAACGGAACGCGAAGGCGGCGCTGGACCTCGCGCTCGAACAATACCAGCGCGGCCTGGTCAGTTACACGATCGTGCTGGAATCGCAGCGGCAGGCATTCGATGCCGAGGCGACCGTCGTGCAGCTCAGGAACCAGCGACTGCAGAACCGCATCGCGCTGTACCTCGCGCTCGGCGGCGATTTCGCGACGAAGTAGAGAGCAGCTGACGTGAAGAAACTGATACCCGTAGCGATCTTCGGCGGCCTGCTGCTCGTCGCCGCGCTGATCCGCATGAATCCGCCGGAAGCCGGCCAGCGTACCGACACCGGCGGGCCGCAGATCGCGGTCGAGGTCCTCGACGTCGAGCCTCGCGACTACCGGATCGTGCTGGAGAGCTACGGCACCATCCAGCCTCGCACGCAGAGCAGGCTCGTCGCGCAGGTGGGTGGGCAGATCGTCGCGATCAACCCGAACGTGCGCGACGGCGGCTTCTTCGAGAAGGGCGACATCCTCGTGTCGATCGACTCGCGCGACTACGCGGCCGACGTCCGCATCGCGGAGGCGTCGCTGGCGGACGCAAACCAGGCGCTCGCAGAGGCCGAGGCCCGCACCAACCAGGCGCGCGAAGACTGGGAACGACTCGGCAACAGTGGCGAAGCGCCAGAGCTCGTCCTGCGCATCCCGCAGCTCGAGGCGGCGCGCGCGCGCCTGCGCTCGGCCGAATCCACGCTCGAGAAGGCGAAGCTGGATCTCGAACGGACGAAGATCACGGCGCCGTTCGCGGGCCGCGTGCTGCAGAAGTTCGTCGACGTCGGCCAGGTCGTCTCGGCCAACACGCAGCTCGCCGAGGTCTACGCCACCGACGTCGTCGAGATCCGCCTGCCGCTTCGAAATCGCGACCTGCCGTTCATCGACCTGCCGGAGGCGTATCGCTACGGCGACGCCGTAGAGAACCCGGGAGGTCGCGTCGAGATCGAGTCCGAGCTGGCCGGCAGCGCCACGTGGCAGGCCGAACTCGTGCGCACCGAGGGAGCGATCGATGCGACGGCGAGGCAGCTGCACGTCATCGCGCAGATCGAGGACCCGTTCGGCAGCGCCGGCGAGGGACGGACGCCGCTCAAGATCGGCCAGTACGTGACGGCGAAGCTCGAGGGCAACACGGTGGCGGGCGCGCTCGTCGTCCCGAACAACGCCATCTACCAGGGAACCTACGTCTACGTCGTCGAGAACGGCCTGCTGCGGCGGCGCGATATCGATATCGCCTGGCAGAACGACAGCGAGGCCATCGTTGCCGACGGACTGCAGGCGGGCGACCGGCTCGTGACCACGGCGCTCGGCCAGGTGACCTCCGGCATCCGCGTCACCATCGTCGGCGAGGACGGCGAGACGCGGGCGCCCGGTGACACGCGCACGGCGCGCGGCGCCGCGACAGACGGGGAACGCCGATGATCTCCTGGTTCGCGCGCAATTCCGTCGCCGCCAACCTGCTGATGGTGACGATCCTGCTCGGCGGCATCCTCGCGCTGCGCGACGGTATTCGGCTGGAGATCTTCCCCCCGTCCGATCCCGACACGGTAACCGTCTCGGTGCCGCTGCGCGGTGCCACGCCGGAAGACGTCGAGCTCGGCGTCGCCGTGCGCATCGAGGAAGCCGTCAAGGACCTCGAAGGCATAGACCGCATCTTCTCCGTGTCGAGCGAAGGCAGCACCAACGTGCAGATCGAGATCGACAAGGCCTACGATCCGCGCGAGCTGTTGAACGACATCAAGAGCCGCGTGGATGCGATCAACACTTTCCCGGCGGACACCGAGAAGCCGGTCATCGGCCTGCGCACGCGGCGTTTCGGTGTCATCGACGTCGTCGTCGCCGGGGACTACGGCGAGGAGGAAATACGCACCTTCGCCGAGCAGGTGCGCGACGAGCTGCTGCGCATCGACGGCATCACCCAGGCGGACCTCGACGCGGTACGGCAATACGAGATCGCGATCGAGGTGTCGCCGGATCGCCTGCGCGAATTCGAGGTGACGCTCGCCGACATCGCACAGGCGATACGCGCGAGCTCGGTCGACCTGTCCGCCGGCAACGTGCGCACCGACGGCGGCGACGTGCTGATCCGCTCGAAAGGGCAGGCCTACCGGCGCGCGGATTTCGAGTCGATCGTCGTCAAGACCAACCCGGACGGCAGCATCGTGCGCATCAGCGACATCGCGACGGTCATCGACGGCTTCGTCGAGGACTCGATGCGGACGCGCTTCAACGGCAAGCACGCAGCCTTCGTGACTGTATCGCGGGTCGGCAGCCAGAACGCGATCGAGATCTCGCAGAAGGTCCGCGACTACATCGATTCGCGCCAGGCAACGCTGCCGGTCGGCCTCGAGCTGTCCTACTGGGACGACGATTCCGCCCGCATGAAAGATCGCCTCGGCATCATGACCAGCAGCGCGATCCAGGGGAGCGTGCTGGTTATCCTGCTGCTGTCGCTGTTCCTGCGGCCCGCCGTTGCGCTGTGGGTGTTCCTCGGCATACCGATCAGCTTCTTCGGCGCCTTCATCGTGATGTACCTGTTCGACATCAGCCTCAACCTGATGAGCGCCTTCGGTTTCATCATCGTGCTCGGCATCGTCGTCGACGACGCGATCGTCACCGGCGAGAACGTGTATTCCCGCATGCGCGCTGGAGACAGCGGCCTGTCGGCCGCCATCCACGGCACCAAGGAGGTCGCGATACCGGTGACCTTCGGCATCCTGACGACCATCGCTGCGTTCGGACCACTGATCTTCATCGAGGGCCGGCTCGGGGAGATCTTTGCGCAGATCCCGATGGTGGTGATCCCGGTGCTGATGTTCTCGCTGGTCGAGTCCAAGCTGATCCTCCCGGCGCACCTCAAGCACATCAACCTGCACGAGCACGACAACGAGGCGACCGGCTTCCAGGCCTGGCAGACGCGCTTCGCCGACGGCTTCGAGCGCGCGATCCTCAAGTACTACCGGCCGCTCCTGCAGGCGGCGCTGCGCCATCGCTATTCGACGATCGCCGCCTTCGCCGGCGTGCTGATCGTCATGCTGTCGCTGATCCTGAGCGGCTGGACCCGCTTCGTCACGTTCCAGCGCATCGAGGGCGAGACCGCGACGGCGACATTGACGATGCCGGCCGGCACGCCCTTCGGAGTCACGAACCGCAGCGCCGAGCAGATCTACCGGGCAGCGCTCGAGCTCAAGGAGAAATACCGCGATCCCGAGACCGGCCAGAGCATGGTGACGAATATCCTGACGACGGTGGATACCGGCTCGGCGCAGATACAGATGGAGACCGTGCCGCGCCAGGACCGGACGATCGACTTCTCGGTCGCGCGCATGAACAACGAGTGGCGACAGATGATCGGCCGCGTGCCCGGCGCCGAGAGCCTCAACTTCCGCGCGTCCTGGTTCCGCGCCGGCGACCCGATCGACGTGCAGTTCAGCGGCAACTCGCTCCAGACCCTGACGACCGTCGGCGACCAGCTGAAAGCGCACCTCGCCACCTACCCTGGCGTCTTCGAGATCGCCGACAGCCTGTCGAACGGCAAGGAAGAGCTGCAGATCGAGCTGAGCCCGCAGGGCCATCTTCTCGGCCTGACCCGCAGCGACATCGTCAACCAGGTGGGGCAGGCCTTCAAAGGACTGCAGGCCCAGCGCATACAGCGCGGCCGCGACGACATCCGCGTGCTCGTGCGCTTCCCGATCGGCGAGCGCAGCACGATTGCTTCGCTGAACGAGATGCTGATCACGACGCCGGGCGGCAGCCAGATACCGCTGGCCAACGTTGCCGACATCAAGCCGGGACGCGGACCCTCGCAGATCCGGCGCATCGACGGCTACCGCGTGCTGAACGTCACGGCCGACGTGGACAAGGAAAATACCAACATGACGGTGATGCTCGACGACATCCGGGCATACCTCGACGAGCTGCTGGTCAAGTATCCCGGCATCAGCTACACGCTGGAAGGCGAGCAGCGGCGCCAGGCGGAGACTTTCGGCAGCCTGCAGCTCGGCATCATCGTCGTGCTGTTCGCCATCTACTGCATGCTCGCGCTGCCGCTGAAGTCCTACGTGCAGCCGCTGCTCGTGATGTCGGTAATCCCGTTCGGCGTGATCGGCGCCGTGATAGGCCACTGGTTCATGGGGCAGACGCTGACGATCCTGTCGCTACTCGGGCTGATGGCGCTGACCGGCGTGGTCATCAACGACAGCCTCGTGCTCGTCGATTTCATCAACCAGCGCCACCGTAACGCGGGCGAGAACCTGCGGGCCGCCATCGAGCGCGCCGGCGTCGCGCGCTTCCGGCCGGTCATGCTGACGTCGCTGACGACCTTCTTCGGCCTGCTGCCGCTGCTGTCGGACCGGTCGTCCTCGGCGCAGTTCCTGATCCCGATGGCGATCTCGCTGGGCTTCGGCATCCTGTTCGCCACGCTGATCACGCTGATCCTGATCCCGACCAACCTGCTGATCGCCGACGACATCTCGCGCTTTTTCCGCCGCCGCTACGGCGAGCTGAAGGCGACGATCGCCTCGCAAACGGGCTGAGCCGGCGCGGCCGCCGGCCGGCCGAACGCGATGTCGCTACGGATTGCCCGCCGCCGCGGCGCGGAAGAACGCCTCGGCCTCCGCGTTCGCGGGATAGATCAGCTCGACGTGCAGCTCGTCCAGTGTGACGTCGCGCGCCGCGTTGAACGAGGCGATCGTGCTGATCGTCTCGACGACCTGCTCGCCCATGCGGAGTCGCGACGTGACCGTCGGCGCGCTGGTGTCGGCGTCGGCCGGCGGTTCGACGTCGGCCATCAGTTCCTCGGCGCGGGCGAGCAGCGCGTTCAGGCGCTCGTCCCTGCCGGCCAGCGCGGCGTCGCGGCGCAGCCGGTTGAGCGTAACCCAGGCCACCTCTTCCCAGTTCTCGACGACCTGCCTGAACGGGCCGGGCCCGAGGAACATCTCGACGGCGTTGAACGGCTGCTCGGGCATCAGCCCGGCGAACAGGCGGCCCGCCGTCGCATTCGCCCGGACGACGTTCCAGTAACGGTCGATGACGAACGCCGGGTACGGTTCGTGCTGCTTCAGCATCTGCTCGATGATGCTGGAGATGGCCGCCAGCGCCGGCTCGTCGAGGCGCCGTTCGGGAAACGCCGGCGCGTAGCCGGCGAGGTGCAGGAGTTCGTTGCGCGCACGGAGCGGCATGTCGAGACTCTCCGCGAGGCGCAGCACCATCTGCCGGCTCGGCCGCGAGCGGCCGGACTCGACAAAGGAGACATGCCGCGGAGACACATCGGCCGCCGCCGCCAGCGCGAGCTGGCTCATGCCGCGCAGCCGGCGGAAATCCTTCAGGTGGCTGCCGAAGGGCGGCCGCGAGTCGGGCGTACGGCGGGAGTCGGCGTTCGTTTCCATGCGGCAAGAATAGCGGCAATACGTCAGGCTGGCACTTACCTCCGAGGGAATTGCGGGCAGCCCCGGACCGACGCAGACTGGCGGCATGCGGCTCCCGGGCTGCTCATTCCGTACAGGAGGACCTGACATGAAAGGACAAAAACCGCTGTTCCTCGCCGCCGTGTTCACCGAAATATCCGGGCTGCTCATGGTCCTCGGTTCGCTGATCCCGGGCTCCCTCGACCCGCTGGTAGCCGTGGTCTTCGGCGAAGCGGTCGCCGTCGACGCGACTGCCCGCCTCGGTTTCGGCATCGCGGGCGCCGTCATGGTCGGCTGGGCCGGCTCGCTCGCGATCCTGGTGCGCGCGCTCGACTCGCTGACGCCCCAGGTCGTCGGCACCGCCACGGCGGTCGGCGTCGCCGCGTGGTTCGTGCTCGACGGGCTGGTGTCGGTCGTCAATGGCGCCGCGCTGAACGTTGTCGGCAACCTGCTCTATCTCGTGATCCTGGGGGTACCGGCACTGGCCCTCAGATCCGGCGGCGACCTTCGCCGGACGACGGCCTAGCCCGGGCGCCGCTCGCCGTCTGGCATCGCGTTTCGATTGAATGTCCGCGGCAAACCTGAGACCGTCCGCGATCCCGCCTCGCAGCCGCCGCCCCGGCGCGGGGCGGCCGGCCCAGGGAGACGGCGATGAGCCTGCAGCTCGGACACGACGAGGAGTTCAATGACGGCCTGAAGCGGCTGGTCGTCCTGCAGTGCCAGGTCGCCATCGACGCGATCGACCGCGCGGGCAATGACGAGGAGCGTCACGCGGCGGTGCACGACATTCGCAAGGCGCTCAAGAAAGTCCGCGCCTGCCTGCGGCTGGTGCGTGACCATATCGACGATTACCGGGACTTGAACGCGTATTTCCGCGACCTCGCGCGGCCCGTGTCCGACATCCGCGACGCGACCGCGAACCTCGAAACACTCGACAAGCTGCGGGCGCGGTACGCGGGAACGCTGCGGGACGACGCCTTCAGCTCTATTCGCGACGGCCTGGTCGCGCATCGCGCGGTGCTCGCCGAGCGCGATTTCCGGGGGGACGACAAGCTCGGGTTCATCCGGCGCGAGCTGAGCGCGAAGCTCGCCGAGATACCGGGCTGGCCGTGGCACGTCGCGGACTTCGAGGACCTGCGGCCCGGTATCGAGCGCGTATACCGGCGCGGCTGTCGCGGGCTGATGCGATCCCGCAACGGCGGCTCGCTTCACGATTTTCACCAGTGGCGCAAGCGCGTGAAATACCTGCGCTACCAGATCGACGTACTGAACCGGCTGTGGCCGGAATACATGACGACGCTCGAGGACGAATACCACCGGCTGTCCGACGATATCGGCGAGCTGCATGACCTCGATGTCCTTGCGCAGTCGGTCGAAGCGCTGGGGATCGAGTGCCCCGGGGCGGACCATTCACGGCTGTTCCGGACCCTGCTCGCGGAGCGGCAGCGTCAGCTCGCGGAGAGCGCGCTACTGCAGGGCAGCCGCTGCTACCTGGCCTCGCCCCGGGAATTCAGCGATGCGCTGGAAGGCTACTGGAGGACCTGGGAGCAGGCCGTGCAGTCGACGAGTTGATGCCTGCCGCGAAATGCGCCCGCGGCCGCCCGCACGCGGAGCATCCCGAGGCGACTCGTCTATACTTTCCTGAGGACGGCATACGCGATCCTGACGCCAGGGGGGAGACGAGATGAAGAATTCGGCCGGTATCCTTTCGATGTTTGTCCTCGCGGTGCTGGCAGTGCCGGCCGAGGCCCGTGCCGACAGTGGCTGGGTGCGCATCGACGCCTCGGCGCCGTTCATCGATCGCGACGGCACCCTGCGCCGGCCGAGTTGCTCCGGCGGCCCGAAGCTCGTGCAGACGCCGGCCGGCGTCGTGCCGGTACCCGCCGAAAAGGATTTCGCGTTTTTCTTCCGCGCGGGTAATCCCTCGCGTCTCGCAATTTTCTGGGACGGCGGCGGCAGCTGCTGGGACGCGACGACCTGCGTCGGCTCGGCCCTGCTCGGCATACCGACGTACAGTCTCGAGGCCGACGAAACCGTCGCCGAGCTGGAGTCGACCGGCGGGCTCGGCGACTTCGACAACCCGGAGAACCCGATCGCGAGTTACACGCAGGTCTTCATCCCCTACTGCACCGCCGACCTGCACACGGGCGCCGCCGACACGCTGTACCAGTACGAACTGCCGGACGGCACGGTCGTGCCCTGGCTCATCCATCATCGCGGCTTCGACAACGTCGCCGCGGTGCTGCGCTGGCTCGACGCTTATTACCGCAACGAGATCGGGCGTCCGCCGTCGCGCGCGTTCTTCGCCGGCGCGAGCGCCGGCGGCTACGGCGTGCTCTACGGCTTTCCGGCAGCCAGCGATTTGTTGCCCTGGTACGCGAGAACGCGTGTCCTCGTGGACGCCGCAAACGGCGTCATCAACCAGGACTTCTATGACCGCGCCCTGACGCCCGGCGGCGTCTGGGGAGTCTGGGACAACCTGGCACCGGAACTCGGCGCGGCGTTCGCCAGCGGTCCCGACGAACTGCTCATCAGGATATTCAGGAGCCTGGGCGGCAACTACCCGAACGCGCGCTTCGGCCAGTACACGACGGCATTCGACGAGACGCAGATCTTCTTCTACAACGTCGCGCGCAACCTCGACTCGGTCGAGAAGTGGTTCGACCCGTTCGAACTGGCCGCGGCGGGTTTCGAATGGACGCTGCGCGCGCGCACCTACATGATCCTGACCGCGCTGCAGACCTGGAACTACCGGTTCTACCTGGCGCGCGGCACCGATCACACGATCGTCGCGGACGACAAGTTCTATCTCGAGGATTCCGCCGGCGGCGTCGCGTTCGTCGACTGGCTCGACGACATGATCAACCGTTTCTGGCCCTGGGGCAGCGACTGGCGCAACCTGAGCTGCGCGCCGAACTGCCTGCCGTAGCCGGCAGCAAGACATTCGTGCAGTCGATGATCGCCCGGCCGAAGCAGGCTGGCGACGTTTTCCTGTGACACATTGCGTCCGAAAAGTTCGGACTATGCATATAACGAATTCATTGAATCGAATTTGCAACCAAACTCTCCTCCGCCGCACCTAAGGCACATGTAGCTGGAAAACGACACTGCAATATCCAGCGTTTCAAGCGGAGGAGGAGACAAAGCAATGGCACATAGGAATCGTCGCTACAGCATAGTGGCTGCACTGGCCGTCATCGCACTGACCGGACCGGCCGTTGCCGCCGCAGAGGGCGCGAAGTCGGAGAAGACGGCTGTCAAGGTGGTCTTCGAAGATCTCAACATCCACAGCGAGGCAGGCGCACGCATCCTGTATGCGCGGCTGAAGCGCGCGTCCCGGGAAGCCTGCAATGTAGGCACTCTGCTCGAAACCGGGGGGCTCAGGCGCAGCGTTGCAGCCAGCGCATGCTACGAAGCCGCGCTGAGCAAGGCCGTCGAGCGGATCGACAGCGAGACGCTGCAGGAAATCCACGCCGGCTGAGTCTTTCCCGCCGGCCACAGGCGCAGACTGAGCGTCGCAGGGGCCAGGGATGGCCCGGCGATGCCCGCCGTCGCCGTCGATCTCACCGCAATACTCCGGAGCCGGCCAGCGCGCCGGGTCCGGCTGGCCGAAGCGGGCCCGAGGGTTGCCGGGTTTCCCGTCAGCGTGTAATGCTTCGCTGCCGGTTGCAGTGGAGAATCCAGGGCCGATGTCCGCCGTCGACAAAGAGCTGTCGCGCTTCATGCGCGGCCTGAAGAAACTCAATCCCCATGAGAAGGAGTTCCACCAGGCGGTCGAGGAAGTCGCGCGATCGATCATGCCCTGGTACCTCGATCACGACGATTATCGCAGGGCGCAGATCCTCGAACGCCTGACCGAGCCCGACCGTATCATCACGTTTCGCGTCTCGTGGCAGACCGACAGCGGCGAGATCCGCGCCAACCGCGCGTGGCGCGTGCAGTTCAGCCACGCACTCGGGCCGTACAAGGGCGGCCTTCGTTTCCATCCCAGCGTCACGCAGAGCGTCCTGAAGTTCCTGGGTTACGAACAGATCTTCAAGAACAGCCTGACCGGTCTGCCGATGGGCGGCGCGAAAGGCGGCTCGAACTTCAATCCGAAGGACAAGAGCGACAGCGAGATCATGCGTTTCTGCCAGTCGATGATGACCGAGCTGTACCGCTACATCGGCGAAGACGTCGACATCCCGGCCGGCGACATCGGTGTGGGCGCCCGCGAGATCAGCTTCCTGTTCGGCCAGTACCAGCGCCTCGCCAACCGCTGGACCGGCGTGCTGACCGGCAAGGGCGCATCCTACGGCGGCAGCGCCGTGCGCAAGGAGGCGACGGGCTACGGCTGCCTGTATTTCTGCGAGCACATGCTCGATCACCACGGTGAGAGCCTGGAGAACAAGCGCATCGCGATCAGCGGCAGCGGCAACGTCGCGCTGCACGCCGCCGAGAAGGCGCTGGAAAAAGAGGCCGTGGTCGTCACACTGAGCGACTCCGACGGCACGATCTACATGAAAGACGGGCTGACCGCGGAGCAACTCGAAACCGTCAAGAAACTGAAGGAGCGCCGTAACGGTCGCCTCGAGGAGTTCGCGGAATCCAGCGGCGACGTCGAGTACCGCGACGGGGCCAGACCCTGGTCGGTCGAGTGCGACATCGCCATGCCCTGCGCGACACAGAACGAGCTGTCGGCCGACGACGCGAAATGCCTGATCGACCACGGCGTT
>JBFJUJ010000046.1:0-15354 GCA_041624755.1 Woeseia sp. | reverse complement strand
TACATCTCGCCGTCGACCTCGAACTCGGTGTCACCGGTCACGTGGACCGTGACTCGTCCGAAATCCCCGGCCGGGCGGTGAAACGGCCGCAGCGCGATCGTGTAGGTCATCGCTGCCGCATCGACAGACAGGAGCACGCCGCGCAGGCGGATCTCCTTGCTGTCCACCGGGTCGATCTCGGCGACGATGAACGGTTCCGCCGTCGCGAGCGCCGGCGTCGGCGCGACGTCGACGGAGTGCGAAGCCGCGAGGTCGAAATCGACGGTCAGCAGCGACGGCCGGCCGCGGGTCACGACGAGCCGGTTGCGATCGGACAGCGTGATCTTCAGGGTCTGCGTGGCCAGCGCGGCGCCGTCCTCGCCGACGACCAGCGCCTCTTTCGCGGCCCCGTCGACCTCGACATGGACGTCGGCGTCGCCGTAGTCGAGGGTGATGTTGCCGGCGACGTAGGTGCCGGGCGGGATGCTCGCCGCCGTGACGAATTCCGTCAGGTCGACGTACTGGGCGAAGTCGATGCGCGTGCTGGCCGGCAGCGTCTCGACGGTCGTGCCGTTGGCCTTCTCGAGTTCGAGCGATACGACGTCGACGCCGTAGCTCAGGAAGTCGCCGTCGGCGTCGGTCAGCCCGACGAGGACGGTACCGCATTCCGCCGCGGTCGACGGATCCGCCGGCACGCAGACCGCGGACGGCGTCGCTGGCGGCGCCGGCTGCGCGGAGCCGCCGCCGCCGCCGCAGCCGGCCAGCAGGCAGGCGACGAGGGCAAATGCCAGCCAGCTCAATGGATTACCTAGGTGCAGGCCGCCCGGAAGGCGGTTGTTGGAAAGTTTCATGTCGTTCTCCTGGGGAAGCAGACGAAGATTTCATGACTTTCAACGTAACGCGGCCGTCGCGGTTGACAGCCGTTGCCGATCGGCGGCGGCGGCGAAGCGAGAAACTGCAAAATTACAAACACTTATCTTGTATTCCTGCCGGATCGTGTCAGAATGCCGTCGTTACAGCGGCAACCGCTCGCGCTACACTGAGAGAGCCATACGGCAAATACGGCGACTGCATGACAGAGCCTTCCGGAACCGACAAGACGGGCACCTTTGTCGCGCAGCGCCGCCGTCCGCGGGCCGGCCAGCGCACGCGCGGCGCCGCGGACGCTCTGCAGACCAAGATCGCGGTCAACCTGCAGCACCTCGATCGCGCCCGCCTGACCGAGCAGCTGCAGGGCAACATCGCCGAGCTTCCCGAAGCTGCCGGCTGCGACGCCGCATTCCTCGCGCTGTTCAACGCCGACGCGTCCGCGATCGAGTCGATCTGTTCGTCGAGTTCGGTGTTCTGCGCCTGCAACCCGGATGCGCTGGCCCGGGATTCGCTCGACGACTGGCCCTGGCTGCTGCAGCGGCTGGGCCATTTGCGGCTGGTCGAGATTGCCGACACCGACAACCGCCTGCCGACTTCCCGGGCCGAGCTCGCGCGTCTCGCCGAACTCGGCATCGGTTCCTGCCTGATCATCGGCTTCAGCGTGCGCGGCGAGGTCGCCGGCTTTCTCGCCGTGGCCAACGAGCGTCCGGTCGGCAACTGGGAGGCGAGCCAGCACCTGCTGATGAAGCTGGTCGGTGCGTCGCTCGCTTCCGGGCTGGAACGCATCCGCACGGCCGCGCTGCTGCACGAGCTCGAGGACCGCAACGAACTGATCAGCCTGACCGCGAACGACGGCATCTGGGATTTCGACGGCGAGAACAAGCGGCTCAGGCTGTCGCGCCGCTGGAAGGCGATGCTCGGCTACGCCGACGACAGCGACGTGTCCCCGGACTGGTACCGGCTCGTGCATCCCGACGACATGGCGCGCGTGCAGGCGAAGATGCGCGAGCACCTCGAAGGCAAGACGCCGTTCTTCGAGTCGGTGCATCGCATGAAGCACCAGAACGGGGAATGGCGCTGGATGACCAGTCGCGCCAAGGCGCGGCAGGACGAACGCGGCCGGCTGGTTCGGCTGCTGGGCGTCGAGGTCGACATCACCGAGCGCAAGCTGTACGAGGAGGCGCTGTTCCGCGAGAAAGAGAGCGCGCAGATCACGCTGCGCTCCATCGGTGACGGCGTGATCACGACCAATGCATCCTGCGTCGTCGAGTACATCAACCCGGTCGCCGAGGAACTGACCGGCTGGAAGGTGGACGATGCGAGCGGCCGTCCGGTCGACGAGATCTTCCGCGGTTTCCACGAGGAGACCTGCGAACCGCTCGAGAATCCGCTGGCGGTCTCGATTCGCCGCAGCCGGCCGATCAAGTCGGTGCGTCCCACGCTGCTGATCCGGCGCGACGGCAATGAGCTCTACATCGAGAGCACGGCCTCACCGATCCGCGACGGTCGCGGCGAGGTGATCGGCGGTGTGCTGGTCTTCCATGACGTCAGCGAGTCGCGGGAGCTGAACCGCCGCCTGAGTTACCACGCGAGCCACGACATCCTGACCGGGCTGGTCAACCGCCGCGAGTTCGAGAATCGCCTCGAGCGGGCGCTGAAGAGCGCCCGCGCGCGCGAGACCTCGTACGCGATGTGCTATCTGGATCTCGACCAGTTCAAGATCGTCAACGACTCCTGTGGCCACAGCGCCGGTGACGCGCTGCTGCACCAGCTGGGCGCCCTGCTCAAATCGAAGATACGCTGGCGCGACACGCTGGCCCGCCTCGGCGGCGACGAGTTCGGCGTGCTGCTCGAGAGCTGCAGTCTCGAAGAGGCGATGCAGACCGCCGAAGTGCTTCGCCTCGCCATCAGCGAATTCAAGTTCATGTGGGACGACCGCAGTTTCCGGCTCGGCGTCAGCATCGGTGTCGTGCCGATCACGGCCGAGAACGAAGACGTCGCGGGCCTGCTCTCCGCGGCCGACAGCGCCTGCGCCGCCGCCAAGGAAGCCGGCCGCAACCGCATCCACAGCTTCCAGGAAAACGACATCGACCTGATGCGCCGTCGGCGGGAGATGCAGTGGGCGGCGCGCATCAACAACGCGCTCGAGGAGAACCGCTTCGAACTCTACCGTCAAACGATCCAGCCGCTGCAGTCCGAGGATCCGGGCGCGCATTACGAACTCCTGCTGCGTATGCGCGACGAGCAGGGCAACATGATCTCGCCGGAACTGTTCATCGCAGCCGCCGAGCGCTACGGTATTACGCCGAGCATCGACCGCTGGGTCATTACCAACGCGTTCCGCTGGCTGGTGTCGGAAGCCGATGAGCGCGAGCGGCTGATGCTCTGCTCGATCAACCTGTCGGGGCAAAGCCTCGGCGACGAGAAATTCCTGCCGTTCGTCATCGAGCAGTTCCAGGTCAGCGGCCTCGATGCGACCAAGGTCTGCTTCGAGATCACCGAGACCGCGGCCATCGCCAGTTATTCGCAGGCGAATCGCTTCATCAACGCCCTGAAGGAGCTCGGCTGCAAGTTCGCGCTCGACGATTTCGGCACCGGTCTGTCGTCCTTCGGCTACCTCAAGCATTTCCCGGTCGATTTCCTGAAGATCGACGGCAGCTTCGTCAAGGAGATCCTGCACGATCCCATCGATCGCGAGATGGTCCGGTCCATCAACGAGATCGGCCACCTGACCGGCAAGCAGACGATCGCCGAGTTCGCCGAGAACGAGGAGATCATCACGATGCTGCGCGGCATGGGCATCGACTATGCGCAGGGCTACGGCGTCGCGGAACCGCGGAGCGTGACGCGGGCGCCGAACCTGACGCTGCCCGATCGCGGCTGAAACCGCTCCGGCGCCGACCCCGCCGCGCCGCCCGTCTACTCGAAACGCATGGACAGGTCGATGGCCCGGATATGCTTCGTGATGGCACCGGTGGAGATGTAGTCGACGCCGGTCTCGGCGACGACAGCGAGTTCCGCGAGCGTCAGGCCGCCGCTCGCTTCCAGTTCGGCCGGCGGCTCGCCTTCGTCGCGATTGATGCGGACGGCATCCGCCAGTCCGCCCGGCTCGAAATTATCCAGCAGGATGCGGCGCACGCCGCAGGCCAGCGCTTCGCGTAGCTGCGCGTGTGATTCGACCTCGACCTCCAGCAGCACCGTGGAATCGATGGCGCGCGCCGCGCATACCGCGGCCGCGACGCCGCCCGCGCTCGCGATGTGATTTTCCTTGATGAGAATCGCGTCGTAGAGCCCGTGGCGGTGGTTGCTGCCGCCGCCGCAGCGGACCGCGTACTTCTGCGCCTGCCGCAGGCCGGGAATGGTCTTGCGCGTGTCGAGGATTCGGGCGCTCGTGTGGGCGACGGCGGCGACGTGGGCCGCGGTTGCGGTGGCAGTAGCCGACAGCGTCTGCAAAAAATTCAGCGCCGTGCGCTCGCCGGTCAGCAGCGCGCGCGCCGGCCCCCGGAGCGTGCAGATCGTGGCGCCCGAGTCTACGCGGTCGCCGTCGCTGAAATGCCAGTTGCAGGCGATGTCCGCGTCGAGTTCGAGGAACACCCGGTCGGCCCAGGGCTGTCCGGCCAGTACCATTTCCTCGCGCGCCACGATCCTGGCCCGTGCCCGGGAGCCGGCATCGACCAGTGCGGCCGTCAGGTCGCCGCTGCCGACGTCCTCGGCGAGCGCGGCGGCGACGTTGGCGCGAATGGCGGCCCTGAGCCCGGGGTGCACTGCCTGGACCCGCGTGCCGCTCGCGCGCTGCTACATGACGAAGCCGTGGTGCGCGCCGATCATGCTCATGATCATGGGGATCGACATCAGCGTGTTCGAGCGCGAGGCGAGAAACGCGATGCGCTTGGCTCTTGCGATCTCGTCCGGGTTTGCCTCGACCATGCCCAGCACCTTTTTCTGGTTGGGCCAGATCAGCACCCAGACGTTGAACAGCATGAACGTGCCGAGCCATGCGCCGATGCCGATCGTCAGCGCATACGGGTTGCCGCTGTCGCCCAGCATGCCGAGCGCGAAGGCGTCGTCGAGCAGGCCGTTGTGCAGCAGGTAGGCCGCGCCGGTGAGCCAGGTGAACAGGGCCCCCCAGCGGAACCACCAGAGCGCGCGCGGCGCCACGTACTTGGTGATTCCCGCGCCGCCGGGACCGCCTTCGTCGCCGGCCGCATCGGCGAGCGCCGGCACCTGGACGAAATTGAAGTAGTACAGCAGGCCGATCCAGGTGATGCCGAACAGGACGTGCAGCCAGATGATGACCGACGTGCCGGAGGCCGGCATGACCGCGCCGGACGTCGCCAGCACGATGATGACGGCGAGCACGAAACCGGCAATGATGGTGCCTGCCACGGTGTTCAGAGGGTTCATGTCGATGTCTCCCAGTAGGTTCTTCGGGTGTCGCTCGTTTTGTTGTCGGGGAGCATGTGCCCGCCGCTCGAGGCGCATGGCAGGCCGCATCGGGCCATTATAGTGTCTGCAGCCGGCAAAATCCCGCCCGGCCACCGGCAACTGCGGTAGAATCGCCAGCACCCAATCGCTGCCGGCAAACCGCCGGGGACAGGTCGCGTTCCACCCGATGCCCGAACCCGAGTCACCTTCGAGTCGCCATGGCTTCCCGGCGTCGCCGTGCACCCGCGTTTGCACGCTCGACGACGACGATGTCTGCCTCGGCTGCCGGCGCACGCTCGACGAAATCGTGGCCTGGGCCGGCCTGAGCGCGGCGGAGCAGCGGGCGGTGCTGCGCAGGCTGCCGCAGCGCCGCTAGCGCTGCAGACGCGATGCGGCTGACGTAAAATCCCGGGTTCTGACGGTGAGGATGCTCGATCGATGCGCAAACGGCTGATTACCGCGACCGGCTATGCCCTCGTGGCGTGGGCGGCGAGCGGCTGCACCGCCCTGATGGTCGGCGGCGGCTCGTCCGGCGGCGCCCGTCACGGCGAGGACGCCGCGGCGGTGCAGGCGTCGAGCGACAGCGGCACGACCGCAGCGGTCAGGCGCCGGCTCGGCGCGGACTCGATGCTCGGCAGCTACGACATCGGCGTGACCACCTCGGGCAGCCGGGTCATCCTGCACGGCACGGTCGGCAGCTATGCGGCGCGGCAGCGCGCCGCCGACATCGCTGCGAGCGTAGACGCCGTCGTCGCGGTGGACAACCGCATCGAGGTCGAGAGGGATTGACGAAGCGAGGACGCAACCCTTGATGCGGCAGCGCATCGTACCCATGTCACCCGGCCGCAAGGCCAACACGAGAGTCAAACAGTGGACGTCAACGACAGAATCGAATCACAGCTGAAGGAAAACCCGGTAATCCTGTACATGAAAGGGACCCCCGATTTTCCGCAGTGCGGGTTCTCCGGGCAGACCGTCGCGGCCCTGAAGGCCGTCGGCAAGCCCTTTGCCTATGTCAATATCTTCGAGGATCCGGAGATCCGCGAAGGCCTCAAGGTCTACTCGAACTGGCCGACCTTCCCGCAGCTCTACGTCAACGGCGAGTTGATCGGCGGCTGCGACATCGTCATCGAGATGTACCACTCGGGCGAACTGAAGAAGATCCTCGAGGGCGAGGCGGCCTAGCACCCCGGAGCGCCCCTGATCGAGTCGCTGCGGCCGCGGGCACGGCAGGAGCAGCATCCGCGCCGGTCGCCCCGGCCCGGCGCAGGCCTCACCCGAGACCGGCGCTGTCGGTCTCGTTCTTGACGGTTTCCCAGTCGTTGCCCGGTGCGGCCGATTCGAAAACCGGCCGGAAGCGGTTCACGATGTCGCAGAAGATGTCCGCGGTTATCTCGGCATCATAGGCCGCGGAGTGTGCCTGGCTTTCGTCCCAGGTGAGGCCGGCCGCCTTCGCGGCTCGCGCCAGCACCGTCTGGCCGTAAGCGACGCCGCAGAGCGTCGCCGTGTCGAAGCTGCTGAACGGGTGGAACGGGTTGCGCTTGAGGCCGGCGCGCTCCACGGCGGCATTCAGGAAGCCGAGATCGAACGACGCGTTGTGGCCAACCAGTATGGCCCGCGTGCAGCCGGCGTCGCGCACCGCGCGGCGCA
Source organism: Woeseia sp. (assembly GCA_041624755.1). Classification (GTDB taxonomy): domain Bacteria; phylum Pseudomonadota; class Gammaproteobacteria; order Steroidobacterales; family Woeseiaceae; genus Woeseia. Next base: position 8,430 of record JBFJUJ010000046.1, on the reverse strand, counting down.
CCTCCCGGAATACCCGCTGCAGCGCATCGCGTTCGTCTATTGCAGGTCGCAGCGGGTGGTCCGGATCGATGCCGTTGACGGCCATGGATGCGGGCTCCATGTTCGCGCCCTCGAACGGCTTCACGTGGTATCGAAAAGTCTCGCCGCGCGTCAGGGTCCCGTCCTGCTGCGACTCCACCAGCACCGCGGCTACCTCGAGCAGGGCATCCGTCTGCGAATTGAACCCGCCGGTTTCGACGTCGACGACCACGGGCAGGAAGCCGCGGAAGCGATCGGCGATCGCGAAAGCGCCGGCCATTGCTCAGTCGCCGCTCTCGGCGCCGGCCGGGACGCCCCCGGCCAGCAGGTCCTGGTCGAGCAGCAGGTTCATCGTGAAGCGCACGCCGAAGCCGGTGACCGACGTCGGCACGTGACCGAGGCCTCCCTTGCGGTTGCAGGCGCTCAGGTCCACGTGCACCCACGGCACCGACTTGTCGACGAATTCGTTAAGGAAGCTGGCCGCGAGGATGTGGTCGCCGCCTCCGTTCGGGGCGCATTGCTTGATATCGGCGGTCTCGCTCCGCAGGTCCGAGAGGAACTCCTTGCCGATCGGGAACGGCCAGACGCGCTCGCCGCTGACGCGGCCGCCGCGTTTCAGCAGCGGATGGAGGTCCGGGCGATTCGTGAACACGCCGCTGTAGCGTGTCGTGACGGCCGTCATGCAGGCGCCGGTGAGCGTGGCGAAGTCGATCATCAGCGCAGGTTTGTCCCTGCCGGCGAAATACAGCGCGTCCGCCAGCGCCATGCGGCCCTCGGCGTCGGTATGGATCACCTGGATGGTCTTGCCGTTGGCCGCGGTCACGACGTCCTGGGATTTGTACGCGCGCGGCCCGGTGCGGTTCTCGGTGATCGCCAGCCAGCAGTCGACCGGCTGCGGCAGGCCGAGCCGGGTGATCGCCAGCAGGCAGCCGACGGCAACGGCGCTGCCGCCCATGTCGATGTGCATGTCGAGCATCGAATTGAAGGGCTTCAGGTTGGTGCCGCCGGTGTCGAAGATGATGCCCTTGCCGACCAGGCTGAGCCGCGGACCTGCGGTCTTGCCGTCCGGGCGATAGCGCAGGCGCACCATCGCCGCGCTGTCGTCCTCGTTTCCCTGCGCGACCGCCAGGAAGGCGCCCGCGCCCATCTTCTCGAGCTCCGCGACGCCGAATTTCCTGTATTCCCAGCCGAGCTCTTTCGCCATCTTCTTCAGCAACTTGCAGTATTCCATGGCGTCGAGCTTGTTCGACGGCAGGCCGGTGAACGCGCGGGCGATGTTGTTGCCGGCGGCCTCCGCCTCGAGCCGGTCGAGGTCCAGCCGTTCGTCGAGGCCGACGAGTCGCACCGTGCCGAACGGGGGCGGCGGCTCCTCGGTCTTGAACGTCGGCAGGGGATAGGCGAAGGCGAGAGCCGCTGCCGTCATGTCCTCGACGATGCGTCGGCTGGCATCGGCCTCGAAGCCGGCGACCCAGATGCCCACCGTGCCGATTTTCTCGTTGACGGCAGCGGCGAGCATCCTGCGGGCGAAGGTCAGGGATTCGAAAGTCTCGCCGCCTGCGGCGAGTTCGCCGATCGCGATGGCCGTCTGCCGCTTGTTGGGCAGCCGGCTGGTGATCGCAGGCACGCTCTTTTTCTTGCTGCGCTTGCGCAGCGCGCGAAGCTTCCTGCCCTGCGGCAGGGCTTCCCAGACGCTGGCGCTCGCTTTTTCCGGCACCACGATCAGCAGGCTGTCGATGCTTTCGAAGGTACGCGCCGTCGGTTTCCCGGTGCTCTGGACAAGCCGGACTTGGTTTCCGATGAATTTATCTACGGAGAGAGCGGACATTGCGGCACTAACCTTTAGCGTCAGCATAGGCCATAATATGCACGCGATAGCGACGCCAGAGTCGCACCGCGCTGCACGGCGGCCGGTGGGGTGGAGCGGTGATCCTAGCAGGACGCCTGTTCAATATCACGCCGCCCGAACAACGACCCGCGTCGTTGTGAGCCTGGCCCCTCGAGCGGGCCGGCGGCTTCGCTTCAGATCCCCTTTACAAGAAGATTCGCAGGCAGGGACGTAGACACTTTATGAGCGATTTCAACAGATTCGACGATACCGATCCGACCGAGACGCGCGAGTGGCTGGAATCCATCGACTCCGTTCTGCGCGTGCACGGCCCGGAGCGCGCTCATTTCCTGCTCAACCGCATGATCGATTTTTCGCGCCGCTCGGGCGCATACCTGCCGTACAGCCCGAACACGGCCTACGTGAACACGATCTCGACCGGCCGGCAGCCCGAGTACCCGGGTGACCGCTCGCTCGAGCGCCGCATCGAAGCCTATATTCGCTGGAACGCGATGGCGATGGTCGTGCAGGCCAACCGCCGCAGCACCGAGTACGGCGGGCATATCTCGAGCTATGCGTCCAGCGCAACGATGTACGAGATCGGCTTCAATCACTTCTGGCGCGCGCCGGGCGAGAATCACGGCGGCGACATGGTTTTCATGCAGGGCCATTCCTCGCCGGGCATCTACGCGAGGGCCTATCTCGAAGGACGCCTGGACGAGACGCAGCTCAATCGATTCCGCCAGGAAGTCGGCGGCGGCGGGCTGTCGTCCTATCCGCATCCCTGGCTGATGCCGGAATTCTGGCAGTTCCCCACGGTGTCGATGGGCCTGGGTCCGATGATGGCGATCTACCAGGCGCGCTTCATGCGCTACCTCGAGCACCGGGAGTTGATCGGCCCGAGCGATCGCAAGGTCTGGGCCTTCATGGGCGACGGCGAGATGGACGAGCCCGAGTCGATGGGCGCGATCACGATGCCGGTGCGCGAGGGACTCGACAACCTCATCTTCGTCGTCAACTGCAACCTGCAGCGTCTCGACGGCCCGGTGCGCGGTAACGGCAAGATCATCCAGGAGCTGGAGGCGGCATTCGGCGGCGCCGGCTGGAACGTCATCAAGGTCATCTGGGGGTCGCGCTGGGACCCGCTGCTCGCGAAGGACCACAAGGGCCTGCTGCGGCGAGTGATGGAAGAGTGCGTGGACGGCGAATACCAGAACTTCAAGTCGAAGGGCGGCGCTTACGTACGCGAGCATTTCTTCGGCAGGTACCAGGAAACGGCGGAGATGGTCGCCAACATGTCGGACGACGAGATCTGGCGGCTGAATCGCGGCGGCCACGATCCGCTGAAGGTGTATGCGGCCTACGACGCCGCCGTCAACCACAAGGGCCAGCCGACGGTGATTCTCGCCAAGACGGTCAAGGGCTTCGGCATGGGAGCCGCCGGCGAGGGCCAGAATATCGCGCACCAGCAGAAGAAGCTCGATGTCGACGCGCTCAAGGCGTTCCGCGACCGCTTCAACATCCCGGTCTCCGACGAGGAGATCGACAAGGTACCGTACTGCAAGCCCGGCCCGGACTCGGCCGAGCTGGAGTACCTCAAGGAGCGCCGCCACAAGCTCGGCGGCTACCTGCCGACGCGCCGTACCAGGGCCGAGCCCCTGCACGTGCCGCCGCTGGAGCTCTTCAAGACCCAGCTCGAGGGTACCGGTGACCGCGAGGCCTCGACCACGATGGCCTTCGTCCGCATCATCACCTCGCTGATCCGCGACAAGCAGATCGGCAAGCACATCGTGCCGATCGTGCCGGACGAGGCGCGCACCTTCGGCATGGAGGGCATGTTCCGCCAGATCGGCATCTACGCTTCCGAGGGACAGAAGTACACGCCGCAGGACGCCGACCAGCTCATGTTCTACCGCGAGGACAAGAAGGGCCAGATCCTCGAGGAGGGTATCAACGAGGCGGGTGCCTTCTGCTCCTGGCTGGCCTCGGGAACGTCGTACAGCAATCACGCGATCCAGACCGTGCCGTTCTACATCTACTACTCGATGTTCGGTTTCCAGCGCATCGGGGATTTCATCTGGGCAGGCGGCGACCTGCAGTCGCGGGGCTTCCTGATCGGCGGCACCGCCGGCCGCACGACGCTGGCCGGCGAGGGCCTGCAGCACCAGGACGGGCATAGCCTGGTCCTGGCGTCGACGGTGCCGAACTGCGTCTCCTACGACCCGACCTATGCCTACGAGCTGGCGGTCATCATCCAGGACGGCCTGCGGCGCATGATCGGCGAGCAGGAGAACGTGTTCTTTTATATCACCTGCATGAACGAGAACTACGTGCATCCCGAGATGCCGGCGGGCGTCGAGGACGGCATCCTGAAGGGCATGTACCTGCTGGACGTCGGCGGCCAGGGGCAGGTGCGGCCGCAGCTACTGGGCTCCGGCACGATCCTGCGCGAGGTCCTGGGCGCATCCGAGCTGCTGATGAAAGACTTCGGCATCCCCTCCGACGTCTGGTCGGTCACGAGCTTCAACGAGCTCAGGCGCGAGGCGCTCGCGGTCGAGCGCTGGAACCAGCTGCATCCCGAGCATCCGCCGCGGAAGAGCTACCTCGAGAGCAAACTGGACGGCCGCAAGGGGCCGTTCATCGCGGCGACCGACTACATGAAGATCGTTCCCGACCAGATCCAGCGCTGGATGCCCGGGACCTACGTGACGCTCGGCACCGACGGCTACGGCCGCTCCGATGCGCGCAAGGCGCTCCGGCAGTTCTTCGAAGTCGACAAGCGCTATATCGCGGTCACGGCGCTGAAGGCGCTGGCCGACGACGGCGCGCTGGACCAGAAGACCGTATCCCAGGCGATCGAGAAATACGGGATCGACCCCGAAAAACCCGACCCGGTCACGCTTTGATAGCGTCATAGCTGGAGCAACGAGTGGCGGACAGCAAGGACATCATCATCCCCGACATGGGGGATTTCTCGGACGTCGAAGTGATCGAGGTGCTGGTGTCCAGCGGCGACTCGGTAGCCAGAGAAGACGGCCTCATCACGCTGGAGACGGACAAGGCGACCATGGACGTGCCGGCCCCGGCGGACGGCACGATCGAGTCGTTGACGGTAAGCGTCGGCGACCGCGTCAATTCGGGCGACCGGATCGGCACGATGCAGGTCGCGGCCGGCGGCGGCGACGACGGCGAGACCGATGCGAGCGCAGGCGGCGATGGCCGGCGCGACGAGGCTGCCGACGAGCCGCAGCCCGAGGGTGCAGGCGGCAATGGCGAGGGCGATTCCGGTGACGATGCGGCCGGGCCGGCGACCGGCGCCGAGCAGACGGTCACCGTCCCTGACATCGGCGACTTCAGTGACGTCGACGTGATCGAGGTCCTCGTCGAGGAAGGCGACGACGTCGGCGTCGAGGACCCGCTGATCACGCTCGAGACCGACAAGGCGACGATGGACGTGCCGACGACGGTTGCGGGCACGGTCCGGTCCGTGAGCGTCTCCGTCGGCGACAAGGTCTCGCAGGGCGACGCGGTCGCGGTGATTGCGACTGCCGGCGCCAAGCCGGCGAGCGGCGCTGCAGACGACCGTGAAAAGCCGGACGCGCCAGCGAAGAAAGAGCCGGCCCCAGCCACCGCGAAAACGCCGCAAGCCGCTGCCGCAGCGCCGTCGCCACCACAGGCGCCTGCAGCGGGCCGAGAGTTGCCGCCCATCGACGAGGCCGGCTTCTCCAAGGCGCATGCGAGCCCGTCGGTGCGCAAGCTGGCGCGCGAACTGGGCGTCGACCTCGCGCAGGTCAGGCCCGGCGGCGAGAAGGGCAGGGTGCTGCACGACGACGTCAAGGCCTTCGTCAAGCGGACCCTCGGCGCGCAGCAGCAGGCGCCGGCGGGCGCCGCTGCCCTGCCGCAGGTGCCGGCCGTGGACTTCGCGAAATTCGGCGAGGTCGACGAGCAGCCGCTGACGCGCATCCAGAAAATATCCGGCCCGCGCCTGCAGGCGAGCTGGATCAACCTGCCGCACGTGACGCAGCACGACCTCGCCGACATCACGTCGCTCGAAGAACGCCGCCAGAAGCTGAAAGGGCCGGCGAAGGAGCGCGGTATCTCGCTGACGCCGCTGGCCTTCATCATGCGTGCCTGCGTCCGGGCGCTGAAGGAGTTCCCGAAGGTCAACGCATCGCTGTCGGGCGACGGCAAGTCGCTGGTCTACAAGAACTACTATCACCTGGGCTTCGCGGCGGACACCGAGCAGGGGCTCATGGTGCCGGTCATCCGCGACGCCGACACGATGGACGTCTACGAACTGGCCGAGCATCTCGGGCAGCTGTCGCTGGCGGCCCGCGAGGGCAAGCTCAAGGCCGACCAGCTGCAGGGCGCGAGCTTCACGATCTCGAGCCTGGGCGGCATCGGCGGCACCGCGTTCACGCCGATCGTCAACGCACCCGAGGTCGGTATCCTCGGCGTGTCGCGCTCGTCGATGCAGCCGGTCTGGGACGGGGAGAACTTCGTGCCGCGACTGATGCTGCCGCTGTCGTTCTCCTACGACCATCGCGTCATCGATGGTGCCTACGCCGTGCGTTTCACCACTTTCCTGTCCGGGGCGCTGGCCGACGTCGACGCATTGATGGAAGCCATCCCCTAGGCCGGCAACCCTGCAATCCACATTGGCCACCAGGCGCAATCCATGAGTGAAACCAAGACCCTCAAGGTCCCCGACATGGGCGACTTCGCAGACGTCGAGATCATCGAAGTGCTGGTCAAGCCGGGAGACGAGCTGCAGCCGGAAGACCCCGTCATCACGCTGGAGACCGACAAGGCAACGATGGACGTCCCGGCGACGGAAGCCGGGAAGGTCGGCAAGATACTGGTGAGCACCGGCGACCGCGTGTCGAAGGGCGACGCGGTGCTCGAGTACGAAACGGCCGCGGGTGCGGGCGAGCCGGCGGCCGGGCCAGGGGAAGGCGCCGCCGCAACGGAGGCGGCTGCCGATACGGCGGGGGGCGGCGAGCGGGCGGAGGAGAGCCCGCCCGCGGCCGCGGCGACGCCCGCCGGCAGCGCCGATCACAAGGCAGGGCTCGTCGTGCTCGGCGCCGGGCCCGGCGGCTACACGGCAGCGTTCCGCGCAGCCGACCTCGGCATGGACGTCGTCCTCGTCGAGCGCTGGGACGTGCTCGGCGGCGTCTGCCTGAACGTCGGCTGCATCCCGTCGAAGGCGCTGCTGCACGCGGCGAAGGTCATCGACGACGCGGAGGCCATGGCCGCGCACGGCGTGCAATTCGGCAATCCGCGCATCGATGCCCTGAAGCTCCGCGACTGGAAGGACGGCGTCGTCGGCAGGCTGACCGGCGGCCTGGCGCAGCTCGCGAAACAGCGCAAGGTGCGCGTCCTGCACGGCACCGCCAGGTTCCAGTCGGCGAACCGCCTGGTTCTCGACTCGGGCGAGACCGTCGACTTCGAGCAGTGCATCATCGCCGCGGGCTCCGAGGCGGCGATGCTGCCCAATCTGCCGGACGACGAGCGCATCGTCGATTCGACGGGCGCGCTCGAACTCGCGCCGCTGCCGAGACGGATGCTGGTTGTCGGCGGCGGCATCATCGGGCTGGAGATGGCCTGCGTCTACGCGGCACTCGGCACGCGCGTCAGCGTCGTCGAGCTGACCGACACGCTGATGCCGGAAACGGACCAGGATCTCCTGCGGCCCTTCCGCAAGGTCGTCGACAAGCGCTACGAGGCGATCATGCTCGGCACGAAGGTCACCGGCATGCGCGCGACCGAGCCGGGCATCGAGGTGAGCTTCGACGGCAAGGACGCACCGGGCAGCGAGATCTACGACCGCGTCCTCGTCGCGGTCGGACGGCGCGCGAACGGCGACCGCCTCGATGCGGACAAGGCCGGCGTGAAGGTATCGGATCGCGGCGTGATCGAGGTCGACAAGCAGATGCGCACGAACGTGGATCACATCTTCGCGATCGGCGACCTCGTACCGGGCCCGATGCTGGCGCACAAGGCGACGCACGAGGCCAAGGTGGCGGCCGAGGTCGCCGCCGGGCACAAGGCGGCCTTCGACGCGCGCACGATCCCGAGCGTCGCCTACACCGATCCCGAGATCGCCTGGTGTGGCCTGACCGAGCGCGAGGCGAAGAAGAACGGCGCCGACTACGAGAAGATCCAGATCCCGTGGGCGGCGAGCGGCCGCGCGCTGGCTCTCGGCCGCACCGAGGGATTCACCAAGCTCCTGTTCGACAAGTCGAACGGCCGCGTCCTCGGCGGCGCCATCGTCGGCCCGACGGCCGGCGACCTGGTCTCCGAGCTGTGCCTCGCGGTCGAGATGGGCGCCGATGCCACCGACATCGCGCTGACGATCCACCCGCACCCGACGCTGTCGGAAACCGTCGCGTTCGCGGCCGAGGGCTTCGACGGCTCGCTGACCGATCTCTACATGCCGCGCAAGAAGCGCTGACGACATCGGCTTGACGGCGACGCCCGCCATGTCCCGGGACCGGAAGCGCCAGGGGAGTTCTGAATGAAAAACATCCGATCGCTGCCGGCGGGCGTCGCGCTCGCTATGGCCCTTTCCATGGCTCGAGCCGACC
>JBFJUJ010000045.1:0-15399 GCA_041624755.1 Woeseia sp. | reverse complement strand
TGCCGCCCGTTCCGACTGCACAGACGAAGCCGTCTACCGCGCCGTCGGTCTGCACCCAGATCTCGGGGCCCGTCGTGCACTCGTGGAAATCGCGATTCGCCGTGTTCTCGAACTGGTTGGCCCAGAACGCCCCGTTCTCCGAGGATTCGTCGAGTTCGGCCGCCAGCCGCCCGGACGTGTGGACGAAGTGCGCCGGGTTCTTGTAGGGGACTGCCGGGATCAGCCGGACCTGCGCGCCGTAGGCTGCGAGCGTCCGGATCTTCTCACGGCTCTGGTTGTCCGGCATGACGATGACGCTGCGATGCCCCAGCGCGTTGCCGACCATCGCGAGACCGATGCCGGTGTTGCCGGCCGTGCCCTCGACGATCGTGCCGCCAGGCTTCAGGGCGCCCGATTTCCGGGCCGCGAGGATCATGCCCAGCGCCGCGCGATCCTTGACCGAGCCGCCGGGATTCATGAACTCGGCCTTGCCGAGGATTTCGCAGCCGCAGGCGTCGGAGATACGGTTCAGCCGTATCAGCGGCGTATTGCCGATGCAGTCGACCAGTCGCCTCGTGTCGCCCATGCCGCCACCTGCCGCAACGTACATCGGCGAGCTTAGCAGCGCGGCGACCTTACTGCTGCGCCTCGTCGAGCGACAGGGCCGCGATCGCAGCAACGGCCGATACGGCGGCCAGTGTCAGGATGGCGCCCGCGGGGCCGAACAGCGATGCGGCACCGGCGAAAGCTCCGCCGACCAGCAGCATGACGCCGATGATCGTATTGCTCACGGCGACGTAAGCCGCGCGATTCTCGGCGGTCGCCATGTCGACGAGATGGGTCTTGCGGCCGAGACGCACGCCGGCATGCGCGACCGCCAGCAGGAAGTACGCTGCCGGGTACCACCAGATGCCGAGGCTGTCGCCGGCCAGGGATGCGACGGCGAAAGTCAAGGAGCCGGTCACCGCGGCGAGCGCAGCCGCTGCCGCCATGACGATGCGGCTCGAGCGGTCCGACAGCCGCCCCCACACCGGGGCGCTCAGGAAGCTCGCGGCCCCGGATGCGATCATCAGCGCGCCGAGGCCGGCGAGCGCATCGCCGGACGCCCCGCTCATCAGGCTGACGTAGAACGGAGCGACCAGCGCCGTCGAGATCAGCAGCGTGCGCACGATGACGAAATTGCGCAGCTGCCGGTCGTCGCGGATCAGCGCGAGCTGAGCGAGCGCTTCGCTGATCGCGTTGCCGCCGCCCTCGGTCGCCCCGGGATACTCCCGCAGCAGGCTGTAGACCGCGGCCGAGACGACCCACAGGCCGCCGGCCGCCGTCAGCAGCGCCACGTAGAACCACATGCCGCGGCCGTCGGCGCCCGGCAGCATGCCGGCGAGGCCGATCGCGACCACCGCGGCGCCGGAGACCGACGCGGCGTAGCCGCTGACCGAGCCGCGGCGGGTCCTGGCGATGGTCTTGCCGAGAACGTCCTTCGACGCCACCGAGCACACGCCGCGCGCCAGGCTGAAGACGACGAGCAGCGCGAGAATCGCCCAGCCTGCCGCGGCCCCGTCGTTGGCCGTCACGGCAACGGCCATGCCGGCCACACACAGGCCCTGCGCGACGCTGCCGGCGACCCAGAACCACTTGCGCACCGGCACTTCGCGGATCCGGCGGGCGATGAAGAGCTGTGGCAGCAGCGACAGCGATTCGCGTATCGGCACGAGCAGTCCGAGCATGAACGACGGTGCACCGACGTGCGTCATCAGCCAGGCGAGCACGAGCTTGGGGCTCGCCAGCTCGTCGCCGATCTTGGTCCCGCTGTTCGCGACGATCTGCACGAGATAATTGCGCGGCTGCTCGCGGCAGGATTCGTCGGGGATGTCCTTGCAGACGCGCGCATCCTCGTCGCCGGTCAGCAGGGCATAGATGTCGCGCACCGGTCCCGGTGCAGGCTGGGATGCGCTCATATCGGGTGCGGAAAGGGCTAAACGTCAATGATAACCGCTTGCTACGGCCGCCGGTGCGCGAGAGTGTTGCGGGATGTAACGAACTGCAGACGCCCGCGTTGGCACCGCCGCCGCGATCGCGCATGATGCGTGCAGCCGCGGCCGCAGCGAGCGCCCGGCAACCGCCGCACGATGGAGAAGCCCATGAAGACCTGGTTCACCGCTGCCGCCGCCGTACTCAACCTGTTCGCCGCGGACGCCGGGGCCGCGAACTTCGCGTTCCAAAACGTCAACGTCTGGAACGGCGTGGACGAGCGAGTCGACCGCAATGCCACGGTGCTGGTCGTCGACGGCCGCATCGCGGCGGTCGGCAATGCGAATCTCGCCGTTCCGCCAGGCTACGAGCGCATCGACGGCGAGGGTCACTACCTGATGCCCGGCCTCTTCGACGTCCACACACACCTCGACAACCTCGAGGCGGCCCGGCGCGCGCTGGAATCCGGTGTGACCACCGTGCGCTCGGCGAGCACGCAGGCCTACCAGGACGTCGGCCTGCGGGAACTGGTCAGGAACGGCGCTCTGCCGGGTCCCGAGATGCTGGCCGCCGGGGTCTACGTCACGCCCGAACTCGGCGACACGGTGCTCGCCGATCCGCGCCTCGCGCCGCTCGCCGGCGGCGTGCGCAGTGATGAAGAGCTGCGCCTGCTGGTGCGCATAAACGCCGAGCGCGGCGTAGACGTCATCAAGACCCGCGGCACGCAGCGCGCCGGACTCCCGGGTACGGATCCGCGGCAGCAGGTCTACACCGAGCGGCAGCTCGCGATCGTCGTTGAAGAGGCGGAGCGGCACGGCCTGCCGGTGCTGGTCCACGCGCACGGTGACGAGGGCGCGCGCGCAGCCGTGCTCGCCGGCGCGCGCAGCATCGAGCACGGCACCTACCTGTCCGGGGAGACGCTGCAACTCATGAAGCAGCGCGGTACCTGGTTCGTGCCGACCTGGGTCACGATGCACGAGCTGAACGAAGAGCGCTACGACTATGTGCTCAGGCTTCGCGGGCGGCACATGGTGCCGCATCTCGAGCAGGCGATCCGCGAGGGTTACCGCATCGGCGTGCGCTTCGCGACCGGCGCCGACAATTCCTACGAAGCGGAATCGATCAACCGTATCGCGTTCGAGGTAGCGCGATTCGTCGAACTCGGTATGAGTTCCGTCGACGCGCTCAGGGCTGCGACGACGTCCTCCGCGGAACTCTTAGGCGTCGGCGATCGTACGGGCCGCATCGTCGCCGGCTTCGAAGCCGACCTGATCCTCGTTCCCGGCAACCCGCTGGACGACGTCGCGGCGCTCCAGGACGTGCTGCTCGTCATGAGCAACGGCCACCTCGTGCTGAAGCGCATCCCCTTCGCGCGCTGAACGTCGGCCGCTGCGCACGGGCGCAACGGTCGCAGGCCCGCCGCGGCCGCATATGATGTATCGGCATCCGCGGGCAGAACAGGCGCTCCTCCGTCTTGTTGAAGCCTGAACCTGCGCCGCCGCCCGGCCGATAGGCATACCCGCCTGCGCGCCGCTGACTGAAGAACAGCGCGAGGCGCGCGATTACCGGCGCCTGGACTTCGAAGCGCGCTACCTCGAATTTCGCGCCCGCTGCCGGGCGCGCGGCGGCACGATCTACGTCGAGGCCGGCCGGCGAATCGGACAGAGCAGCGTTCCGCGACGCAACGACAGGTACCGCTGCCTCTGAGCCGCGGCCGTCTCCCTGCAATAACCATTCGTTATGACGCCGCTGCAACCGCCCGGCGAGGCGAGGTATCTGTCCGGTATGGGAGCCGGCTGCCGGTCGCGGCAGGCCGGTCACGAATCGCTGACAATGGAACCCGAAGGAGCAGGGGCATGAAGACGTTGGTCGTTACCATCGCGTTGTTGCTCGCCGGCTGCGCCTCGCTGTCGGACCAGGCCCGGGAGAACCGGGAATACCGGCGCCTCGATTTCCAGGCGCGCTTCCTCGAGTATCGCCGCCAGTGCTACGCGGCAGGCGGGCGCATCTATATCAACGCGACCGGCAGCCTCGACCGCGCCGGTGTACCGAAGCGGGGCAGCCGCTACAACTGCGGCAGGCGCTGAGCCCGTCTGCGCCGACCGGGCGCGCCGCCGATTCCAGGAAGCGCCCGCGCAGTGCCGGGCAGGCACGGAGCCGACGGATTGATCGCCGACTTCGTCCGTGGTTCGAGCCGCCGTTACCGGACGAGACGTCAGCGGGTCCTCGAGCTTTTCCGCCCCGGGACGCCGAAATCCGGCATCATGGTGCCGGATTCGTGCCGCCGGGGGAGCGCATGCGGGGACCGGAAAGCCGGAGCCGGGACAGCGGCGTGCGCTGGCGCATCCTGGCGTTGATCGTCGTCGCGAGTTTCACCGCGTACCTGCTGCGCACGAACATGTCCGTCGTCGGTGAGCGGGTCATCGACGATCTCGGGCTCAGCGAAGCCGAACTGGGCATGATCTTCTCGGCGTTCGCGCTCGGCTATGCAATCTTCCAGATCCCGGGCGGCGCGCTCGGCGACCGCTTCGGCGCGCGCCGCGTGCTTGCGCTGGCCGCGCTGTGCTGGGGTCTCCTGACCGTCTTCACCGCGCTGGCGCCGGGCCCGGAGCTGCTGCCGGCCGGTGCGGTCCTCGGCGCGCTCGTCGTGCTGCGCTTCCTGGTCGGCGCGACCCAGGCGCCGCTGTACCCGGTGACCGGCTGCGGCACCGTCGCGAACTGGTTCCCCGTCGGCGGCTGGGGCCTGCCGAACGGCCTTTCGAGCACCGGGCTGACGCTGGGCGCGGCGGCCTCGGCGCCGCTCCTTGTGTGGCTGATGGAACTGGTCGGCTGGCGCGGCGCGCTGCTGGTCACCGCGCCGGCGGCATTCGCGCTCGCCGGCGCGTGGTGGTGGTACGTCCGCGACTATCCCAAGGACCACGGCAGCGTGAGCCGACGCGAACTGGAAATCATCGACGCCGGCCGCCCGCCGCCGGACGCCGATGTCGTGAGGCAGGCCTGGCGCATTGCGCTGAAGAACCCCGACGTGCTCATGCTCACGTTCAGCTACTTCTGCATGAACTACGTGTTCTACCTGTTCTTCAACTGGTTCTTTTATTACCTGGTGCAGGTGCGCGACTTCGGCGCGCAGGCCGCCGGTGCCTTTACCTCGGCGCAATGGATCCTGGGCGCCGTGGGCGCGACGGTGGGTGGTTTCGCCTGCGACCGGCTGATGAAGCGCTTCGGGATGCGCTGGGGTCCGCGCTGGCTGGCGATCCCGAGCCTGCTGCTGTGCGCCGGGTTCCTGTACGCGGGCGCGAACGCAGGAACGGCGACGGCGGCGATCGTGCTGCTGTGCGCGAGCTTCGGCTGCACGCAGCTCACGGAGGCGGCGTACTGGGCGACGACGATCGCGGTGTCGGGCCGGCACGCATCCTCCGCGGGCGGCATCCTCAATACCGGCGGCAACTGCGCGGGCTTCGCCGGCGGCCTGCTGGTGCCGACGGTCGCGGCGGGCTTCGGCTGGACCGTAGCCATGTCGACCGGCGCGCTGTTCGCGCTCGCGGGCGCGCTTGCGTGGTGTTTCATTCGCGGCGACCGCGCCGGCCGCTAGCGCGTGCCCGGCAGCCTCAGCACCGGGGCCCGGCCCGACGACTCAGTCCGCAGCGCCGATCTCGATGACGATGTTCCACAGGAAGCGGATCATCTGTTTCAGCGATTCCTCGGAGATACGCTCGTCGTCGCTGTGCGCGCCGAAGCGGCTGTTGATCTCCTCGAGCGTCCTCGCCGGGCCGATACCGTAGGACTCCGTGCCCTTCGCCCGTAGCTGGGCCATGTCGGTGGCACCGGTCGCCATGACCGGCAGCGTCGTCGACTGCGGATACATGCGCTTTGCCACTGCCTCGATGACCTCGAACATCTCGTTGTCGATACCGGAGGGCGGCGCGGCCGGCCGATAGATCTCCTCGGGCACGATCTCGATGGCGGGATTGTCGATCACCTCGCCGAGCTTGCGATAGAAAGCGTCGACGTCTTCGCCCGGGAGCATGCGGATGTCGAGCACGGCGCGGGCTTCCGAGGGGATGACGTTCCTGCGGAAGCCGGCATCGATGATCGTCGGCACGACCGAGGTCCTGAGCGATGAATAGTGATGCGGGTCGTTCTCGCGGAACCAGGCGTCGATCTCCGCCTGGTGAGCCGGGTTCTCGATATTGCCGTAGCGGAACGCGGCGTCATCTGCGCTGATCGTCGCCAGGCGCTCGAAATAGGCGCGCGTCGTGCTGTTCAGGCCGATCGGCGTCTGCCAGTTGCCGGCTTTGGCAACCGCCTCGGCCAGCATCGTGACGGCGTTGTCCGTCCGCGGGCGTGAGCCATGGCCGGCTGTGCCACGCGCCACGAGGGTCGCGCGGCGCGGCATCTTCTCGGTGGTCTGAACGCCGACGACGTGTACGTGGCCATCGACCTCCTGCATGCCGCCGCCTTCCGCAATCGCGTATTCGGCCTCGATGACGTCCCAGTGTTTTTCCACCATGAAGTTGATGCCGACGTGCGGCGTTCCTTCTTCGCCGGATTCGGCGAGGAAGATGATGTCGCGATCCATCTCGACGTTGAGACGCTTGAGCAGCAACATGACGATCAGGCCGGCAGTGACATTGTCCTTGTCGTCGAGCGTGCCGCGTCCCCAGATGTAGCCGTCCTTGCGCGCGGCACCGAACGGCTCCTCCGACCATTGATCCGCCTGCACACCGACGACGTCGGTGTGACCCATGATCAGGATCGGCCGTTTCGAACCGTTGCCCTCGTAGCGCGCGACGAGGTTGGCGCGATCGGGATCCAGCGCGTACATCTGCGAATCGATGCCGTTCCTCGCCAGCACCTCCTTCAGGTAGTTGGCGACCTTTGTCTCGTTGCCGGGTGGGTTGGAGGAGTCGATGCGCACGAGATCGACCATGTAGCCGATGGATTCGTCGCCGATCTCGTCCCAGTCGACGAGGAAGCGGTCCTGGCCGGCGGCGAAGAGCGGGAGCAGCGTGAGGAGTGCGGCGAGTCGTCGAGCCATTCGTGAAGCTCCGGTCAGCGTTCCGAAGCCGCAAGAATGGCTCATCGCGCGGCAGAAGGGAATCGCGCTGCGGGCGGGCCACGGGCTTCGGCCGCTGCCCGCGACTATCCCTGTCGGCAGCGTGCCGGGCCCGGCGGAACGGGGCGGCAGCGGCGCTCCGGGCCGATTCAGGTTCTATTCAGCATCGTGCACGTAGCGTGAAATGCGACATCTACAGGTGGCTGACGGCGGAAATGCCCGTTCCACCTGCGGCGGAATCGGACTCGAATCAATACCGGAGATCGCGCCATGCAGCCCGCCCCCACTCGCCCCGAGACGACTATCCCCGCCGCCAGGCAGCTCGCTTTCGGCCTCGTCCGAATGGCGGGCGCCGCGCTTGCAGTTCTGCTCGTCGTCACTGTCCAGGCCCTGGCGAACACGCCCACGATCCGGCTTTTCCCGACGACCGTGGTAGAGGATCTGCGCCAGACCAGCAGCGTGGCGAAGGAGATGGAAACGGGGCTGCAGGAAGTCATCGGGCGTCTCGATCAGCAGCAGCAGCTTTATCTCGAGAGCAAGTGCGAGGGCGCCGACAGCGACCCCGGCTGCCAGCGACTTTCGAGGCAGCTCGGCGCCACGTACCTCGAAATGCTCGGCATCATGGAGGAGCGGCTGCCGGACATGGAGCACACCGTAAACAACACCCGGCTGAGCCTCGAAAAGCGGCTGCGCAGCGAACTCGGCAACAAGATGACGTCCTGGACCCTGCAGGAAACGCTGCTCGGCGGGAGCGCCGAGGCGGAAAGCGCGCCGGCGCCATCGCTCCGCGGGCGGTCGGGCATGCGGCTCAGTGAGCGATTTCGCCAGTACTACCAGCTCGTCGCCTCGTCGAGCAGCAAGTCCGACCAGTCGCTGGCGGTGCTTGCCTCCGACATCTACCTCGACATGGACGATACCAGCGAACTCATAGCCCGCACCCGCGAAGAGATTGCGCGGGCCACGCTGATCGAGCAGCTGAACCAGTCGTTCGGCACGATCACGCCGGAGATGATGGAAATCGTCGGCGGCGTCAAGTCCATCCTGTTCGGCGACGAGGCGGCTGATTACGCGATCGCGGCACCGCCGCCCGGCAGTTTCGAGCAGGCCTATCGCAGCCCCCTCGAAAACTGATCCCCGTCACGCGAACCGAGGAACTTCGAGCCATGCCTAAGCGTCGATCTCCCGTTTTCCCGATTGCCCTGATCATCCTGTGGGCCGCTGCACTGAGTTCCTGTGCCAGCACGCCGCCGCCGTGCGGCGGTCCCCAGACCAAGAACCTCGACGCGGCCTTCGATCACGTCAAGCGCTCGCTGAACGACGGCTGCGCCGCACACTTCGACCGCTTCTACGATGACCTGCTGGTCGTCGCCGAAGGCGACCCGCGGCCCGAAAACAAGCGGCGCTTCAGCGAATTCCTGGTCTGGTCGGCGGACCAGGGACTGCTGAGCCAGCGGCAGGCGCGGGAATACTACAATCGTTTCTTCAACGTGAAGTTCGTTTCCCTGGCGAGCGACTACAACAATTGCTCGCACACATGCCCGCGCCGCGACCGGGTCATGCTCGACATGGAGCGCGAGCTCAGCGACAAGGAGCGCGGACTGCTGCGCGTCAGCCTCGACAACACCGGCTACTATCGCGCGGACGAACTGTACCGTGAGGTCGAGCTGGTCCTGGAGGCAACCTGCACGGCCTGCACAGCCGGCAATTGAGCACATCGTGATGACAGTGCCGACGAACGGTCGCCGGTTCGCGCAGGGATTCAGCGCCGGTATCTTCGGCTCGCTGGTCGGCTGCGCGTCCGTGCTGTACATCCTCAGTCGCAGCGATCTCGTGACCTTCGACCATGGCCTGCTGCCGGATGCGGGCGGCTGGACCCTGTGGCTGTATGCAAATCTCGGCTGGTCCCTGCCGGTGTTCGCGCTGCTGCTGCTCGCGTTCTTCGTCACCATCGGGCGGCTCCGCAGGCATCTCGACAGCGACAGGCCCGTAGAAGACATCGTCCAGCTCGACCACCTTGCCGACACCTGGACGACGCTGTTCTTCGGCACCGGCGTGATCTGGACCGCCATCGGCATGCGCAGCGCGCTGATCGTGGCGCTCGGCGATCGTGATGCGACGCTGCAGCAGGGCGCGTTCGGCGTCCTCGAGCGCCTCGTCGACGGCGGCATACTGCTGGCGCTTTCGACGACGATCTTCGGCGGGGTGGGCGGCTACCTGATGCGCGTCTACAAGTCGATCTCTCTCGGCTCCCGGCTGCAGCAGCGCTACGACCGGGCCGCGCGCGTCGATACCTCCAGCATGAAGGATGCGCTGCACCGGATCGAGGAGCACCTGCGGGAGACGCGACCCGACTCCGGGGGCGCGGCGCAATGACTCGTTCACCGCTCAGCTATCCGCTAAACCGCGGCATGGACCTGGATGCCGGCGGCGCGGCAGACCTGCAGACGGATGTCATGCGCTTCATGGCCATCATTTCCCTGTGCCTGGTCGCCATCTTCGCCCTGGTCCAGAGCCTGCCGGCACCCGAGTCGGGACCGCAGTCGCTCGCGTCGCACGCCGTCCTCGAAGCGGCTCCCGCGGCCGAAGAAGCGCCCGCTGCCGCGGCCGGGGAAACGCCTGCGCCGGAGCCCGCGAACGTTACGCCGGCGCAGGCGCCTGCACCCCTGTCGCCACCGCGTCGGGAACCACTGCCACCGGCCGTTCCATACCGCGAACCCGAGGCCGTGAAGGCCAGGGCAGAGCCCGTACCCCGGCCGGTCCCGGCGCCGCCGGCGGCAGCCGCCGAGCCGCCGCCGACGGTGGCGCCGGCACAGGACGGCTTCACGCTGCGCTTCGAATCGGACCTGGCGCTGACGCGGCTCGTCGCCCGCAACGAGGTCGGCCTGTACGCGGTCCGGCCGGGCAAGGCGCTGCGGATGTCGGTGAACCGCGGGGCGGTCAGCTTCTGGCCGGCGAGCAGCCCCGGGCAGTTCCACGAAATGCAGGAGTCGACGGTGCCGCCAGACGTCATCGCCGCGCTGCGCCGCAGCGGCACGGCGGGCGTGGTCACCTGGGGGGTCACGCTGCCGGCCCGGCTGAGTCGCGAACTCGAGCGCTACCTCGCGCAGGACTCCGGCGGTTCACTGGTCATCGGCGCCAATGGCGACCTCCGGCTGGAGCGCTGAACCATGCTTGCGACCGCATCGGCGCCCGCGATCTGCAGCTCGATTGCTGCATGGGCGTTCGTTATCGGCACCGCCCTGCTGGCCGACGAAGCGGCCGCACGCGGCCAGAACGTCGAGCGCTGGGTGGAAAACGACCTCGCACATTATGTCGCCGGGAAGATCGCGGACCATCCCCGCTTCAAGGGCGCGGCACTCCGGTTCGTCGTGATGAAAGACGGCAGCCCGGCAGCCGAAGTCGATGCGCTGTCGCTGAAATTGCGCGACAGCCTGCAGGAGGCGCTCATCGATGCGCCGGGCGTCACCGTCGCATGGCAGCCTGCCGCGCCGCACGCACGGCGCCGCTTCCCGCAGGGCGGTGCGGACTGCAGCGCAGGCGACGTGCAGTACTTCATCGGCATCGAACTGCGGGCAGGGTCGCCCGACGAGGCGCTGGTGTCGGTCCGCGCGCTGGATGCGGTGGAGAAGACCTGGGTCTCCGGGTTCGGCACCGAGTGGCGCGGTCGACTCGATCGGCGCGAATGGCGCCTTTTGCGGCAGCCGGCCCTGGACCGCACGTTTGTCGGTCAACGCAGCGTGCCCTACGAGCAGACGGAGACCGACCTGGTCGCCGCGCATCTTGCCCACGATCTGCGCTGTGAGCTGATGCGCCAGGTGAGCGGCGAGTACGTCGTTTCCCGACCGGCCGCCTCCGGCAGCAGCGGCCTGGACGGCGTGCTGGATCTCGTCAGC
The DNA here is from genome assembly GCA_041624755.1 of Woeseia sp. GTDB lineage: Bacteria > Pseudomonadota > Gammaproteobacteria > Steroidobacterales > Woeseiaceae > Woeseia. Next base: position 4,500 of record JBFJUJ010000045.1, on the reverse strand, counting down.
AATCACATTACCGGCATCAGCTCGCTGCAGATAGCCGTGGACGACCTGCAGGCGAATGCGCTGCTGGAAGGTCAGCCGCATCCCGTCGACGGCGAGCTGCACCAGTACTGGGTGACGATTACGCCGAAGGATGCGGGCAGCGGCCTGCAGCCGATCAGCAGCGGCGTCTACGTGCGCATCCCCCGGCAGTTCCGACTGGCCGGGCCGGCGGCGGTCGCTGACGAACCGTTCATCCCGGAATCGGGCGACCTCCTCGAACCCCTCGAGCTGGTCAGGATCGAGGCAAGAGGCGGCTGCACGCACCGCCGGCACGGCTACGGTGGCGTCAGCATCGGCAGCCGGCAGGCGGCCTGCCTCGGCCTGCAAATCCGGACGCGCGACGACGCCGTCGTCTTCGTGCTGAATCATCAACAGAACAACGGCCTGGTCCGGCTGAGCAACGAGAGCTGCAATTATCGGACCGCCGCGAGAATTGCGCGCGCGAACGAGGCGATTACCGTCGCCATGCCGACGAGCCTGCTACGCGATTCCTGGCTGCCCGAGACGGAGTGGCGGCTGGATCCGAATGCCGATGTCTGGTACGCGATCGCCGTCAGCAACGGCAAGGCCGCACGCGCGATTGCCGACCATCTCGACACACTGCCGCGACGTTGCTCGGAGTCCGTGCGCGCCGGCTACGAGGGACGGGAACTCGAGGACTGGCTGGCCCGGCTGTCGTCCGAGGTCGAGCGCTGGCAGCCGTTCGTCGACTGGAACGCCATAAGAATAAGGAACATCTACTAGGCCGGGGCAGCGTATGTTCAGACTTCTCGGATTCATCGTCGGCTCCATCGCCTCCATCGCCCTGCTCTTCATGCTGGTCGGTATCCCGAGCATTCGTCCCGCCGAAGAGGCGACCAAGTCGGGTCGCTTCGACCTCGTCATTCAGCAGCTCAAGGATAAGCAGCGAATGGCCAACGAGGCCGCTGAGGCCGCCGAGGCCGCCGAGTCGACCCAGCCCGCAGCCAACGTCGAAACCGAAGCCGAACAACCACCGGCGACGCCGATCGACGATGCGACAGGGGCCGTTGCGGCAAGCGGCGCAGTGTCCGAAATCGATCCGCCGCCGGCGGCGCCGACGCAGACCGCCGCCGAGACCGGCTGGCAGCCATTCTGGAACCCGTTCCGCAGCGAGATCGCCGCCCGGGGATTCGTCCGCCGCCTGGAAAACGTCACCGGCCTCGATTATCGCGTCGTCAGGAAAAAGACCGGCGTATACGAAGTCGCGTTTTCCTACGACGATGACGACGAGCGGCGCATCAAGCTCTCGCAGATCGCCGCCGCGACGGGGCTCGATCTCTCGGATGCGGACCGGTGAGACCTGCCCTGCTGTTCTCTGCTGCGCTCTGCATTGCCGGTGCGGCCGAGGCCCGGCTGGCAGGCAGCGACGATCCCGGCACGGCCTGGCAGCGATACCTGGCGCAGGACACCGGCATTGAGCCGGACTACCGGTTCCCCCATGCGAACTGTTTCCGCAGCGCTTCGCGTGCGCACGATATTCCCGAGACGCTGCTGCTGGCGGTCGCTCGCGGCGAAAGCGACTTCGACGCGTCGGCGCGCTCGCGCGCCAACGCGCACGGGGTCATGCAGATCCAGTGGCCCGAAACGGCCAGGCACCTGGGCATTTACCGCCTGTCGCAGCTCTACGATCCGTGCACGAACATCGAGGCGGGTGCGCGCTACCTGAAGGAGTTGATGGTTCGCTACGACAACGATCTGCACCTGGCGCTTGCTGCTTACAACTACGGCCCGGGTCGGATCAAGAAGTCGGCCGCGTCTATTCCTTCGGGTGCGACCTGGTACAGCGGCTATATCTATCGACACCTGGACTATGTCCTCGGCGATCGCAGCAACGATCCGGCTGTCGCAAGCCTGTACTCGGATATCGGGCACACGGTCCTGTTGAGTTTCGGTGAGCCGTATCGTGCAGCCGCGTTCGTCGAGCGCATGGAGGCGCGCAGTGACGCACTCAGGCTGGACTGGTTCCGCAAGGGCGTTGGCCGCTTCGACGTCGTACTCAACTACGCCAGCAAGGATGAATACGAGGCCAGCGCAGCGCGGCTGCGCGCCTCCGGCTTCCCCATCCGCTAGCTGTCCCCGGTAAAGTGCCGCCGACGCCGGTCCGCGAGTATCTGCCGCGCCGCGTTGTAGCCCGGTGCCCCGGTCACGCCGCCGCCCGGGTGCGTACCGGCGCCGCAGAGGTACAGCCCAGCGAGCGGCGTGCGGTAGTGCGCCCATCCCGGCAGCGGCCTCAGGAACAGGAGCTGGTCGAGGCCCAAGTCGCCGTGGAAGATGTTGCCCTCGGTGATGCCGAAGATCCTCTCGAGATCGGCCGGCGTCAGCACCCGGCGGGCGACGACGCTGTCGGCGAAGCCCCGCGCGTAGCGCTCGATCAGTGCCGTCACGCGCTCGCCGAGTTCTTCGCGCCGCGCCTGCCAGTCGCCCTGCGCCAGCCGGTAGGGAAGGTACTGCACGAACGTCGTCAGCACGTGGCGGCCGTCGCTTACCAGCGATCCGTCGACGTTCGACGCCAGCACGCAGTCCACCCACAGCGAGTCCGGCAGCCGTCCGCAACGCGCGTCGTTGTAGCTGGCCTCCGCCTCGGCGAGCGACGGCGGCAGCGTGACCAGGGAGCGCTCGGCCGGCGAGTGCGATGCGGGCATCCCGGTGAAACGCGGCTCGCGGTCGAGCACGAAATTGACCTTGCCGCAGGGGCCGTTCATGCGGATGGCGCGGATGCCGCGGACGAAGTCGGGCGGCAGCCCGGCGGGATCGCACAGCGTGAGGAAGGTACGCTTCGGGTCGGCGTTGGAGACGACGAGCGGCGCGTCCAGCACGCTGCCGTCGGCGAGCGTGACGCCGGCGACGGCGCCGGAGCGCTGGTTGATGCGCGAGACTTCAGCGTTGCAGCGGATCTCGACGCCGCGCAATCGGCAGGCAGCCGCCAGCGCCGCCGTGATCGCACCCATGCCGCCGATCACGTGGCCGGCGAAGCCCTGCGCCTGCTGCTCGCCGCCCGGCAGCAGGTGGAACAGCAGCCCGAACGCGGTGCCGGGCTGGTAGGGGCCGCCGTGCTTCCCGTACAGGCTGTTCGACAGCACGAGGCGCTTCACCGCGTCCGTGCGGAAACGCTCGTCGAGCAGCTCGCCGAGCGGCACCGTCATTAAGCGGGCGAGCGCCGCCGCGTCGCGGCCCGGGATGCCGCGGACCGCTCTCGACGCGCGCCACAGCTCGACGAGGCGGCCGATGCCGCGCTTCTCCAGGTCCGGCGGCGCCTGCAGGAAATACGGCTGCAGGTAGCGCGCGAGGCGCCTCAGTTCGTCGTCCAGCTCGAAGAACGCCGCCGTGTCCTGCGGCGCGATCTCGTCTAAGTGGGCGGCGAGGCGCGCACGGTCCGACCACCAGCTGACGATGCGCCCGTCCGGCAGCGCAGCCTGCACCGCCGGTTCGCAGGCGATCATGGTGAGCCCGTGCGCGGCGAGATCGAGGTCGCGGATGACCTCCGGCCGCAGCATGCTGGCGACGTACGAAGCGGTCGACACCCTGCAGCCCGGCGCGGCCTGCGCGTCGACCTCCTCGGTAACGGCGCAGCCGCCGACGACGCCGCGCCGTTCCAGCACCAGCGTTCGCAGGCCGGCGGCGGCCAGGTAGGCGGCCGCGGTCAGGCCGTTGTGCCCGGCGCCTACGACCAGCGCGTCGAATGCCTTGTCGGCCGGCATGCCGTTTCCGCGTGACTATGCAATGACCGTAGCGTAAGTCCTGCACGCGCCGCAGCACAGCCGGCATCACGATGTGGAATCGCGGCCGGCGGGCACGGCGCCGTGATAATCTCGGCCGGACCGGGGCCCGTACGAGGTCTGGCCAGCCGCCCATGGAAAAGACGCTTCCCCGCGACGCCTATTTCGACGCGAGCTTCTTCGAGCGCGAACGCCGCGGCATCTTCTTCGCCGAGTGGTTCTGCGCGGCGCGGTCGGAGGAACTGCCGGTGGCTGGCGATTACCGTGCCGTCTCGCTGGCCGGCCAGGAACTGCTGCTGGTGCGCGGCGCGGACGGCGCGCTGCGCGCATTCCACAACGTCTGCCGGCACCGCGGCTGCGAACTCGTCGATACCGCCGAAGACGCGCAGCGCAGCGGCCGTTTCGGCAAGCGCATCCGCTGCCCCTACCACTCCTGGTGCTACGAGCTCGACGGCCGGCTGCAGCGGACGCCGCACCTCAGCGTCGACCGCGAGCGACTGTCACTGCACGCCGTCGGGCTCGCCGAGTGGGCCGGCTTCGTGTTCCTGCGCGTCGACGGGGGTGCCGCAAGCGACGGGGCAGACCTCGCCGCGCAGCTCGGGCCCGTGCCGCAGCGGGTGCGGCGCTACCCGCTCGCGGACCTGCGCTGCGGCTGGCAGCGGCAGTACGACGTAGCCGCGAACTGGAAGGTCGTCCTCGAGAATTACAACGAGTGCTATCACTG
>JBFJUJ010000044.1:0-15467 GCA_041624755.1 Woeseia sp. | reverse complement strand
CTCGCAACGCCCGCCGCGGGCGACGGCCTGCGCCGCGAACCAGCCCGGATCGTCCTCGTCGACGGCGGCATCCCCGGCCGCCGGACCGAGCAGCGGGCTCGGTGCCAGTTCGACGTCGCCGTCGCGGCGGGCCCAGGCGAAGCACAGCTCGCGCGCCGCGGCGCGGAGCCCGTCGAGCCTGCGCTGCGCGAACTCCAGCGTGTCGGCGGGCGTCGCATCCGGCATACCGGTGTCGCGCTGCAGCCGGCGGTTCACGAGAGCGAGCGGATGCCTTGCCGGCGGCCAGCGCGACGCGTCGATGGCGCCCACCCACAGGTGATCGAACTCGAGCCCGGCGGATTCGAGGAGTCCCAGCACCGGCAGCGCACCGTCCTCTGCCTCGGGCTGGAAGACGGTATCCGCGGCGATCTGCCGCAGCCGACTCGTTGCCTCCGCCAGCTTGAGCGACGGCCGGACCCGGTCCAGGCGCGCCAGCTGATTGAGCAGCTGCCGCCAGCGATTGACGAGCTGGAACTCGTCGCTGTCGGCACCGCCCGGGCCCGGCCAGCCGAGGGCCGCGAGCGCCGCGTCGACCTCGCCGGCCCAGGCCGCGGGCGCCATGCGCTCGTCGCGCCTGCGGTAAAGGCGGGCAAGCGCGGCGCAGCGCCCGCGCCAGTCGCGGCCGCTGTCCCCGGAACGCGATTCGTCGAGCGCCGCCAGCAGGTCGGGCGGCGTCCAGCGGCGATCCGGCAGCTCGCGCAGCGCGAGTTCGAGACGCGCCCGGCCGCCCGGGTCGCCGGCGGCGATGAACGGGCTGCGCAGCAGGACGCTGATCTCCGCGCCCTTCAGTCCCGCGGCCGCGAAGCCCAGGCACTGCAGGCCGACGGCGACCGCGGGGTAGGCGGCAAGCCGCTGCCCGTAGGACACGTTGACGGCATCGCGATAGTCGGCGGTGCCGAGCTGCCAGCCGGGCGCGAAGCCTTCGCGGACGAGCCGGCCGATACGCGCCGCGTCGGACTCGAGGTCCGGAGCGAGCACTGCGATCCTGGCATTCGGCTCGCGGACCAGCGTCGCGCGCGCCCAGTGGCCGGCCGCGCGCCACAACGCGTCGGCGTCGCCATAGGAGCGAAAGCGAGGCTCGGCGGCCCGCGCCGGCTGCGGCGCCTCGGTAACGGCCACGCCCTGCCCGCGCAGCGCGGCGAGCAGCCCCTGGAATGCCGGCGTCAGGCGATCGAATCCGGCGTGAACGATGCGGCGCGGCCAGCGCATCTCCGCCCGGCCCGCCTGCTCGGTTGCGACGCGCAGGAGCTCTGCAGCGTCGATCCAGCCGTGCGCCGCGAGGCGTGCCGCGTAGGCCCGCGAGGCCCTGACGAACCAGTGTTCGTCGCGCGACGCCGCCGACGCGGCGACGGCGTCCGGCGCGACCTGCCAATCGTGCAGCCTCGTCCAGGCCGCCTGTGCATGCCGCACGACGCCGCCGACGCTGAGCAGATCCTCGCGGCCGGTGCGCTCGAGGGCCTGTTCCCACAGCAGCGTCGCGGCCGATCCCTCGAGCAGCTGCGGCAGGTCGTCGCACTCCGCCGATTCCAGCGCCTCGCCCAGCCAGTCCTGCCAGAAACGGATCGCGGGCGTAGCCCAGCTCGACCGCCCGGCCGCGATCATCGCGGCGTCATAGGCGGCTCCGAGCTCGCGGGCCAGTCGCCGGCTGGACGTGACGACGAGGTCGCCGCGCGCTGCGGCCGGCGCAAGCCAGGGGTACGGGTCGGCCGGACTCACGCGTACTGGGCCAGCAGGGACTCGATGCGGTCAAAGACCTCTTGCAGGGTGTCGTCGTCGGGCAGCGTCGTGATGCGGAAGTGATCGCTGTAGGGCGTATTGAAACTGCTGCCCGGCGCGACGAGAACGTGCTTGTCCTCGAGCAGCTGCAGCGCGAAGGCCTGGTCGTCGATCGCGCCGGCGAGGCCGTCGTCCAGCCGGATGAACGCGTACATGGCGCCGCGCGGCGCCTCCATGTGCAGGTACGGGCTCGCGGCGACGGCATCGATCACCGCCTGCCGCGACTGGTACAGCCGGCCGCCGGGCGCCACCAGGTCGCGAATGCTCTGGAAGCCGCCGAGAGCGGTCTGCACGGCCCATTGCCCGGGCACGTTGCTGCACAGCCGCAGCGCAGCCAGCAGCTCCATGGCGTGCTGCAGGTCCCGCCCGCGGTCGAGATCGCCCCCGAGCACGCACCAGCCGACGCGGTACCCGCAGGCGCGGTAGACCTTGGACAGGCCCGAGTACGTCAGGCACAGCGTGTTGCGCGACAGCGTCGCGAGCGGCACGAACTCGGCATCGTCGTAGGTCATCTGGTCGTAGATCTCGTCCGCCATGAGCACGAGCTCGTGACGCTCCGCCAGCTCGACCAGGGCGGCCAGCGTGGCCCGGTCATAGACCGCGCCGGAAGGATTGTTCGGGTTGATGACGACCAGCGCGCGGCACGCGGGCGTGATCATCGCTTCCAGAGCCGCGAGGTCCGGCTGGAAACCGCGCGCCGGCGGACAGGGATAGTGCCGGACGACACCGCCGTTCAGCGTGGCGGCGGCCGACCACAGCGGGTAATCCGGGCTGGGAACCAGCACCTCGTCCCCCGGGTTCAACAGCGCGCGCAGCGACAGGTCGATCAGCTCGCTGACGCCGTTGCCGATGAACACGTCGTCGGCGCTGACCTCGTGAATGCCGCGGTTCTGCTGCTGCATGACCACGGCTTCGCGCGCGGGGAAGATGCCCTGCTGGTGGCTGTAGGGCTCGGCCTGGGAGAGATTCTCGATCATGGCGAGGCGCATCGTTTCCGGCGTGCGGAAGCCGAACAGCCCGGGATTGCCGATGTTGAGCGAGATGATCTCGTAGCCGCGCTTCTCGAGTTCGAGCGCGCGGTGCGCGAGCTGGCCGCGGATCTCGTATTTCACGCCGCTGAGCGCACGGCTGATCGCCACCGGTTTCGGGTTCATGGTCTGTCGGACGCCTGGTGTTCGGAGACGAGCATCATATAGCACCGTCCGCTCGCAGCGCGGCGATTGTTGTCTCGCTGTAGCCGAGATCGTCGGCCAGAACGCTGTCCGTGTCCTGGCCGAGCAATGGCGGTGCGCTGTGCATCCCGGTCGGCGTTGCGGAGAAGCGCACCGGGTTGGCGATCGCCGGGACCTCCCCGGCCAGCGGATGCGGCAGCGAGCCGAGCAGCCCGCGTGCGCCGACCTGCGGATCCGCGAACGCCTCCGGCAGCGTGTTGACCGGTCCGCAGGGAACGCCGTGCTCGTCGAACACGGCGAGCCATTCCCGCGTCGTCCGCCGCCGCAGTGCGTCGGCCAGCAGCGGCACCAGCGCGTCGCGGTGCGCGACGCGCGCGGCATTGCTTTCGAAGCGGCGGTCCTGTGCCAGCTCCGGCAATCCGAGGCAGCCGGCGCAGGCGGCAAACTGGCGATCGTTGCCGACGGCCAGCACCAGGTGGCCGTCGCGGGTCGCGAATGCCTGGTAGGGCACGATGTTCGGGTGCGCGTTGCCGTGTCGCCGCGGCGCCTCGCCGCTGACGAGGTAGTTCATCGCCTGCGTCGACAGCCAGGCAAGCTGGCTGTCGAACAGCGGCACGTCGATCGCCTGGCCCTGCCCGTCGCGCTCGCGCGCATGGAGCGCCGCGAGGATCGCGCTCGCGGCGTACATGCCGGCCATCAGGTCGGCGACCGCGACACCCGTCTTCATCGGCTCGCCGTGCTCCTCCCCGGTCAGACTCATGAGGCCTGCGGCCGCCTGGATCATCGCGTCGTAGCCGGGCTCGCTTGCACGCGGTCCGTCCTGGCCGTAGGCGGAGATCGAGCAGTAGATCAGCCGCTCGTTGCCCGCACGCAGCGCGTCGGCATCGAGACCGAATCGCGCGAGTACGCCGACGCGGTAATTCTCGATCAGGACGTCGCTTGAAGCGGCGAGGTCGCGGATGATTCGCTGGCCGCGCGGATCGGCGAGATTCACGGTCACCGATTGCTTGTTGCGATTGGCCGCCAGGAAATAGGCGGATTCCCCGGTTTCGGCGCCGTCGCGGTCGCGCAGCCACGGCGGTCCCCAGCGGCGCGTGTCGTCGCCGACACCCGGTCGTTCGATCTTGATCACCCGCGCGCCATAGTCGGCCAGCAGCTGGCTGGCCCAGGGTCCGGCGAGCACCCGGCTGAGGTCGAGCACCCGGATACCGGCCAGCGCCCCGCGCATCGCATTGTGCCTGGAAAGAGACAAGTGTCGATTGTCCGGTCCGGCCGGCGCCGCGGCAACCGCAGCGATTGGCCGGGGCATTAAAAAACCCGGCCAGCTTGCGCTGGCCGGGCGGGTCCGCACGGAGATTGCGGATTGCGCGACCAGGCCGGTCGTTACGGGTCGGCCTGGTCTAGCTCTTCGACCTCGGCGCCCTCGACGTCGGGCGGCTCCGGGGCCTGCGACTCGGCCGGCTGTTTCCTGCCGAACCGAATCATCAATTGTTCTGCCGTTTCCTTGTCGACGCGGCTGATGGACCGTACGCGAATTTTCTCGCTCGGCAGCCCGCCGAACACGACCGCATCGCCTCCGTACGGACAGAGCTGATCGTCGCGCGACGAGAACCCCAGCCGGAAGGACGAACGCATGCCGAAAGCAGGCCTGATCAGCGTAACGAAGTAGCCGCGTCTTGCGGGACCCCAGATCAGCAGGTTGCGGTCATCCAGTGGCGTATAGTCTCGGATAGTCCGGATCAGGATGCAATCGGAACCTCGCAGGTCGAGGTCGCGGGGGCTGGCCTGCGGATCGTCCTGGGCCCGAGTCACGAACGATAAGGTGGTTAAACTTGTTACCACAAGTAACTGAATAATAAATTTTTTCATAAGCCCAATTCCTGCGGCTTGCGCCGCACGCCAATGCGGGCCGCCGAGCCCGGAGCCGGCATTTTGACTGCTTCCGGCGGAATTAAGTTCAGCCGGCCGCGGCGCCGGCGGCGGGCACCCGCGGACGCGCCGGATCGCGTATCCATTCGCTCCAGGAGCCCGCGTAGAGCCGGGGGCCGGGCAGGCCCGCCAGATCGGCTGACAGCGCCAGGTGGCAGGCTGTGACGCCGGAACCGCACATCACGGCCCAGTCCTCGAGCGGCGTGTCTCCGAGCAGTGCTTCCCAGGCCGTGCGCAGTTCCGCAGGCGTCCGCCACCGGCCGTCTGCGCCGATATTTTGTGCAAACGGAAAATTCAATGCCCCGGGCACGTGTCCGGCCGCACTGTCGATCGGTTCGCTCTCGCCACGGAAGCGCGCCGCCTCGCGCGCGTCGATCAGCGTCGGCGCGCGGCCGGCGTCGAGGGCTGCGGCGAGCTCCGCCGTTCCCAGTACCCTCTCCATGCGTGGCCGTGGCCGGAAACTACCGCGCGCCGGCGGCGGCGGTGTGCCGCGCTCGAGCTCGCGGCCGGCCGCCCGCCAGGCCGCGAAACCGCCGTCGAGGACCGCGACCGACTCGTGTCCGAGCCACTTCAGCATCCACCACAGCCGCGCCGCGAGGGCACCCGGTCCGCCGTCGTAGGCCACGACCTGGCTGTCATCGGAGACGCCGAGTCGCTCGAGGGTGGCCGCGAAGCTCGCCGGGTCGGGTAGCGGATGCCGTCCGGAGTCGGGCGTGACCGGCGCCGCCAGGTCGTCATCGAGATGCGCATAGACAGCGGTCGGTATGTGGCCCTCGACGTAGTCCCGTCGGCCTCGCGACGGCTCGAACAGGTCGAAACGGCAGTCCACGACCCGGAGCCCGGGCCGCGACAAGCCGTCCGCGAGCTGGGCGACGGAAATCAGCTTCGTGTACGTGGTCATGCATCGAGCCTCGGCATCGCGCATTGGCATGATACGCCGCCCGTGCCTTGTACACCCGCGGGCGGTCGGGGACAATGCGCCGTTCCGGGCGCGGCGGCGCCGCGCTGAAGTGACATTCTGGAGAGCCCGGCTTGAAAAAGATACTGGTAGGCTTGAAACGCGTCGTCGACTACAACGTGCGTGTGCGCGTACGCTCCGACGGCAGCGGCGTCGACACCGACGGCGTCAAGATGAGCATCAACCCTTTCGACGAAATCGCACTCGAGGAAGCGCTGCGCATGCGCGAGCGCGGCGACGCCGAGGAGATCGTGGTCGTCTCCATCGGGCCGGCGGAGGCCCAGCAACAGCTCCGCACGGGGCTCGCGATGGGAGCGGATCGCGCAATACTGATCAAGACCGATGCAGACGTCGACTCCCTGAGCGCTGCACGCATCCTGCTCGAGATCGTCGGGCGCGAGAGTCCCGACCTGGTAATAGTCGGCAAGCAGGCCATCGACAATGACAACATCCAGACCGGGCAGATGCTCGCCACGCTGTGGGGCCGGCCGCAGGCTACCTTCGCATCGAAGATCGAGGTCGGCGACGCCAAGCTGACGGTGACGCGCGAGGTGGACGTGGGCCTCGAGACCATAGAGGTGGAACTGCCGGCGGTGGTCACGGCCGACCTGCGACTGAACGAACCGCGCTACGTCAAGTTACCGGACATCATGAAAGCGAAGAAGAAACCGCTCGACGAGATCGGGATCGGTGAGCTCGACGTATCAATGGACGACAGCATCAGGACGGTCGCCTGGGAACCGCCGCCGGAGCGGCAGAAGGGCGTCATGGTGGAAGACGTCGCCGGGCTCGTCGCGGCGCTCAAAGAAAAGGGGCTCGCATAATGGCAAGGATACTGATCGTCGCCGAGCACGACGGCTCCGCTCTCAATCCCAGCGTGGCAAAGTGCGTCAGCTGTGCTGCCCGGATCGACGGGGCGGAAATCGACGTCGCGGTGCTGGCAACGGACGGCGCTGCGCTGGCCGGGGAAGCCGCCGCGATCAAGGGCGTGACCCGGGTACTGCAGGTCGACCATGCTGCCAACGACAGGCTGCTGGCGGCGACCGCGGCGCCACAGGTCGCGTCGCTCGCCGCCGATTACTCGCACGTCTTCGGGCCCTCAACCATGTTCGGCAAGGACCTGATGCCGCGGATCGCGGCGCTGCTGAACGTCAACCAGGTCAGCGACATCATGGATGTGCTCGGCCCGCACCGCTTCAAGCGGCCGATCTACGCGGGCAACGTGATCATCACCGTGGAGGTGGCGGACGACAGCAAGGTCGTCGCGACGGTCAGGACGGCATCGTTCCACGCCGCCGAGACCGGTAACGACGCGGCAATCGTTGCCACGCAGACTGACATCGAGCTGCCAGCACACACGAAGTTCATCAGGCTGGATGCGGGATCCACGGACCGGCCGGACCTGCAGACCGCGGCGCGCGTCGTGTCCGGCGGGCGCGGCCTCGGCAGCGCGGACAAGTTCGAACTCATATTCGACTTCGCGGACAGCATCGGCGCGGCGGTCGGCGCCTCGCGCGCGGCCGTGGATGCCGGCTACGTACCGAACGAGCTGCAGGTCGGCCAGACCGGCAAGATCATCGCCCCGGACCTGTATTTCGCGATCGGCATATCGGGTGCGATCCAGCACCTGACCGGCATCAAGGACGCCGGAACGATCGTCGCGATCAACAAGGACCCGGACGCTCCGATCTTCGAGGTCGCGGACATCGGACTCGTGGGCGACCTCTTCGGCGTGATCCCCCAGCTCAAGGAAGCGATGGCTTCCTGACGCTGTCGCCGGCGAGCCGGCAGCGGTATCGCGATCAGAGCCGCGACAACACCGATTCGGCGCTGCTGACTTCGAATTTGCCCGGCGCCTCGACGGCCACGTCGCTGGCGGTGCCGTCGTCCACGACGATGGCGAACCGCTGGCTGCGCAAGCCCATGTTGAACTTGCTGGCGTCCATCTCGAGACCCAGGGCTCTCGCGTATTCGCCGTTGCCGTCCGCCAGCATCATGACCTTGTCGCCGACCCCGCGATCCCTGCCCCAGGCGTCCATCACGAACACGTCGTTGACCGACATGCAGGCGATCGTGTCAACGCCCCTGGCCGCGATGTCGGCCGCGTGCTCGATGAAACCCGGCAGATGGTTGGCCGAGCAGGTCGGCGTGAATGCACCCGGCACCGAAATCAGCACGACCTTCTTGCCGGCGAACAGCTCGTCTGTCGATATCGCGCCCGGGCCCGATTCGGTCATTATGCCCAGCACCCCGGACGGCATCCTGTCGCCTGCCCTGATCGCCATGGTCGCTCCCCCTGTAATCGGTCGATAGCCTCGCCGAAACCGCCGGCGTCGATGGCGCAGTTCACGCCAGCCGCAATGGTATTCTGATTCGGCCCGGCCGTCATGCGGGGACACAGGTAGTGACGGGTGCCGCTACCCGCGGCCTGGTACTGGCCGTGACGGCGTCTCCCCGTATAATCCCGGTCTTCGCAAGGAGATGCCATGGACTTCGAACTCACCGAAGAACAGCAGATGATCCGCGACGCGGCGCGCGAGTTCGCTCAGAACGAGATCGCACCGGTGGCCGCTCGCTTCGACGCCAGCGGGGAATTCCCGGTCGAGACCATCCGCCAGGCCGGCGAGCTCGGCTTCATGGGCGTGGAGATACCCGAGGCCTACGGCGGCTCGGGCCTGGACAGCATCAGTTTCGTGCTGGTCATCGAGGAAATTTCCGCAGCCTGTGCGGCGCACGGCGTCATCGTCTCGGTCAACAACACGCTGTTCGGCGTGCCGCTGCTCGATTTCGGCACCGAGGAGCAGAAGAAGCGATTCCTGACGCCGGTGGCCTCCGGTGAGGTCAACGGTGCTTATGCGCTGACCGAGCCGCAGTCCGGCTCGGACGCCGCGGCGATGCGCTCGCGCGCGGTGCTCTCGGATGACGGCTCCCATTACGTCATCAACGCAAAGAAATCCTGGATCACCTCGGGCCCCGTGGCACGCTACATCGTGTTGTTCGCGAGGACGGATCCCGAGGCGCGCGGCTCTCGGGGCATCAGCGCATTCGTGATCGATACCGAACAGGAAGGCTTCGCACGCGGCAAGACGGAGCCGAAGCTCGGTATCCGCGCGTCGGCGACCTGTGAGATCGAACTCAGCGACTACCGCTGCCCGGTAGAGAACCGGATCGGCGACGAAGGCGGCGGCTTCGGGATCGCGATGACAGTTCTCGATGCCGGCCGCATCGGCATCGCGGCCCAGGCGGTCGGTATTGCACAGGCGGCCTACGATGCCGCGGTGGCCTATTCCCGCGAGCGACAGGCGTTCGGCTCGCCCATCGGCTCTTTCCAGTCGATCCAGAACAAGATCGCGGACATGAAAGTTCGAATCGAGGCTGCGCGGCTACTCACCTATCGTGCGGCCTGGTACAAGATGCGCGCGAAGCAAACGGGCGCAAAGAACACGCTGCAGGGCAGCATCGCCAAGCTCTACGCCTCCGAGACCGCCATGTTCGTCACGAATGAGGCACTGCAGATCCACGGCGGCATGGGTTACAGCAAGGAGCTACCGATCGAGCGTTATTTCCGCGACGCCAAGATCACCGAGATCTACGAAGGCACCAGCGAGATCCAGCGCATCGTCATCGGCCGGCACGAAACCGGCCTGCGCTGAACGGCCGGCAGCGGCCCCGCGGTGCAGGCACGGATGTCCGGGGACGGCTAGCCGTCGTTCTCGGCTACGTGCACCACGAGCCCGTCCAGTTCGTCGGTAATCTCGATCTGGCAGGTCAGGCGGCTGTTGTCCCTGCGCTCGTAGGCGGCGTCGAGCATGCTGTCCTCCATGTCGTCCATCTCGGGCAGCTTCGACAGCCAGGCCTCGTCGATGTAGCTGTGGCAGGTGGCGCAGGCGCAGGCGCCGCCGCATTCGGCCACGATGCCGTCGATATTATTGTTGATCGCGCCTTCCATCACGGTGTAGCCCTTGTCGACCTCGACGTCGTGGTGCTCGCCGTCCGGCGTGATATACGTAACTTTGGGCATCGACACAGCTTCCGTCGGTAAAAAAAGGCCGGTTATTCTACGGAGTCGCGGCGCGGGCGGTCAACGTTCGGCCTGAGCCAAAAAAATAGCCCGGCGCTCGGCCGGGCTATTCGCAGTGATCCTGCTCTCAGCAATCAGGTGCGGTTGGCGCGCGCGCGCTTCTGCTCGAGCTGTTCGATGCGACGACGCGCCGCGTTCTCGGCGAGACGGATTTGCTCCTCGCGCTCGATGTCGCTCTCGATGACGGTAATCCATTGCCGGGCGATGCGCTCGCTGCGTCCGCTCTTGCCGGCCTCCCGGAACGCGCGGATGGCATTCTGGTATTCCTTCTGGTTGTAGAGGCACATACCGAGAGATATCTGCGCGTTGTCGGGGCTCTTGAGGCCGCCTTTCTCGAGGCCGCTACGCACAGCCTGCTCGCATTCTTCGTACTGGCCAAGGTTCAGATAGGCATTGCCCAGCCGGACGAACAGCTCGCCGTCTTCTTCCATGCGAGCGGCGGCCTGCAGGGCCGGAATGGCCTTCTCGTCTTCCATCGCGAGCTGCCAGGCCTGCGAGAGCAGGCGGTAGTTCTTGGCTTCTTTGGAAATGACGCCCTCCGCGATTTTCTTATCGAGCAGCGTTGCCGCCTTGTACGGCACTTCGGCCTGCATGTAGAGCTGCGCCATCGTCACGAACTCGTTTTCCTTCTCGAGCATGCCCTGCGTATGCGCAAGGTCGTAGGCGGCAATCAGGTTCATGTCCTCGCCGAGCTCCGTGTAGGCGCCAGCGAGTGAGAACCAGTAGCGCTTTTTCGGCCAGTTGATCAGCAGGATTTTCTGGATGTCACGGACCTTGGCATAGTTTTCCTGCTGGAAAAACGCGAAGTTCAGCAGGACGTACCAGTCCTCCTTCACGTCCGTCTGACGCTTCTTGGCTATCTCGATCGCCGTTTCGATCGGCTTGATCATGTCGGCGTAGCGATTGACCTGGTACAGGTTCTGCGCGTACAGGATGTAGGGCTCGGGCGCCGGATTGGACTCCAGCGTGAACCACTGGTCAAGCAGCTTGAGCGCCTTGTCGTACTGCTCCTCCATGGTCGCGAGCTGCGCCAGCGTGTAGACGGTCTGCTTCTTGATCTGCGGCTCGATGGTCTCGATGCGCAGCATGTCCTCGTAGGTGCGCATCGCTTCGGCGATGTTGTCCATGTTGTAGTGGACGAAGCCGAGATAGTTGAGCACGTTTTGCTGCTCGTACTCGGTCAGGCTGCTGCTGCGCAGATCATTGAGGATGCGCAGGGCCGCCTGGTATTCCTTCTCGTCGACCTTCTCCTGCGCCTGCTGGATCCGGTCGTAGACCTTCTTGCTGACGGCCTGTGCCTGCTTGGTCTTCGTCTCGGGTTGTTCCTCGTCCGATTGGGCGACGGCGCCGCCCGCGATGAACAGGCAGCTGATCAGCATCAGGCCCAGCCGGCTCGGGAGTCGCTTGTCGAATTTCATCATTTCTGTCCTTGGTCGAATCCTGATGGTCGAAGGATGGACGCGGAGCGGATTACCCTTCGATCTTGAACGTAATTCGCGTCTTCACGTTCGGCACTTCCACGGGTTGTCCGTCCACGACGCGCGGCTTGTACTTGAATTTGAGCACGGCGCGGATCGCGGCGCGGTCGAACAGGCTGCTCGTCGATTCGAGCACGACCGGGTCCTTGACCGTGCCGGCCGTGGTCACCGTGAAGGACAGGTCGACGTGGCCCTCGATGCCCCGGGACAGTGCCCGCGACGGGTAGACCGGCGCCACGCGGACGATAGGCAGGTAGTCGCCCTCGGCGATGTTCATGCCGCCCGGACCGCCGATATCGACGTTCTGGGCAACCGTCGGCGGCGGGACGTTGACGGTGGGGGCGCTCGGGTCGACGCTATCCATGTCCTGGGGCGGCACTTCCGGCGGAACCTCGGGCGGCTTGGGCGGCTTCTCGGGCTGGAAGTCCTCGGTGTTGACGCGCTCGTTGCGTTTCACCCGCACGAATTCCAGCTGGTGCCGCTCGCGCGGCGTCGTCAGTGCCTTCTCGCCGCTGGCGATGAGCAGCTGCATGATGAACAGCAGCCCAACGGTTACGACGGATCCGATGACGATTGCAAATGCGTATCGGCCTATCATGAAACACTCTCCTTCCGCGTACGCGACGCCTGCCCGGTACCCTGCCTTACGGGCCCGCTAATGATCGGACAACGTTCCGGCTGTCCGGTTCCTAATCCCTGTTCGCCGCGATCGAGACGTTGTACACGCCCGCCTGGCGCGCGGCATCCATCACCAATACGAGCATCTCGTTGGTCGACTTCTTGTCCGCCTGAATGACCACAGAACCCTTCGGATTCTCCGCGTGCAGGCGCTCGATGTTCGCGCGCACGGCTCGCGGATCGATCAGCCGGCGGTCGATCCAGATCTCGTCATTGGAGCTGATAGCCACCAGGATGTTGGCGTCTTCGACACGCTCCGACGTCGGTGCATCGGGGCGGTTGACGTCGATACCGGCTTCCTTGATGAAAGACGCCGTGACGATGAAAAAGATGAGCATGATGAAGACGACGTCCAGCATCGGCGTGAGGTTGATTTCATTCTCCTCTTCTTCGCCGCCCATTCCTTCGCTTGCTCTACGCATGATTCTCTACCTTCTCAATGATCCATCGTGAGCGAGTCCTCGAGGAACTCGACTTCATGAGCCGCACGGCGGCTGAGTATCGTGACCAGCAGGACGCCTGAAAGCGCCCCTACCATGCCCGCCATCGTCGGGACGGTCGCCTGCGAGACGCCGGCGGCCATGGCCCGGACGTTGCCGGAACCCGACACGTTCATGACCTCGAAGACCTTGATCATCCCGGTCACCGTGCCCAGGAGCCCCAGCAGCGGACATAGCGCCACGAGGGTCTGGATCATCGGGATCGAGCGATGGGTCGCTTCGTGAAACCGGGAGATCATGGCCTCCCGAATCTGGTGCGCATTCCACGACTTCCGTTCCGGACGTGCTTCCCAGCTATCGATGATGTCGTCGTGCAGGATCTTCATCGTCGTCCGGAAGAACACGATCCGTTCGACGATCAGGACCCACATCACGAAGATGGTGATGGCGATCCAGCGCAGGACCGGACCGCCGAGCTCCATGAAATCCCGGATAGCCTCGAAGCTGTCAGATAACCAAAGCATCTTGGGCTCCTCGCGGCCTCAGCCGTGCTTCTCCGAATGCTGCGCGACGATGCCAGCGCTCTGGGAATGCAGGATGTTGATGATCTTGCGGCTCTGACCGCTGACCAGCGTGTGGATCAGCACCATCGGGATGGCAACGACCAGCCCGAGGACCGTCGTCATCAGCGCCTGCGAGATACCGCCGGCCATCATCTTCGGATCGCCGGCGCCGTACAGCGTGATGACCTGGAAGGTCTGGATCATGCCGGTAACCGTGCCGAGCAGCCCCATGAGCGGCGCCACGACGGAGATCACCTTGATGAACAGCAGTCCCTTCGTCAGGCCCGGCATCTCCTTGAGCGCCGCCTCGCTGAGTTTGAGCTCGATCGTTTCCGTATCGGCGCCCTTGTTCGACTCGTAGGCGGACAGCACGCGGCCCAGCGGGTTGTCGGTGCTGGCGGAATCCCGCTTGAGCTGCGCCTGGACCTTGCGGCTGTCGATCGTCAGGCCGATCCAGCGCCACAGCGCGATCAGCAGGCCGATGGCACCGAGGCCGAGGATGCAGTAGCCGACGATGCCGCCCTGGTTGACGCGTTCGCCGAGCGTCGGCGATTCCACGAGCAGCGCGAGGATGCTGCCGCGCGTCACGTCGAGACCAAAGCGCACCGGGCCCTGACCGGCCGGCGTCTGGACCATCTCGGCGGTCGAGTTCGTGTAGCGCCCCTGCTCGGGCTGGCGCTGCAGCTCGCTGATGTTCTCGGTGGTCGAATCGTACTCCAGGTAGCCGTCGTCGAAGACGATATTGAAGACCCCGACACGTACCACGTCATCGGTGACACGTTCGCCCTGGGCGGTCGAGAACTCCTGCTGGAAACGCACGATCTTGCCCTGTGCGGCGACCTCACGCTGCAGTTCGTACCACAGCTTCTCGATGTCCTCGATCGAGGCGAGCGAGCTGGCACCGGCCATCTTGCTGCCGAGTTCCACGAGGAAGTCACCGCGGTCCGGGTACTGGATGTTGGTCAGCGACGTCTTGAAGCGGCCCTGCGCATCGCCGGAAACCGTCTGCAGCACGCCGAACAGCTCCTTCAACGCGCCGAGGCGCCGGTCGAGCTCCGCCCGCGCATCGATGATGCGCTGCTGGTTCCCGGAAAACTCGGTCTCGAGCCGCTGGCTCTCGTTCTCGAGACGGGTGCGCTCGGCGCGAGCCTGGTTGAGCAGCTGCTGCTGCTCGGTGCGGCGCCGCGCGAACTCGGCCTCGCGCTGGCGGGCCTCGGCCGAATCGCGGGCCTTACCCTGCTCGATCCGCTGCAGGAGCTCGGTCATGCTGTCCGCGGCTTCCTGCGCCTGCGCCGTTCCGAAGACGAGCAGCGAGGCGGCGATTGTTATTGCTATGCGTTTCATTTAGGAAGCCTCCCCGGCAGCTTGGTCTTCGGCGGCGGGCAGCGGCAGCAGCAACAGCTCGGGTGCGATCAGCTGCCGCGCCATGCGCAGGCCCTTGCGGATTTCATTACGGTAGGAATTGTCCAGGCGTTCGAACTGGCCCGTTTCCTGGTTGTAGTGGCCGGTAATCTGGCCGTCGTCGGACTGGAAATACAATCCGATCCGGCCGATGCGCAGCATATTGAAATCGCGGACCGAGCCGTCTCCGTCCACATCCAGCGTCTGGGTGTACTCCTCGGAGGACGAGCCGTAGTCCATCTCGATCTGGTAGGCCTCCATCACCTTGCGGAATTTTTCCGCGACGCTGACGTCGGAGCGCTGCATGATTTCATTGAGACTGGCGACGCGCTCCATGCGCTCGTCGATCAGGAAAGGAATGTCCAGCTGGATCGACTGCTCGAGGCCGTCGATCATGCGCTCCATCAGCGGGAAGATCTGCCGGTTGACGCTCTCCACCTGGTCCATCGACAGCGAAATTTCGCTCAGCGTCGCCTGCTGGCCCTGGACCTGCGCGGACATCAGGCGGTTGTAGACGCGCAAGCCGTCGATTTCCTTGTTGATGCCGCGATACTGGTCGGCCAGAGAACGTGTGCCCTCCACCACTTCGTTGATCCGCTCCTGCGAAGCCTGGGCCAGCTGGAGACGTTGCAGGTCCGCACGCAGTACATCGTCGACGGACTGGGCGAAGGCGCTGCCGGAAAGTGCGACGACGGCGGCGAGCATCACCGCTGCGGTCATCTGCCGACTGCTACTTTTGCACCGTTTCATGGACACTCCTTAAAGATCGAGTTCTTGTGTGTTATGGAATTGCATTATCGGAGAGAGGGATGTGCGGTCTTGCATCGGTCACCGCACACGAAGACGCGGGGTATGCTCTCCTGCTGGCATCCCCGCTGCGCTCGCGACCCTCTCCCCTGTCGTCGCGGCGTTTTGACGCTTGGACTGTCAATCTCTCCGGGTACCGGTGCCG
>JBFJUJ010000043.1:0-15473 GCA_041624755.1 Woeseia sp. | reverse complement strand
GTCGCTCGATGCGCTGACCGCGACCGGCTTCGACGGCTACGCGATCGGCGGGCTGGCGGTCGGCGAAGCCGAGGAGCAACGCATCGCCGTCCTCGACGCGCTGCTCCCGGCGATGCCGGACCGGCGGCCGCGCTACCTGATGGGCGTCGGCACGCCGCTCGACATCGCGAAAGCCGTCTCCCGCGGAGTCGACATGTTCGACTGCGTGATGCCGACGCGGCATGCGCGCAACGGCCACCTGTTCACGTCACAGGGTGTCGTGAACATCCGCAACGCGCGGCATGCCGGAGACACCGGGCCGCTCGATCCACGCTGCGACTGCTACACCTGTGCCCACTACAGCCGCGCCTACCTGCGGCACCTCGAGAAATGCGGCGAGATGCTCGGGCCGCGGCTCGCGACGCTGCACAACCTGCAGTACTACCAGCAGCTCATGCAGCTCCTGCGTCGCGCCATCCGCGACGGCACGCTCGACGAGGCCGTCGCCGCGCTCGAAGCGCTGTACGGCTGAGGGCAGCGAACGACGTCCTCACCGTCGAGGCTTGAATAGCCGGCGGCCGGTCCCCACGTCCCGCCGGGTATGCCATAATAGCGCGCTCCCGACCCCCGGGGCCTGCCGTGGTTCCATTTAAGGTATTGAATTAGAATGGATTTTTTCATCTCCAGCGCCTGGGCACAGAACGCCCCGCAGGGCGATCCGTTCGGCTTCCTGCTGCCGATGCTGATCATCTTCGGCGCGTTCTACTTCCTGCTCATCCGCCCGCAGCAGAAACGCCAGAAAGCCCACGCCGAGCTCGTCAGCGGCCTGCAGACCGGCGATGAAGTGGTCACGGCGGGCGGCATCCTGGGCCGCGTCACCGCCGTCAGCGACCATTACGCGACGCTGAAAATCTCCGACAACGTCGAGATCAAGATCCAGAAGTCGACCGTCTCCGCCGTCGTGCCGAAAGGCACGATCGACGCTGCCTGAGACCCCGGGCGCCGAGGCATACCGCATGAACCGCTACCCCCCGTGGGTCAACGTGATGCTGCTCTTCGTCCTGCTGCTGGGCAGCGTGCTGGCGCTGCCTAACATCTACGGCAGCGTCCCGGCAGTGCAGCTCGCCACGCTCGATGGCGACGATTTCGCCGAGTCGCGCCTCGACGAGGTCGTGCAGATGCTGGCGACCGACGAGCTCGAGCCGAGCGCAGCCTACATCGAGGACGGGCGGGCCGTGCTGCGCTTCGCTTCGGTCGCGGTGCAGCAGCGGGCAAGCGTCGTGCTCGGCGAGCGCCTCGCGCGCGAGGCGAGCGTGGCCCTCACGCTGGCGCCGGCGCTGCCCGCCTGGCTGCGCAGCATCGGTCTAAAGCCGATGAGTCTCGGCCTCGACCTGCGCGGCGGCGTGTATTTCCTGCTGGAAGTCGACATGGAAGCCGCGCTGGCGACGCGACTAAACGCCTACGAGCAATCGATCAGCAACGAGCTGCGCGATGAGCGCCTGCGCAACCGCGTCGACCTGGATGGCCGCACGATCACCGTGCGCCTGACGAGCGAAGAAGACGCCGAGCGCGCGCGGGAACTGATTCGCGACGCCGATCCCGACCTGCTGATCCTCGATGGCGACGATGCTCGCACGCTGCGCGTCCGCATGAGCGAGCAGCAGATCCGCGACCGCCAGGATTTCGCGATCGAGCAGAACATCACGACGCTCAGGAATCGCGTCGACCAGCTCGGCGTCGCCGAGCCGCTGGTGCAGCGCCAGGGAATGGACCGCATCGTGGTGCAGCTGCCCGGTGTGCAGGATCCCAATCGCCTCGACGACATCCTGACGGCGACTGCGACGCTGGAGTTCAGACTCGTCGATACCTCCGGCGACGAACCGGGATCGCGGCGCTACCCGGGACGCGGCGACGAGCCGTCAGCGATCCTGAAGCGCGACGTCATCGCCTCCGGTGACCAGATCATCGATGCGGAATCGGGGTTCAGCGAGGGCAGCCCGGCCGTGTTCATCACGCTCGATGCCTCCGGCGGCGAGAAGATGCTGGAGACGACGCGCGCGAACCTGCAGAAACCGATGTCGACCGTATTCATCGAGTCGCGCCGCGAGGCCGTGGAGCGCGACGGGCAGATCGAGTACCGCACGACGCGAACCGAGGAGATCATCAATACCGCGACGATCCGCGGCATCTTCAAGAACCGCTTCCAGATCACCGGACTGTCGCCGGTCGAGGCCCGCGACCTGGCGCTTCTGCTGCGCGCCGGAGCGCTGGCCGCCCCGGTCTACAAGGTCGAGGAGCGCACGATCGGCCCCAGCCTGGGGCAGGACAACATCGACCGCGGTTTCAACGCGGTGCAGATCGGTTTCCTCGCGGTGATTGTCTTCATGGCGATCTACTACCGCGGTTTCGGGCTCGTGGCCGACCTCGCGCTGTTCACGAATCTCATCTTCATCGTCGCGCTGCTGTCGCTGCTGCAGGCCTCGCTGACCCTGCCCGGAATTGCCGGCATCGTACTCACCGTCGGTATGGCCGTCGACGCGAACGTGCTGATCTTCGAGCGCATTCGCGAGGAGCTGTCAGCGGGAACCGCCCCGCAGCAGGCGATCAATTCCGGCTACGAGAAAGCGCTGTCGTCGATCGCCGATGCCAACATCACGACGCTGATCGCCGCCATCGTCCTGTTCGCATTCGGCACCGGGCCGATCAAGGGGTTCGCCGTAACCCTGTCGCTGGGCATCATCACGTCGATGTTTACCGCGATCGTCGGCACGCGCGCGGTCGTCAACCTGGTCTTCGGCGGGCGCAAGCTCGAGAGCCTTCCGGTCTGAGCATTCGATGCGACTGATCAAGGATAAAACCAGCATCGATTTTCTCGGCGCGACGCGGCGCAGGATCGCGATGTCGCTGTCGCTGATCATGATCGTCGTGTCGCTGGGCTCGATCGCGACGCGCAGCCTGGATTTCGGCATCGACTTCACCGGCGGCATCCTGCTCGAGGTCGGTTATCCGCAGGCCGCGGACCTCGACCGTATCCGCAGCCTGATGACAGACGCCGGTTTCGAGGAGGCGCAGGTGCAGACCTTCGGCGCCAAGAACGACGTGATGGTGCGCCTGCCGCCGCAGCCGGATGCCAACCCGAACGCGATCCGCGACCAGCTGCGAAACCTGCTGGCGGGGGACGAGCCGAACGTGGAACTGCGCCGCGTCGAGTTCGTCGGTCCCCAGGTCGGCGAGGAACTCACCGAGCAGGGCGGGCTCGCGATGATCTTCGCGCTGCTGATGATTTTCGCGTACGTGATGTTCCGCTTCCAGTGGAAGTTCGCGGCCGGCGCCGTCGCGGCGCTCGCCCACGACGTCATCATCACGATCGGCTTTTTCTCGATCTTCCAGCTGCCGTTCGACCTGTCGGTGGTCGCGGCGGTGCTCGCCGTGATCGGCTATTCGCTGAACGACACCGTCGTCGCCTTCGACCGTATCCGCGAGAATTTCATCAAGCTGCGCGGCGTCGACGCGGAGGAAGCAATGAATGTGTCGATCAACGAGATGCTGGCGCGCACGCTCATCACCGGGGTAACGACACTGCTGGTGCTCACCGCGCTTTTGGTCCTGGGCGGCGAATCGGTGGGGCCGTTCTCGATCGCCCTGATCGTCGGCATCATCGTCGGTACGTATTCCTCGATTTACACTGCCAGTGCGACCGCACTGATGCTCGACGTCAGCGCCATCGACCTGCTGCCGCCGGCCGAGGACCCGGAGCTGGTCGACGACCTGCCGTAGCTCGAAGTCCGCTAACTGTCCCCCAGGTTGCCGAATTCGGTAGCCGCCCCCGTCTCCGCATTCAGCCGCGTTTGCTTCGTTCGGTCTGCTCTGCCTCGAACATCGCGCGGATATCGGCGGCGAACAGTTTCGCCAGGGCGCTGTAGATCTTGGGCGTGCCGCAAAGCACGTGGCCGGTGTCGAGGAAGTTCTCGCTGCCGTCGAGGCCGGAGATGATGCCGCCGGATTCGCGGATCAGGAGCGCGCCGGCGGCCAGGTCCCAGCTCTTCAGGCCAGTCTCCCAGAAGCCGTCGAAGCGGCCGGCGGCGACGTAACACAAATCGAGCGCCGCGGCGCCGGGCCGGCGCACGCCGGCCGTATGTTCCAGCGACTTGCGGAACATGGACAGGTAGGGGTCGATGGCGAGATTGGAATCGCGGTAGGGGAACCCGGTGCCGACCAGCGCCCGGTCCAGCGATCGTACCCGGCTCACGCGGATGCGGCGGCCGTCGAGCTGCGCGCCGGCGCCTTTCGAGGCCGTGAACATCTCCTGCCGCAACGGGTCGTACACCGCCGCGTGCTGCGGGCGGCCGTCGACGAGGAGCGCGATGGACACGCAGAACACCGGGAAGCCGTGCAGGAAATTGGTCGTGCCGTCGAGCGGGTCGATGACCCAGACGTGATCCGACTCGCCGTCCTGGCCGCTTTCCTCGGCCAGGATGGCGTGATCCGGGTAGTGTTTGCGTATCGTGCCGATGACCGCGCGCTCGGCGGCGCGGTCGGCCTCGCTGACGAAATCGTTGCGGCCTTTCCGCTCGACCTCGAGCTTGTCGAGCTTGTTGAGATGGCGCAGCAGCGTGTCCCCGCCGCGCCGGGCCGCCATGATGGCGACGTTTTGCAGTGCATGCATCGCAGTGTCCGCTGGTGATCGAATCGCGATCGGGCCGCAGTCGCAGCAACCCGGAAGCCTGCTGCCCGAAAGCGTCAGCAAAGAACGGGACCGGCCGGCGGCCGGACGAGGCGCGCTAGAATAACAGACCGGGCCACGGGATGCGGATGCCGTCCGCGCTGCCCGGCAATGACTCCGGAGGACGACGGAACATATGGACGTGCGCATCATACTGGTCGGCACGACGCACCCGGGGAACATCGGCGCGTGCGCGCGTGCGATGAAGAACATGGGGCTGAAAGACCTGGCGCTGGTGCGGCCGCGTGCCTTTCCGGACGACGACGCAACGGCGCGCGCGTCCGGGGCAACCGACATTCTCGACGCGGCGCGGGTTACCGACACGCTGGACGAGGCGCTCGCGGACTGCGTCTACGTCGCCGGCGCCAGCGCGCGTTCGCGCACGATCGGCTGGCCGACCATGATGCCGAGGGAATGCGCCGCCGAGCTGCTGCGGCAGAGCCGGGGCGGCACGGTGGCCGCGGTCTTCGGGCCGGAGAAATCCGGCCTCACCAACGACGATCTCGACCGCTGCCATACGCTGCTGACCATCCCGACCGATCCCGGCTTCAGCTCGCTCAACCTGGCGATGGCGGTGCAGGTGCTGGCCTACGAGCTCAGGCTCGCCACGCTGGACGGGCCGTTGCCGCCGTTCGCCTCCGAGGCGCCGCTCGCGAGCGGCGCCGAGCTTGCGCACTTCTACACGCACCTGGAGCGGGTCTTGCGCAGCTCGGGTTTTCTCGACCCGGACAACCCGCGCCACCTGATGCGCCGGCTGCGGCGGCTGTTCGTGCGCGCCGCGCCGGACAGGAACGAGATCAACATCCTGCGCGGCATGCTGGCCGCCCTGGACCCGGACGGGCGAGGGCGCGGCCGGTGAACGCCGGGCGAGAGGCGCGGCCCGTGTACCTCGACTACGCGGCCACGGCGCCGGCCGCGCCGGAGGTACGCGAGGCGATGCTGGCCTGCCTCGAGGATCCGCTGTGCTTCGCCAACCCGTCCTCCGTGCACCGCGCCGGCCGGGCGGCGGCGCGGGCGGAGGCGTTCGCCCGCGAGCAGCTTGCCACGCTCATCGGTGCCGCGCCGCGCGATCTCCTGTGGACCTCCGGGGCGACGGAGTCGGACAACCTGGCGATCATCGGCGCGGCCCGCTTCCGTGCCCACCGCGGCCGGCACCTGGTGACCCTGCGGACCGAGCACAAGGCCGTCATCGACGCCTTCGCGGCGCTCGAGAGAGACGGCTTCGAGGTCACCTGGCTCGAGCCCGGCGCGGACGGGCTGCTGCCGCTCGCGGCGCTCGAGAAAGCGCTGCGCGAGGACACGCAGCTCGTCTCGGTCATGCACGTCAACAACGAGACCGGCGTCATCCAGGATATCGAGGCCATCGGCAGCCTGTGCCGCGAGCGCGGGGTGCTCTATCACTGCGACGCGGCGCAGTCGGTCGGCAAGCTGCCGCTCGACCTGGGCAGGCTGCCTGTCGACCTGCTGTCGCTGACGGCCCACAAGTTCTACGGGCCACCGGGCATCGGCGCGCTGTACATCGCGCCGCGGGAAGGCTGCGGCGTCGAGCCACTGCTCCACGGCGGCGGCCAGCAGCGCCGGCTGCGGCCCGGCACGCTGCCGACGCCGCTGATCGTCGGCTGCGGCAGGGCCGCGGCCCTGGCCGCCGAGCGCCGGGCGGCCGACTTCGAGCACGTCGTCACGCTGTCCGCCGCCCTGTGGGAGCGCATCCGGGTCCTGCCCGGCGTGGTGCTGAACGGCGCCGCCGAGGCTCGCTATCCCGGCATCCTGAACGTCAGCGCCGAGGGCGTGGAGGGCGAGAGCCTGCTGCTCGCGCTGGAACCGCTGTGCGTAGCGTCCGGCTCGGCCTGCAACTCGCTGAGCGGCGAGCCGTCCTACGTGCTGCGCGCGCTGGGCCGCCCCACGGAGCTCGCACAGAGCGCCGTCCGCTTCAGCTTCGGCCGCCCGACCACCCTCGCGGACGTCATCGAGGCCGGCGAGCGCTATGCCGGCGCGCTTTCGCGCCTGCGCGCCATCGCCCCGCCGCCGGTGCCGCAGGCCCTGGCTTGAGCGCCGCGCCCGACTACAGCGAGCGGGTGCGGCGGCTGTTCGCCCGGCCGGAGCACGTCGGTGACGCGCGCGGGCCGGTCGTCGAGGCGGCCCGGGGCGATGCCCGGGTACGGCTGAGCGCCGAGGTCGGCAACGGGCGCATCGAGCGGCTCGCTTTCCGCGTCTACGGTTGTCCGCATCTCATCGCCGCCGCGGAGGCCTTCTGCGCGGCTTTCGAGGGCCGCAGCGCGACCGAGCTCGCGCAGTTCAGCGCCACCGACACCATCGAGGCGCTGGGAATCCCGGTGGAAAAAACCGGTCGAATCCTGTTACTCGAGGACGCGATCGCCGCACTTCGTGAGACAATAGGGCAAAGCTAGTGTAGCGGGGCCGTGCGCAGGCATGGCACGCCCCGCACGGGAGCCCGGAACAAGGAACGGTATGGCACTTTCACTGACACCACCGGCCGCTGAGCGCGTCCGGCATTATCTCGACGCCCGCGGCAGCGCTATCGGACTGCGCGTCGGCGTGAAGAAGACCGGCTGCAACGGTTTCGCCTACGTGGTCAATTATGCCGACGCGGCCAACGATGACGACGCCGTGTTCGAGGATCGCGGCGTGAAGCTGATCGTCGATGCGCAGAGCCTCGAGCTGATCGACGGCACCGAGATCGACTTCGTCAAGGAAGGACTGAACGAGGCGTTTCGCTTTCGCAATCCGAACGTGACCGGGGAATGCGGCTGCGGCGAGAGTTTCAGCGTCTGAGCGTCGCGCCCGGCCACATTGCCTGTATCCGTAAATCCGACTAAAATCGAGGGTTTATGCCCGTCCCGGCGGCGCCGTCCGTTGTCTCGCCGGGTGCGCGGCCGCTCTCGCGAAACCGACCCTGCACTGACTAACACCAAGGAATTCAAGTATGTCCGCTGAGCAGACGCTCTCGATAATCAAGCCCGACGGCGTGCAGAAGAACCTGATCGGCGAGATTTGTTCGCGCTTCGAGAAAGCCGGTCTGCAGATCGTCGCCGCCCGCATGCTGCACCTGACCAAGCAGCAGGCCGAGGGCTTCTACGCGGTGCACCGGGAGCGGCCGTTCTTCAAGGACCTCGTCCGCTACATGACCTCCGGTCCGGTCATGGTGCAGGTCCTCGAGGGTGAGGACGCCATCGCGAAGAACCGCAGCATCATGGGGGCCACCAACCCGGCCGATGCCGATCCGGGCACCATCCGCGCCGACTTCGCCGACAGCATCGAGGAGAATATCGTGCACGGCTCCGACGCCGCAGAAACGGCCGCGAAGGAGATCGCGTTCTTCTTCGGCGACGATGGCGTCTGCCCGCGGACACGCTAGGCGGCGACGGTTTCCGAGCGACAGAAAATGGACATCACCACCAGCGCCCGTACTGGCGAACACAGGCCGAACCTCCTGGGGCTGCCCCGGACGGGTCTCGAGTCCTTCGTCGCCGATCTGGGCGAGCGGCCCTACCGGGCTCGCCAGCTGATGCAGTGGATGCACCAGCGCGGCGTTGCCGATTTCGACTCGATGACGGACCTGTCGAAGAAGCTGCGCGCGCGCCTCGCCGCTGCGGCCGTCATCGAGACGCCGCGCGTCACCGGCGAGCAGACCTCGGCCGACGGTACCGTCAAGTGGCTGTACCTGTCGGGGAAGGGCCAGGCGGTGGAATCCGTGTTCATCCCGGAGCCGGGCCGCGGCACGCTCTGTATCTCGTCGCAGGTCGGTTGCGCGCTCGACTGCGCCTTCTGCGCGACCGGCGCACAGGGTTTCAACCGCAACCTGACCGCTGCCGAGATCGTGGGCCAGGTGCAGCATGCCAACCGCGTATTGCCCCGCCGCGACAACGGCGAGGCGGCCGTGACCAACGTGGTGTTCATGGGCATGGGCGAGCCGCTCGCTAACTACCGCAACTTGCTGCCGGCGCTCGAGCTGTTGATCTCCGATTACGGCTACGGGCTGTCGCGCCGCCGCGTGACGGTCAGCACCTCGGGGATAGTGCCGCACATCGACCGGCTCGGCGACGACTGTAACGTGTCGCTCGCCGTATCGCTGCACGCGCCGAACGATGCGCTGCGCGATCGGCTCGTGCCGATCAACCGCGTGCACCCGATCGCCGAGCTGCTCGACGCCTGCTGGCGCTATGCCGACAAGCACTCCAAACGCTTTATCACTTTCGAGTACGTCATGCTGCGCGGCGTCAACGATCAGCCCGGGCATGCGGACGAGCTTGCGGATCTCCTGCTCGGCAGGCCCGCGAAGGTCAACCTGATCCCGTTCAACCCGTTCCCGGGCACGGAGTTCGCGCGCTCCGGACGCGATGCCATCGAGCACTTCCAGAATCGCCTGCGGGCCCGCGGCCTGGTCGCGACGACGCGCAAGACGCGCGGCGACGACATCGATGCCGCCTGCGGACAACTCGCCGGCAGGGTTCGCGACCGCATACGCGTACGGCTCGGCGACCGTAGCGGCGAGCGGCGCAGCAGGGCGGTGAGCGCATGACAGGCCTCCGGCGCGCAGTCACCCGGCTCGCAGTGCTCGCCGTTGTCCTGGCGGTCGCCGCCGCCTGCGTATCGACGACGACGGGCAGGCCGCGCGTCGAGCCGGCGAGCAGCGAAGAAGCCGCCGAGCGCTACTACCAGCTCGGCGCCCGTTATTACCGCAACGGCAACTACGAGCTCGCGCGTGACCGCCTGAAGCGCGCCCTCGAGCTCGATCCGCGCCTCGCCATCGCGCATTCGACGCTGGCGCTCACCTACGAGCGCCTCGGCAACCTGCGGCTGGCCGAGCAGCACTACTCGCGCGCAGTGCGGCTCGAGCCCGGCAATGTCGACGTGCGCAATACCTACGCGGTATTCCTCTGCCAGCAGCGCCGCTTCGACGACGCCAATGACCAGTTCCAGCGTGCCCGGCGCATCGAGACCGTCGAGCGTCCGGAGATCATGCTGACCAATGCCGGCGTCTGCATGTCGCAGAAGCCGGACTTCGAACTCGCCGAGGAGTATTTTCGCGAGGCTCTCGAGCACCGGGCCACCTACGGCGAGGCGCTGCTGCAGCTCACCGTGCTGAAGCGCCGCCAGGGCGAGGACCTGGCCTCGCGTGCCTTCCTGCAGCGCTACCTGTCGGCAAATCCCGCCACCCCTGCCGTGCTGCTGCTGGCCGTGCAGATCGAGCGTGCGATCGGCGACGAGCGTGCCGCGACCGACTACGCCAATCGCCTGCTTCGCGAGTTCCCGGAATCCCCGGAAGCCCGGCGCGTCCTGCAGGAAAGCTGACGGGCTGTGCAACGATGAATGACAAATCGCAAGGCTCGGGAGGCGACATGGACCGCGGTCCGATCGGCGGCGAGCGGCTCGCCGAGGCGCGCCGCCTGAGGCAGATCTCGCTGCCCGATATCGCGCGCGAGCTGCATCTCGACGAGGCCAAGGTGCAGGCGCTCGAGGAGAACCGCTTCGACGTCCTCGGTGCGCCGGTGTTCGCCAAGGGACACATGCGCAAGTACGCCGAGCTCGTCGGCGTGCCGCTGGACGACCTGCTGTCCGACTACTACAAGCTCAATCGCGCGTCCGGCGCGCCGCCGGTAGTCGGTCCGCCGCGCCGGCCGCAGCGCGAATTGAACCTCGGTCCCTGGCTGGTCGGCGTCCCGCTGGTGCTGGTCGCGCTGGCCGCCGTTTACTGGTGGCTGGGGCGCGGACCGCTGCCCGGGCTGGGCTCCGCGGCCGTCGATGAGGACAGGGTCGATCCGCTGCGCCAGCAGCTGCCGCTCGAAGTCAACCGGGCGCCGGCCGCGCCGGCGCCGGCCATCCCGGGATCGCCCGCGATCGACGCGGAGCCCGCGGCCGGCGGGCCCGACTCGGCGTCGGCCGACCGCGCGACCGGCGGCGCCGACACGGCGAGCCCGTCACCGGCCGACGAGGACGCTCCGCCTGCTGCGGCTGCGCCGCCGGTGGAGAATGCCGCGTCCGCCACCGCGACGCGAGCACCCGGCAATGCGCTGCCGGGCGGCGAGGTGTCGCTGTCACTTACCTACAGCGGCGACTGCTGGACGGAGGTTACGGACGGGAGTGGCGAACGCCTGTTTTTCGACCTGGGCCGCAGCGGCCGCACCGTGACCGTGTCAGGACGTCCGCCCTTGCGTGTCCTGCTCGGCGACAGCAACAACGTGTCGTTGAGCGTCGACGGCGAGCCATACCGCATCCGCGCCGCGGATCTCCGCGGCGACACGGCGCGCCTGACGATCAACCGCTGAGCCGCGGCAGGTCGCCGACGCCGGCCCGGCTCATCACCAGGGACAGCAAGACGTGAAATCGAAAGCCATCCGCGGCATGAACGACGTGCTCCCGGAGGACGCGGTAAGCTGGCGTTTCCTCGAGGAGACGGTGCGCGACCTGGTCGAAGCGTACGGCTACCAGGAGATCCGCCTGCCGATCGTCGAGTACACCGAGCTGTTCCGGCGCTCCATCGGCGAGGTCACCGACATCGTCGAAAAAGAGATGTACACCTTCGAGGATCGAAACGGCGAGAGCCTGACGCTCAGGCCCGAGGCGACGGCCGGCATGGTGCGGGCCGGCATCACGAACGGGCTGTTGCACAACCAGCGGCGCAAGCTGTGGACGGCGGGCCCGATGTTCCGCTACGAGAAACCGCAGCAGGGCCGCTATCGCCAGTTCCACCAGATCGACGTCGAGGCGCTCGGCTTCGACGGGCCGGACGTCGACGCCGAGCTGATCATCCTCTGCGCACGCCTGTGGCGGCGCCTCGGGCTCGATCGCCTGGCGCTCGAGATCAACTCCCTGGGCGACCCGGAGAGCCGCGCCCGCTACCGCGACGAGCTGGTCAGCTATTTTTCCGCCGTGAAATCGGAGCTGGATGAGGATAGTATGCGCCGCCTCGACAGCAATCCGCTGCGCATCCTGGACAGCAAGAACCCGGCGATGGCGGAGCTGGTCGCGGGTGCGCCGGTCATGCTCGACTTCCTGGACGACGAGTCGGCCGCGCATTTCGAGGCGCTCAAGGCGCTGCTGACGGCAGCCGGGATCGAATTCACGGTGAATCCCCGGCTCGTGCGCGGCCTCGACTACTACAACCGCACGGTGTTCGAGTGGGTGACCGACGCGCTCGGTTCACAGGGCGCCGTGTGTTCCGGCGGGCGCTACGACGGGCTCGTCGAGAAACTCGGCGGCCGGCCGACGCCGGCCATCGGCTGGGCCATGGGCGTCGAGCGGCTCGTGGCGCTGTACGCCGCCTGCGGCGGCGAGGCGCCGCGGCAGGCGCCGGACGTCTACCTCGTCACGGTCGGCGAGGCGGCCGAACGGACCGGTTTCGTGCTGGCGGAGCGGCTGCGCGACGAGCTGCCGCAGGCGCGGGTGGAACTGAACCTGGGCGGCGGCAGCTTCAAGTCGCAGCTCAAGCGCGCCGACAGGAGCGGTGCGAGCCTGGCGGTCGTGCTGGGCGACGACGAGGTCGAGAAAGGCGAGGCCGGATTGAAACCTTTGCGCCGGGCAGAGGATCAATCGAGTATCCCGCTGCCCGAGCTGGCGTCGGTGCTGCAGCGCCGCATCGCGGCCGGCGGGTAACCCGGAAATACTGACCGGCGAGCGTGCCGGGTAACAGGAAGGCTTGAAGAGTGAATGACTTATCCGAAAAAGAGCAGCTCGAGGAGCTGCGCGCCTGGTGGCAGGAAAACCGTGCCATGGTGCTTGGCGGCGTCGGTCTCGGTATCGCGCTGATCCTGGGCTTCAGGATGTACACGACGCAGCAGGCCAGCGAAGCCCTGGCCGCGTCCGCGCAGTACGAGAACCTGGTCGAAGCCGTCGCCGACGGTGAACTGGAGCCGGCCCGCGACATCGCGGCGACCCTGTTCACAGACTATGGCGATACCGTCTACGCGCGCCAGGCTCGCCTGGCGATGGCCCGCCTGTACATGGATCGTGGCCGCGACGCCGACGCCGCCGAGGTGCTGCGGCCGCTGGCCGAGTCGGGCGGCGACGACCCGCTCGAGCTGGTGGCGCGCCTGCGGCTCGCGCGGGTACTGCTGTACCAGGACAAGCCCGCCGAGGTCATCGACATGCTCGATGTGCCCGCCGACACCGCCTTCGCCGCGCGCTACCACGAGATCCTGGGCGACGCCCATTACGCGCTCGGCAACCTGTCGCAGGCGGCGGCCGCCTGGAGCGCGGCGCTCGCCGACGCGCGCGGCCAGCAGACGATCGACGCGCGGCTCATCCGGATGAAACTCGACGACCTGCCGGATCTCGACGCCGGCGCGTCATCGGACCCGGGCGTGCCGGTACCCGGGGTGGTGTCCACGACGGCGGACGAGCCGGACCCTGCCGCCGACGAGCCCGCCGCGGCCCCCGACACCGGGGACGACGCATCCGGCGCCGACGACGAGGAGCAGGAGTGAGGCGAGGCCTGCGCATCCCGGCCCTGCTGGCTGTCGGTGTCGTCATCGGCGGCTGCGGCATCTTCGGCGGCGACAAGGACGAGGAGGCGCAGCCGAAGAAGCTCGTCGACTTCGACGAGACGCTCGAACTCGACCGCCTGTGGAGCACGAAGACCGGCAAGGGCTCGGAGTTCCTGCGGCTGGCCCTGATGCCGGCCGGTGACGGCAGCCGGGTCTACGCGGCCAGTCGCAACGGGATCGTCACCGCCTACGACCCGGCCTCCGGCAAACGCATCTGGCGCAGCGACACCGACGTGCCGCTGTCGGCGGGACCCGGCGTGGGCGAGGGCCTCGTCGTCGTCGGCGGCAGCGACGGCGACCTGGTGGCGCTGGCCGCGGACGACGGCCGCGAGCGGTGGCGGGTCGACGTCGACGGCGAGGTGCTCGCGCCTCCGCTGATCAAGGACGACAGCGTCGTCGCCTACACGATCGACGGCACGCTGCGCGTGCTCGCGATCTTCGACGGCACGGAGCGCTGGTCGCTGGAACAGAGCCTGCCGCCGCTGACCCTGCGCGGCGCGGCCACGCCTGCCCTGGTCGGCACGACAGTGATCGCCGGTTTCGACAACGGCCGCCTGGTCGCCGTCAACCTGCTGGACGGCACGACCGAATGGGAGATCGTGCTCTCGCCGCCCAGCGGGCGCTCCGATCTCGAGCGCCTCGCGGACGTCGACGGCGCGATCAGCGTGGTCGGC
Source organism: Woeseia sp. (assembly GCA_041624755.1). Lineage (GTDB taxonomy): Bacteria > Pseudomonadota > Gammaproteobacteria > Steroidobacterales > Woeseiaceae > Woeseia. The sequence goes on along the minus strand of JBFJUJ010000043.1, from coordinate 1,593 downwards.
CAGGATGTCTACGCGACCGGCTACCACGGGCGCCTGGCGGCGCTCGCCGCCGAATCCGGCCAGATCCTGTGGGCTCGCGAGATCTCGACCTACGCCGGCGTCAGCGCCGACTGGAACAGCGTCTACACGACGACCGACAGGGGAGAGGTCGTGGCCATCGGCCGCCGCAACGGCAGCGAGGCCTGGCGCAGCGATGCGCTGCTGCGCCGCGAGCCGACCGTGCCCGTGCCGTTCGACCGCACGGTCGTCGTCGGCGATTTCGAGGGCTACCTGCACTTCTTCAGCAACCTGGACGGCCGTCTCGTCGCCCGCCGCCGGGTCGGCGGCGGCATGATCTCCGGCCGTCCGGTCGTCATCGGCGGCAACCTCTACGTGCAGAACGAAGACGGTACGCTGACCGCTTTTGCCGTGCCGCCGCGGGATACCCGGGCGGCAGGCAGCGACAACTGAGCCCGGCCGCCAGGCGGATGCCGCAATCATGCTTCCCGTCGTCGCGCTCATCGGCCGGCCCAATGTCGGCAAGTCGACCCTCTTCAATCGCCTGACCCGTTCCCGGGACGCGCTGGTCGCCGACCTGCCCGGCCTGACGCGGGACCGCCAGTACGGCTTCGGCCGCCTGGGCCCCCTGCCGTACCTGGTCATCGATACGGGCGGCATCGCCGGCGGCGAGGCCGGCATCAGCGAGCGCATGGCGGCGCAGACGGTGACGGCGCTGTGCGAGGCCGACGTCGCGATCGTGATGGTGGATGGCCGCAGCGGCCTGACCGCCGCCGACGAATTCGTCGCGGATCTCGCCCGCCGGCACGCAAAGGCGACCTGGCTGGTCGCCAACAAGAGCGAGGGCCTGGACACAGCGATCGCCACCGGCGAGTTCCATGCGCTGGGACTCGGCGAGCCGGTCGCGATCTCCGCTGCCCACGGCGACCGGGTCGCCGCGCTGATGGACGAGGTGCTGGCACCGTTCGCGGAGACCGTCGACGCGGCCGATGACGCCGGCGAGCGACCCGGGGATGCCGACGACGACGCGCTGCGCATCGCCGTCATCGGCCGGCCCAACGTCGGCAAGTCCACGCTGATCAACCGCCTGCTCGGCGAGGAGCGCCTCGTCGTCTTCGACCAGCCGGGCACGACCCGCGACAGCGTCGCGGTACCGTTCGAGTGCGACGGCCGCCGCTTCGTGCTCGTCGATACGGCCGGCGTGCGCCGCCGCGCGCGCGTCCGCGAGGCCGTCGAGAAATTCAGCATCATCAAGGCGCTCCAGGCGATGGAGCGCGCGCAGGTGGTGCTTGCCGTGCTCGATGCGCGCGAGGGTGTCACGGAGCAGGATGTCAGCCTGATGGGACTCGCCGCCGAGCGCGGCCGCGCGCTGGTCGTCGTCGTCAATAAATGGGACGGCCTCTCGGGCGACGAACGCCGCCAGGTTCGTGCCGACCTCGAGCGGCGCCTGCCGTTCCTCGACTTCGCGGAGAAACACACGATCTCTGCGCTGCACGGCAGCGGCGTCGGCGACCTGCTGCCCGCCGCGGAGCGTGCTTACGCCGCGGCGACGCGCGATCTCCCGACCGTCGAGCTGAATCGCGTACTCGCCGACGC
>JBFJUJ010000042.1:0-15506 GCA_041624755.1 Woeseia sp. | reverse complement strand
GGCGCGCGCGCCACGACCTCGATGTCGTTCGGGTCCACGAGGCGCAGGACCTCGTCGGCGACGTTGAGGCGCTCACCGGCGTTGCGCAGCCGCTCGGTGACGATGCCGTCGAACGGCGCCCTGAGCTCGGTCATCGCCAGCGCGACGCGTGCGAGGCCGAGCTGGGCTTTGGCGATGTCACGGTCGCTCTCGGCCACGGCGAGATCGGACCGGGTCTGTTCGAGCTGGCTGGCGGCGGTGTTGTTGCGCTCGGCGAGCCGCCTGAGCCGCTCGACCTCGGCCGTCAGGAACTCGACGCGCGCTTCCTCGCGCCTGACCCGGCTGGCGGCCTCGGCCTCGCTCAGGCGGAACGTCACCGCCTCGAGGCGCGCCACGGCCTCGCCCTCGCGCACGATCGTGCCGACGTCGGCAATCCAGACGAGCCGGGCCGCAATCTCGGTGGCGAGCCGCGCGTCGTTTCTGCTGACTACCGTGCCGGGGACATCCACGGTCGGGGCCAGCTCGGTGAACTGCGCCTCCGCCAGCACGACGGCGGGCGCCGGCATGCCCTGCGCACCGACGCCGGCCGCCGCGAACAGCAGCAGGTATCCTGCGATCAGTCTTGTCGTCGTTTGCATCATCCCGTTACCGCCGCCTCGCTTTCGCCGTGCCCCAGGCCGGCCGTCGCCGTTTGCTCCTCGCCCAGCCGCAGCAGGCTCGGCAGGAATACCAGTGTAAATGCCGTGCTGACCGCCATGCCGCCGACGATCACCGCCGCGAGACCGCGATAGACCTCGGTGCCCGGCCCGGGGATCAGGAGCAGCGGCAGCATGCCGAACAGGCTTGTGAGCGTGCTCATCAGGATCGGCCGCAGCCGCCGCCGGACGGCCTGGCGGACCGCCTCGCGGCGGCTGTCGCCCTCCCGCTCCGAGCTGCGCGTCTGGTGCACCAGCAGGATCGCGTTGTTGACGACGAGGCCGAGCAGCGTAATGAAGCCGATCATCGTGAGCAAGTCCATCGGCAGTTGCAGCAGCCTGAGCAGCGCGACGCCGCCGACCGTGGCCAGCGGCAGCGCCGCGAGGACCAGTAGGCTGTCGATGAAGGATCGGAACAGTCCGCTCATCAGCAGGTAGAGGACGACGATGGCGAGCGCGAAGCTCCGCGACATGCTACCGAGCGCGATGCTGAGATCGTCGGCGCTGCCGTAATAGCTGATCTCGCCGTCCTCGGGGAGCTGCCTGAGCAGCGCCGGCTCGACTTTTTCCTTCAGGATGTCGATGGACTCTTCCAGCGACAGGTCGTTCGGCGGCGTGATGCTGAGCGTCAGCGCACGCCGCCGGTCGACGCGCCGGATCTGGTCGGGGCCCGCGGTGCGTTCGAGGCGCACGAGCTGGTCGAGTGACTGGATGCCGCCGGCCGGCGTTGCCAGCGGCGTCGCGCCGAGCTGCTCGGGGCTGTACCAGTCGCTCGCGCGCAGCACGATATCGAGGCGGCGGTCGCCGTCGAAATAGTCGCCGACGTACACGCCGTCGCCGAGCGCGCGCACGACGGTCGCCATCTGCTGCCGCGTCCAGCCCGCCTCGGCGATGCGGCGTTCGTCGGGCAGGAAACGCAGTTCGGGCTCGGCGAAGTCGACGCCGGGCACCGGGCGCGCGCGCGCCCCGGGCAGCTCCTGCATCACCAGCCCCATGCCCATGCGGGCGGCCGCCAGCATCGCGTCCATGTCGCGGCTCTGGATGTTGAGCTCGATATTGCTGCCGCCGCCCAGGCGATCGAATACCCCGAAGGCGTCGGCAAATGCCATCGTATCCGGGAACCCCGCCAGTACCTGGCCGTTCAGGATGCCGATCATCGGCTCGACGTCGTCGGCGTCCTCGACGTCGACGCCCATGAAGCCGAAGGACCCGAACATGCCGAGGAAATAGTTGCGCACGCGAGTGTCCGAATCCTCGGCGAAGTACGGCTGCATGCGGTCGGCGACGACGTTGTTGAATTCCTCGCGGGCGCTCTGCACGCTCTGGCCCGGCGGCGGCAGCACGAAGACGAAAATCCAGTTCTGCTTGCCGTCCGGCAGGTAATCGGCTTTCGGCAGCAGCGCCCAGGTGAGGAACGTCGCCGACAGGAACAGCCCGGCGATCAGCGAGCGCCGCCGCCAGACCGGGTCGGTCAGGCGCATGATGAGGTTCGTGATGCGCTCCCACCAGTCCGTATGCGGATCGTCCAGGTTGACCGATCGCAGCCAGTGCGCCGCCGCGGTCGGGATGACCGTGATCGCGATGAACAGCGAGGTCACGACAGCGACGGAGATGGCTATTGCCAGGTCGGTGAACAGCTGGCCGGAGACGTCCTGGAGGAAGATGATGGGCATGAAGATCGCCACCGTCGTCGCCGTGGACGCCAGCAGCGCTCCCCAGACCTGGGCCGCACCCCTGCTCGCCGCGGGCTCTGCCGCTTCGCCCTGCTCGCGCAGCCGGACGATATTCTCGAGGACCACGATGGCGGCATCGAGCACCATGCCCATCGCGAACGCGAGGCCGGCGAGCGAGATCATGTTCAGCGTGCGGCCGGTGGACTGCATCACGAGGAACGCCGTGAACAGCGAAATCGGGATCGCGAGTGCGACCATGAGCGTTGCGCGGAAGCGGCGCAGGAACCACCAGAGGATGCTGACCGCGAGTGCGATGCCGATCAGCAGGTTCGTGCGCAGCATCGCGATCGAGTCCTCGATGTAGATCGTCTCGTCGTAGTTCTGGCGTATCTTCAGGCCGGCACGGGCGAGCGGCCCGTCGCGCAGCTCGTCGATCGCGACCTTGAGCTCTTCCATGACCTCGAGGACGTTGACGCCCTTTTCGACCTGCGCATTGACGGCGATCGACTCGACGCCGTTCTCGGTGATGAAGCCGCCGGCATCGCGCATCCTGACGTCGACCTGGGCGACGTCGCGCAGCCTGACGGGATTGCCGTCGCGCCAGGCGAGCACCATCTCGCCGAACTGGTCGAGATCGTACTTGCCGGCGTAGCGCACCGTGTACTTGCGCCGGCCGATGTCCGTGAACCCGGCGGAGGTGTCGTTGTGGCCGCCGGTGACGCCGGCGAGGAGCGGGACGTCGATGCCGAGGGCCGCGGCCTCGTAGGGATCGAAGGTGATGCGCACCTCGTTGTCGCGCCCACCGTAGGCATCCGAGTTCGACACGCCGTTGACGCGCTCGATGCGCGCCTGCACCACCTCTCGCACGAAGTCGCTGTAACTCGCGATCTCGCGGCGATTGCCCTCGACCGGCGTGATCGAGAACCACGCGATCGCGTTCCCGAAGCTGTCCTGCCCGGCGAAGATGCGCGGCTCGGTAACATCCGCCGGGTAGCGCGGCACCTGGTTCAGGCGGTTCATGACCTCGATCAGGGCGCGCTCGAGGTCCGTCTCGACGGTAAACGTCAGGTTGACGCTGGCATTGCCGCGCGAGGCGGACGACACCATCTTTTCGAGGCCCGGCACGCCGCGCAGCATGTCCTCCTGCGGCTCGATGATCTCGGACTCGACCTCCTCCGGCGCCGCGGCTCGCCAGGCCGTCGTGATCTGGATGAAAGGCCGCTGCACGTCCGGGATCATCTGGATCGGCAGGCGTCCGAGGCTGACGGCGCCGAGGAGCAGCACGAGGAGCATCGCGGCGATCACTGCGACCGGGTTGGAAAGCGACAGTTTTGTGAGGTTCACCGGTGCCCCCCGATGGCAGCCGTCTTGGCGCGGCGAATGTTATCTGTGACCGCGCGCTGCGCCCCGAGTTCGCTCGCCGGCCGGCACAGCGCGGCGGCCACCGTTCATGAACGGGCGCTCAACTCAGCCTGCCGCTACCCCTGGCCGCGGGTCTTGGTCTTGCCGAACTTGGCGTTTTTCTCGATGAAGGCGATGATCAGGCCGGCGACGTCCTTACCCGTAGCTTTCTCGATGCCCTCGAGCCCGGGACTCGAGTTGACTTCCATGACCACCGGCCCGTGATTGGAGCGCAGCAGGTCGACGCCGGCGACGTTCAGGCCCATGACTCGCGCGGAGCGCACCGCCGTCGAGCGTTCCTCCGGCGTGATCCTGATGACCTCGGCGCTGCCGCCGCGATGCAGGTTGGAGCGGAACTCACCCTCCTTGCCGGTGCGTTTCATCGACGCGACCACCTTTTCGCCGACGACGAAGCAGCGGATATCCGAGCCCCCGGCTTCCTTGATGAACTCCTGGACCATGAAGTCCGCGTTCAGTCCGCGGAATGCCTCGATGACGCTCTCGGCCGCCTTGGTCGTTTCGGCCAGGACGACGCCGACGCCCTGAGTACCCTCCAGCAGCTTGATGACGACCGGCGCACCGCCGACGAAGCGCAGCAGGTCCTCAGTGTCGTCCGGCGAGTTCGCGAAGCCGGTCACCGGCATGCCGATACCCTTGCGCGACAGGAGCTGCAGCGCTCGCAGCTTGTCGCGCGAGCGCGTGATGGCGACCGACTCGTTGACCGAGTAGACACCCATCATCTCGAACTGGCGCACGACCGCCGTGCCGTAGAACGAGATTGACGCTCCGATGCGGGGGATGATCGCGTCCAGACCCTCGATACTTTCACCGCGGTAGTGCACGCCCGGATTGTGCGACGTGATGTTCATGTAGCAACGCTTGTGGTTGATGACGCGCATGCTGTGGCCGCGCTGCTCGCCTGCCTCAATCAGCCGCTTCGTCGAATACAGGTTGCGGTTGGTCGACAGTACTCCGATTTTCATTGGCTCATTCCCAGGTAATGCGATCAGCCGTCGAGAGTCTCGCCGGAGCGCTCGTGGCGGGCCGCGAATTGTTCAACCAGGTCTTCGGCGCGTTCGACGCTGTGAAAGGCCGCGACATTGAACAGCGCATCGCCCTCGTGTGCAAGCGGCAAATTGCTGCGGCCTATGACGATGCCGTCGAAGCGCGCCTGGACCTCCTCCTCGCGCGAACCCAGCGGATCGCTGACCACCGCCAGCCGCTGGCCTTTCCTGACGCTGGTGCCGAGCTCTACCTTACCGCTTACGATGCCGCTCGCCGGTGCCCGTATCCAGCTCGTCGAGCTGGCGACGACGGGCTTGCGCGCCGCGTGCCGCAGCTTCGCAGTGCGCATGCCGATGGCGTTCATGACGTTCAGGATGCCACGCACGCCGGCGCGGATACTGACCTCGTCGAAGCGCAGCGCCTCGCCGGCTTCGTAGGTCAGCACCGGCAGGCCCAGTTCGGAGCCGCAGCCGCGCAGCGAGCCGTCGCGGATCGCCGCGTCGATCACGACCGGAACATCGAACGCCAGGGCCAGTTCCTTCGTGCGCGGGTCCGACAGGTTGGCGCGGATCTGCGGCAGGTTCGAGCGGTCGACTGCACCGGTGTGCAGATCGATGCCGTAGTCGGACTGCTTGACGATCTCCTTCAGGAAAATGTGCGCGAGACGCGCCGCGATCGAGCCTTTCGGGCTGCCGGGGAAGCAGCGGTTCAGGTCGCGCCGGTCGGGCAGGTAGCGCGACTGGTCGAGAAAGCCGTGCACATTGACAATGGGCACCGCGATCAGGGCGCCGCGCAGGCTGGCGAGGCCCTTGCGCCGCAGCAGGCGGCGGATAATCTCCACGCCGTTCAGTTCGTCGCCGTGTACCGCCGCAGCGACGAACAGCGTCGGGCCGTCGCGCCGGCCGTTGATGACCTGCACGGGCATGCTGAGCGACGTGGACGTGTACAGGTCGGCGACCGGCAGGTTGACGTTGCCCCGCTGGCCCGGCGCAAACGTCGTGCCATTGATCGTGATGGTTTTTTTCTTGGCCATGCCCGCCCCTAGCCCTTTGGCCGCCGTCGGCGCTTGCCCTGCAGGTATGACCTTGCCGGGTCTACGACGCCGCGGCCGGCAATGGCGGTACGGCCCAGCAGCATGCGGAAAAGCATGTCGTCCCGGGCGGTCAGCGTCAGCTCGGCCGGCCAGACCGCCTTGCCGATGTGTATCGGCGTCCTGATCACCCAGCGTTCCTCCCGGTGGCCGCCGGAGTCGGAGACGACTCGTCGGTCCACGACGTCGGCCGTGCATTCCACGACATCCTGGCTGTTGCGCTGCAGCGGGTGCATGCTGAAACGAACGCGCTGCCGCCCGTCCTCCTCGAACGGCTCCACCTGGAAAGCGTGCAGCGCGGAAGTGCGCGCACCGGTGTCGACTTTTGCCTTGATGCGGCGCAGGCCCAGCTCCGGCAGACCGACCCACTCGCGCCAGCCCAGCATGAGCGGGCTCTCCGAAACAGAACTCATCGCAATCCTTGTTTCCTCCCCACTGTCATTTATGCTAGCAGACTCGCGGATTGGGCGAGCCGATTTCCGGCGCCGCGCCCGCGTTCGCATCGGGGGAAGACAGAGGCATGGAGGAATTCCGCGTAATCTGGAACTACGAGTTGATCCCGGTCGGCGCGAGACCCATCAGGGTCGGGGAGCTGGTCCTGGTGATGCTCCTTGTCCTCGTCGGGTACTGGCTGAGCCGGTTTTTCGAGCGGGTGCTGAGCCGCCGCCTGGCGAAGACGGAGATGCGGCCGGACGCGATCCAGACGCTGCAGCGCATCTTCTTCTACGTCCTGATCGTCTGCGTCGCGCTCACCGCGCTCAGCCTGCTGCACATCCCGATCACCGCGTTTGCCTTCCTGACCGGCGCCGTCGCAATCGGCGTCGGCTTCGGCGCGCAGAATATCATCAACAACTTCATCAGCGGCTGGATCCTGATGACGGAGCGGCCGGTACGCATCGGCGACTTCATCGAGGTCGACAATTATACCGGCGTCGTCGAGCGCATCGGCAATCGCTCGACGCGCATCCGGCGGACCGATGGCGTGCACATCATGGTGCCGAACAGCCAGATGCTGGAGCGGACGGTGGTCAACTGGACGCTGGTCGACAACCGCATACGCACGACTATTCGCGTCGGGGTCGCCTACGGCTCACCCACGCGACGCGTGGGCGAGCTCGTCGAGCAGGCAGTCCGTGAGGCGGAAGAGGTTCTGGACGACCCCGCACCCGCGGTCATCTTCGAGGACTTCGGCGACAGTGCGCTGGTTTTCGACACGTTTTTCTGGTGCGACGTCCGCGGCGAACGCGAGCTGCGGCTGATCCGCAGCAAGATCCGCCACCGCCTGACCGAGCTGTTCGCGGCCGACGGCATCGTCATTGCGTTCCCGCAACAGGACGTACACATCGACAGCACGCAGCCGCTCCGGGTCGAACTGCTCGAGCCCGCCGGGGCTGCTCCCGCAAGCCAGACGGAGACCTGACCCATGTCCGACTACCGCGTCCTGCACTATCGCCCGGCAGACAACAGACTGCGCAGCGGCGGTATCGAACTGGTCGACGACTGGGAGGATCAGCCGGACAGCCTGATCTGGGTGGACATCGGCGGCCTGCCGGACGACGCCGAGACAGGGCTCCTCCTCGATCGTTTCGCGATCCCGCGGCTCGCGATCCAGGATGCCCAGCGCGACCGCCACCCGCCCAAGCTGGAGTTGTTCGACGGCTTCGTGTTCATGATGCTGCGCGACCTGATCACGGCGTACGAGGACAGCGAGCCGGAGGTCGCCGATCTCGCGCTGTTCGTAGGCCGCAACTTCCTCATCTCGCGGCATCACAGGACCATCCCGAGCATCGACAAGGCATTCGAAGCCGCGCAGGCGGACGCCGGACCGATGAAGGCCGGCACCGCGCACCTCGCTTACGTCGTCAGTCGCCGCATCGTGGACGCCTACACTCCGGAAGTCCTTGCTCTGGAGGAACACCTGAACGACCTCGAGGACCAGCTCTATGCAAGCGGCGACGACGAGGTCATCGAGTCCCTCAGCCGCTACAACCGCGCGCTCAAACGACTGCGACGCCACCTCGTCTACCAGAGCAACGTCGTGCAGCAACTGAGCCGCGCTGGCACCACGCTGCCGATCGAGATGAACCGCCACGAATTCACGGATCTCTTCGAGAACCTCGAACGCCTGGCCAGCCTCTGCCAGCTCAACCAGGAACTGGCCGTCGACCTGCTCAACACCCACCTGAGCCTGCTGTCGCATCGCCTTAACCAGGTCATGCGGGTGCTGACGATCGCGACGGTCATATTCCTGCCGCTCGGCCTGCTCGCAGGAATCTACGGAATGAATTTCGAGTTCATGCCGGAACTCGGCTGGCACCTCGGCTATTTCGGCGTACTGGGCACCATGGCGACCGTCGTGATCACGCTGATCATCGTGTTCAAGCGCCGAGGATGGCTGTAACGACGGCAGCGCGTGCCGGCGGGATCGGGGACGCCACGGCCGGGCGGCCGGGTCTTCGGGAACCCTAAAAATGCCGGCTGGCGCACTCCCTGTGCGCCAGCCAGCACGCTAACACGCCTCCGCCGGAACGTTCCACTCGTTCAGGCGGTTCTCCAACAAACTGGCGCGTAGCGGTCGACTGATGTGGTTGCCCTGGGCCATGTCGCAGCCGATCCTGCCCAGGTACTGCAGCGTGAGCTTCGAGTCGACGCCCTCGGCACAGACGCTCATGCCGAGCTTCTGGGCCAGGGCGACAGTCGCCTCGATGATCGTGCGAGCCTCGCTGCTGATCCGGCTTTCCAGCACCAGCGCATGATCGATCTTCAGTTCGTCGAACCTGAGCCGGTAGAGTTGCTCCAGCGAAGAGTAGCTGGTGCCGAATTCGTCGATAGCCAGCCTGAAACCCATGGTTTTCAGGCGGGTAAGAGTTTCGACCGCCGGGGTCGAGTAGTGCATCGCGTTCGCTTCCGAGATCTCCAGCGTCAACAGCGCCTGGTCGAGTTTCGCGGCGCGCATCATGCCGGACAGCGTGTCGGGCAGCGCGCGATTGGCCAGCGAGGCTGCCGGCAGGTTGACGGCGACACCGAGGTCGATTTTCCTGGACTGCCAGACGGCAAGCTGCTCGATCGCCTGCAGCAGCAGGCTGTTCGTGATGGCCGGCGTCAGCCCCCCGTCCTCGGCCAGCCAGACGAAGTCCTCGGGAAGGACGACCTCCGACTCGCCGATATGCCAGCGCGGCAATGCCTCGACCTCGGTGATCGGCCAGCCCTGGCCTGCCCGGTAGGTGGCTTTCGCCTGGTACCAGGGCCTGATGTCGCCGTTTTTCAGCGCGGCCTCGAGATCCTGCAGCGTCAGCCCGGTCTGCGACTGCCGCGACTTCCGCAGTTCGTTGCGCAGTACGTCCGTGAAAATCGACGTGCGCGGGCTGGCGACGACCTCGAGGCCGAGGAACTCGGCCAGTTGCCTGGCGGTCTCCAGGGCCCGGCCACCGTTGTCGCCGGTCATGATGATGTGCGCATCGGAGCGCTGGTCGCGCAGCGCCTTCAGGTGATCCAGCCCGCCGTTGTCGATCGACTGCAGGTCCAGCAGCACGACGGTCGGTGAGAACTTGGCCAATGCGCGCGTGAAATCCGCGAGTTCGAGCGCGGTCTCCGTCGTGTAGCCGAGGCGCCGCCCGACGCGCGAGAAATGCCTGGATGCATCTTCCGCCCTGTCGACGATCAACAGGCGGTTCAGTCGCTTGCTCATGATTCGGTTCCCAGTGCCCGCCGCACCTGGGCGGCGAGCTTGTGTTTTCTGAATGGCTTGCGGAGCAGTTCGTATTGCGGCTCGAGGTCGTCGTTCGCCGCGGCGGACCCGCCCGGTGCCGCATCCGCGTCGTCGGCCCGGCAATCGCCGGTCTGCACCCGCGGCAGGCACAGGTGCACCGTGGTTCCTTCGCCCGGCTTGCTGGTCAGGCGCAGCGTGCCTCCGGAAGCCTCGATGAAGCGTTTGACGGCGGACAGGCCCAGTCCCGGGCGCGACGACGCCGGGCTGGTGGAAAAGAACGGGTCCGTGGCGCGGGCAAGGACTTCCCTGTCCATGCCCTTGCCGTTGTCGCTGATCTTTATGCACACGCAGTCCGCCTGCGCTGCAGATCCCGGCATGCCACTCCCGGCTTCCGTCGCCCGGCAGTTGTGCGTGGCGATCGACAGTGTTCCTCCGTGTTCCATGGCGTCCCTGGCATTGACGGCGAGCTGCAGGATCGCGGCCTCGATCTGCACCGGATCGATGCGCACGTCCCACAGGTCCCTGCCGTAGTCGATCTCTATCGTGATCGTCTCTGCGAGCGTGCGCTTCAGCACCGGCTCGATATCCATGAGCAGGCCGTTGACATTCAGGTCCTCGAGAACGACGTGCTGGCGGTCGGCGAACGCCATCAGGCGTCGCGTCAGGTCGCTGCCCTGCTGGCAGGCAGCCAGCGCGGAAAGGAGATGCGTCCTCGACCCGGCCTCGCTCGCGCAGTCGTCGAGCAGCTCCAGGTTGCCCGAGATGACCGTCAGCAGGTTGTTGAATTCGTGCGAGAGCCCGTTGGTCAGGCGGCCGGCGACCTGCACCTTCTGCATCTCGCGGAGCTGCTCGTCCGTCTGCATGCGCTCGGTGACGTCGCGCGAGTGAATGACCGCGCGCAGCTCGCCGTGACGCGTCAGGAATGCGTTGGCGACGGCATCCAGGTGGCGCAGGGCGCCGTCATGGCTATAGACGCGGCAGGTGAATCGCTGCGGCTTGCGCGGACTCGCGAACGTGCGGGCGACGACGCGATTGACTTCCGCGATATCGTCCGGGTGGGCGGATCGGAACACCTGCATTCCAAGCTGTTCCTCGGGTGAGCAGCCGGTCAGCAGGGAGCTCGAGGGGCTGCTGTAGATGATGGCGCCATCCGCGTCGATGACGTTGATGATGTCGAGAGCATGCTCACAGAGCGCCCGAAAGTGTTCTTCGCTGTCTTCGAGCGCCTCGCGCGCCGCCAGCAGGTCGGAGATGTCGGTGAGCGTACCCTCGTAGACGACGTCGTGGTCGTGCTCGTTGCCCGTCGCGCGGATATTCGCAAGTGCCACGATGACCCTGCCGTCGCGGCGCTTGAGACACATTTCGACGTTGCGCGCCTTGCCGTGCTGCTCGAGACGCTGCTTGAGCTGGCGTCGCTCGTCGGCCTCGCAATAGAAATCGCGGGTGTTCGCATTCGCCAGCAGGTCGTCCACCGAGTCGTAGCCGAGCATGCGCACCAGCGCCGGGTTGGCGGCGAGCAGGCGACCGTCCGGCAGGCTGCGATAGACGCCGTCCGGGATGTTGTCGAACAGGGCCTGGTAACGTCGTTCCGAGTGCCTGAGCGCCTTTTGCGCGACGACGCTTGAGGTCGTCTCGCGAACCGCCAGGACAAAAGCGCTGTGATCGCGGCCCGGCATCGGCGTGACGCGAATTTCCGCCGGGAACAGGCGGCCCCGGCTGTCGCGGGCACGTACCGCGAGACTGGCGTCCGCGGACGCCGCGGCGTCGCGCAGCAGGCTGCCGATGTTGCGCGGCGCGCCGGCCGCGGCGTCGCCGCCGCCGATCTCGATCAGCTCGTCGACCGGACGGCCGATCAGCGCGCCGCCGGGGTCGTCGAACAGGGTCGCGGCCGACTCGCTCATCTCGACGATCTCCGCCTGCGAGCCCAGGGTCAGTACGCTGTCGAAGGACGACGCCAGCAGGGCGTGATACTTGCGCTCGCTCTCTCGGAGCTTGTCGAGGGCGAGCAGTTCGACATCGTGGCTGCGCTGCAGCGCGGCACCGGCGACGGCGCCACCGAGGCCGAAGACGACCGCCAGCAGCACCCGGTTCACGAAGTCGCCGCCCTCGGGCACGATGGCTGATGCGAAGCCGGTATTCGACGTCCACAGCATGCTGCCGGCTGCCAGCAGCCAGAACGCGACGGCGAACACCAGGGCAGTAAGGGCCACGGTTACCGCTGCTCTGCGAGTGCTGATGTCGGTGGTCATGCGCCTTCGCCGCGGAATTCTTCCGGCAATCGCGACGCGGGGCATCCGCGTCATCGAGCCGTATTAGAGCGGATCGGACCACGGGTGAATATCGGGAAAACGCGGAATCGGGTCGTCGCTTTACCTGAGAACGCCGGCCGGGGACGCGGCGGCGTCTGTTTCAATCCTCGAGCGTGATGATGCCGTGGCGCAGCGCGTACTTGGTGAGCGCAGCCACGCTGTCGAGCTCGAGTTTTGACATAATCTGGCGACGGTGCGTCTCGACGGTCTTCGTGCTGACGTGCAGGCGCGCCGCGATCTCGGTCGTCTTGCGACCCTCCGCGAGCAGCTGCAGCACCTCGCGCTCGCGCGCCGACAGCGGGTCGGTCTCGTCCGGCGCGCGGCGCGCCATCATCTGGCGGTAATCGTTGACGACGACGCCGGCCACGCCCTCGCCCAGGTAGACATTGCCCTGGCTGACAGCGTCGACGGCGGCCGAAATTTCCTCGAACGCGGATTCCTTGCGCACGTAGCCCAGCGCCCCGGCTTGCAGCATGCCGGAGATGTAACGCTTGTCCGCGTGCATCGACAGCGCGATGATCCTGAGTTCAGGCATCTCCGCAAGCATGCGCTTGGTCGCATCGACGCCGTTCAGCTCGGGCATCGCGATGTCGATAATGACGACGTCGGGGTTGAGCTTGCGCGCGAGGACGGACGCTTCGCGACCGTCGCAGGCCGTCCCGATGACCTGGTAGCGCGGCGGGTCGTCCAGCAGCGCCTTCAGGCCGTCGCGCACGACCTGGTGATCGTCTGCGATCAGGATGCGCACGGTCATGTCCCGTCCCGCCTCGCGCGCCGCGTTGTCGTCGCGTAGATGCTCATTCCCCGTCTTCCGCCTCGCGCCGCGGTGCCTGCATGCTGATCGTGGTGCCGATGCCGCGCGCGGTTTCGATATCCAGTGTACCCCCCAGCAGGCTCAGACTTTCGCTCAGCGAAAACAGGCCGTAGCCCGACACCTCCGGGAGCTGGTCGGCGTAGACCTTCGAGTCGAAGCCGACCCCGTCGTCGGCGACGTCGATCCTGACGTCCTCGGACGTCCAGCTGACGGTGATGCGCACGGTCTGCGCGCGGGCGTGGCGGGCAACGTTGTTGAGACATTCCTGCACGCCGCGGTACAGCGCGATGCGCAGGTCGTTGCCCGGCTCCCAGGGATCACCGAACTCTGTCACCCGGCAGGTCAGGTCGTTGGCGGGCTCGAAGCGCTCTGCGAGGGCCTGCAGCGCCGGCAGCAGACCGAGTTCGTACAGGATGGTCGGGCTCAGGTCGGCGATGATGAAGCGCGTACCGCGCAGGGCCTCGTCGATCAGGTCGCGGACCTGCGACAGCTCGTCGCTCATCGCTGTATCGCCGGCGAGCAGCTTGCCGAGCCTCATGCGTGCGACGGCCAGGTTCTGGCCGATGCCGTCGTGCAGATCATTGGCGGTACGCCGGCGCATGCGCTCCTCGGCGACGGCGAGATCCGTCGCCAGGGAACGCAGCTTCTGCTGGTAGGTCCGGAGATCGCTCTCGGCATACTTGCGCTTCAGGATATTCGCGAAGAGCTGGCCGACCAGGTACATCAGCGAGATCGACTCGTTGCTCCAGGTCACGCCGGTCTCGCGGAAGCCATAGCCGATCGCGCCGATCAGCTGGTTGCTGGTGAACAGACCGACATACACGGCCGCGCGAATGTCCGGCACCTCGCGAATGATGCGTCGCACCTCGTCGGTCCGCGGCAGGTCGCTCTCGACATCGTTCAGCACGAGGAAGCCGCGCTCGCGGAAGCGCTCGACGATCCACGGGAAATCCCGCAGGTCGAGGCCGGTCAGCGGCGACGGTGGGCTGTCTGCGCCGTCCGCCGACCAGACGTGCGTGCGCGTAATCGTCAGGCCGTCCCTGGCGACCTGCATCAGCGAACAGCGATCGGCCCCGGCGAACTCGCCGATCAGGCGCAGCGAATCCCGGATCACGGCATCGAGCGTCGATCCGCCTGCCGCCATCAGGTTGCCGGTGAGCTGGACGAGCAGGTCCGTGAATCGCTGGTGAAGACTCGCTTCCTGCTGCGCCCGCTGGCGCTCGAGAATGGCGAAACTGACGATCGTAACGATCAGCACCATCGTCAGCAGGAAGATCTGCATCGCCGCCAGCATCGGCAGGTAGCTTTCCACGTCGTGCGCGAAGGGGCCGAGACCGTTCATCGAGGCGAATACCACCGTCACCGCGAGCAGGATCTGCAGTCCCGCGACGACCGGGAACTCGGCGCGGATGGCGGCCCACAGCACCGGGATCGTCATCAGCGACGCGAGGCCCACTTCGATAGCATCGCGATACATCGAATCCTCGGCAGGCGCGAGCCAGACCGCCACGGCCAGTGTGAGCAGCAGGGCGGGCGGCATGGCGAGGCATTCCGGCCAGCGCGCGAGACGGCGCCGGATGCGGATCTGCGGCAGCAGCAGCCAGATCGCCAGCGGGGTCACGAGCACCATGCCGAGGAAGTCCCCGGCCGCCCACAGCCGCAGCGCCTGCCAGAAGAGGATCGGCTGGTAGTCGAGAGTCTGCAGCGCGGTCGCCCCGAGCAGGCCGCCGACGGCGGCACTGGCGAAACCCACGATCGCGAAGGCGACGGACAGGTACAGCGGCCTGCCCTGCCGGAATGCCTGCAGCAGCGGACGCTGGATGAAAGTCGCGAACACCAGCGCCTCGACGACGTTGACGGAACCGAACAGCACCGGTGCGATGAACTGGCGGGCGTCGAACATCAGCAGCTCGGTCGCGATGCGGCCGAGCAACGACGCGGCGATCCATAGCGGCCAGGTGCGCTGGGGCGTTGCCGCCAGCATCGCCGCCAGCAGGCCGACGGCCGGCCAGATGGCTACCGCGGTCTCCGGCACCGTGCTCAGGACATAGCCGGCGGCGACCATGACGCCGTGCAGCAGCGCGTAGCCCGCGGCATAAGGCAGGAGCCGGGTTGCCTCCGCGCGCCAGTTCAGCGACTTTCCCGGCACCTCGAGAAACCACTCCAGCGGACCGAAATCCAGGCTGATCGGCGAGGTCGACGATTGCGGGCTGGCCATAGTCGCCCGACGATAGGCCTTTTGCGATTTCCAGGCAATTCGCCGGCAGGGGACGGGCGCGCCGCCGCGCGCGGCGCACGGCCGGGCCGGACGACCGCCGGCTTGAGGTATATTGGCCGTCGCCTCCACCACATCGGGACCGCCACATGCACGCCGAACGTCTACCCGTAACCACATCCGGCCGACGGGCAGTGCCGTGAATCCGGAGCAGCCTCCCGTCATGATCAGCGAGGCCGAGATCGACCGGCGGGTCCGGGAGCTCGCCGCGCAGATTTCTGCCGACTACGCGGACAAGGGCCCGCTCGTGCTCGTCGGCGTGCTGAAGGGAGCCTTCATCTTCTTAGCCGACCTGTCGAGGCGGCTCACGATTCCACGCAGGATCGAGTTCATCGCCGTATCCAGTTACGACCAGGGCAGCGTACAGAGCGGCGCCGTGCGCCTCGTCATGGACGTGCGCGCGAACGTCGAGGACCAGCACGTGCTGATCGTCGAAGACATCGTCGATACCGGCCACACGCTGGCCTACCTGATCGGCATCATGCGCTCGCACAAGCCGGCCTCGGTGCGCACCTGCTCGCTGCTGCACAAGACTGCAAGCACCGAGATCGAGGTC
>JBFJUJ010000041.1:0-15669 GCA_041624755.1 Woeseia sp. | reverse complement strand
GGATACCTCGATGACCAGCGCGCGCAGGTCGTCGCAGGCGTTCAGCACCGGCCACAGGGTCTGGTTCGTGCGCGTATCACCGCTCACCGCGAAGGCCCCCGCGGAATTCTTTACCGTGAAGCCGATCGAGGGCACCGTGTGGGATACGTCGACCGCGTGAAAGTCGCGATGCCCGACGGTAACCGTGTCCCCGGGATTGCACTCGCGGTAGTGCAGCACGGGCCTGTCGGCCGACGGCAGGTCGGCAAAATCCGGCCAGATCACCCAGTTGAAGATATGCTCGCGCAGGGCGGCGATCGTCTCGCGTCGTGCGTACACGGTCACGGGATCGTCGTCATTCTCCTGGAAAATGGCGTCGAGCAGCATCGGCAGCCCGGCGATGTGATCCAGATGGGCGTGCGTCAGGAAGACGTGGCGAATGCGGCGCAGATCGTCGAGCTCGAGATCGCCGATGCCGGTGCCGGCGTCGATCAGGACGTCATCGTCTACGAGCATCGTCGACGTGCGCGTACCACCGCCGATTCCGCCGCTGCAACCCAGGATTCTTATCTGCATGTCTTATTCGGCCCCAGGCATTGTCGCGCTCATTTGCGTTCGCCTGCAGGAGGATCCCGGCGTGCAGTCGTCTTTGAGGTATGCGGACCAGGGTTCTCTTGAACTGCACCATGTGGGATGATTCTGCGACGCAAGTTAGGGCATGCCCCTGCGGGATTCTGTGTTTCAAATCACAATTCCATTTTTGTACATAATGGCAGGAGCGGGCTTTGCGCTGTCGCGTCTGCCGCGCTTTTCCGAGTGGCGCATGACCATGCTGCGCGTCGCCTTCGTTGCCGCAGCCGCGGCCCTCGCCTGGCATTCCACGACGCTCGTGCTGATGATCTGGCTCCCGCAGGGACTTTCGTTGTCGCTCGCCAACAGCGCCTCGTTCGTCGGCGTGCAGCTCGGCATCATTGCGGTCATCGGCGCCTTCGAGGACCGGCTGCGCGGACTGGCCGGCGGCCTGATGCTCCTCGCCGCGCTCGCCGCGGCCGGCACCGGCAGCGACGCCGCGGGAGCCGACATCGAAACCGGCTGGCAGCTCACGGCGCACGTGCTCATATCGCTGTTCGCGTACGGCTTGCTCGCGGCAGGCGCGATCGTCGCACTGTTCGGCCTGATCCACGAGCACCGCCTGCGAACGGCCCATCTCGGCAGCATCAACCAGCTCTTCGCGCCGCTGGTGTACACGGAGCGGCTGCTTTTCGGCATTACCGCAGCCGGCTTTGCATCCCTGGTGCTCGGGGTGCTGTCCGGCTTCCTGTTCGTCGAAAACCTGTTCGCACAGCATCTCGTGCACAAGACGGTGCTGTCCCTGATTGCGCTCGTCCTGTTCGGCGTTCTGCTCGCCGGCCGGCAGTTCGCGGGCTGGCGGGGACGGCGCGCAGTCTCTCTCTACCTGTGGGGCTTCGTGGTTCTCTGCCTCGCCTATTTCGGCAGCCGTTTTATCCTCGAGAACGTCCTCGGCAGGACCTGGGGCTGACGCGGGCCCCGGCTGCGCGCCGGGGTTCCTTGACAGGGCCAGTTCCGGCTGCTGAACTTTGGTCTGTCCTGACGATGAGGTGCTCAATCTTTGAGCGACAGCGTTCCGCTAGGCGTCCTGTTCGGGCTGCTCGTTCTGCTCCTGCTCCTTTCCGCGTTTTTCTCCGGCTCGGAAACGGCTCTGATGAGCCTGAACCGCTATCGCCTGCGGCACCGTGCCCGCAGCGGACATCGCGGCGCGCAGCTCGCGGAGCATCTGCTGAAGCGGCCGGATCGGCTCATCGGCCTGATCCTGCTCGGCAACAACCTCGTGAACTTCACCGCGGTCGCGCTCGTCACGCTGATCGCGCTCAAGGTGGGCGGCGAACCGGCGGTCGCGATCGGCACCCTGTTGCTGACCGTCGTCGTGCTGATCTTTTCCGAAGCGGCGCCGAAGACGCTGGCCGCGCTCCGGCCGGAACGGCTCGCCTATCCCGCCTCCTACGTCTATTACCCGCTGCTGCTGGTCGCCTACCCGGTCGTCTGGCTGGTCAACATCGCCTCCAACAGCGTGCTGTGGCTGCTCGGCGTGCGCTCGTCGGACGCCAAGATGCACTCGCTGACCAGCGAGGAACTGCGCACGATCGTGTTCGAAGCAGGCTCGATGATCTCGCGCAAGTATCGGAACATGCTGCTCGCCATCCTCGACCTGGAGAAGGTGTCGGTCGACGACGTCATGGTGCCGCACAACGAGATTGTCGGTATCGATCTCGACGAGGACCTGGACAAGATTTCCGAGGTGATCCGCAACAGCGAGCACACGCGCCTGCCGGTCTATCGTGACAATATCGATCATGTCGTCGGGCTCCTGCACCTGCGGCGACTGGCAAAACTCGCGAGCCAGTCGTCGTTTACCAAGGCCGATATCGAGGACGCGCTGGTCGAGCCGTATTTCGTGCCGGAGGGCACGCCCTTGAGTACGCAGCTCGTGCAGTTCCAGCGCAGCAAGCAGCGCTTCGCGCTGGTGGTCGACGAGTATGGCGACATCCAGGGCATCGTCACGCTCGAGGATATCCTCGAGGAGATCGTCGGCGAATTCACGACCGACCCGGCTTCCGGTACCGACGAGCATATCGTCCGTGAGTCGCCGACCAGCTACCTCGTGAGCGGCGCAGCCAACATCCGCGACATGAACCGCGTCATGAACTGGAACCTGCCGACGGATGGCCCCAAGACGCTGAACGGCCTGATCATCGAGTATCTCGAAACCATTCCGGAATCCGGGACCGGCCTCAAGATCGGCGGCTACCCGATTGAGATCGTGCGCTCGGACGAGAATCGCGTGCAGACGGCGCGCATCCACGCGCGCCACAGCGACGAGCAGGTCGCGGCAGGCTAGCAGGCGGATTGCGCCTGCCCGCTGGCAGCGGCCTGCTGGCGCAACTCGCCCGCAACCCGGCAGATCGCGGCCGCAGCCGCTCCCGCGGCGCAGTGTACCGGCCCTGCTAGTCGAAGGCGGCGGCGAGCCCCTCGTCGATACGCCCGACGGCGACGACGTCGATGCCCCGGGGCGCCTTCTTCGGCGCGTTCGCCCGCGGCACGATCGCACGGCGGTAACCCTGCTTGGCCGCCTCGGCGAGCCGTTCGGTGCCGAAGCGCACCGGCCGGACCTCGCCCGCCAGCCCGATCTCGCCGAAGGCGACCAGGCGCTCGGCGCAGGCCCGGTCGCGCAGGCTGGAGACGACCGCGAGCAGCACCGGCAGGTCCGCCGCGGTCTCGCCTATCCTGAGGCCGCCGACGACATTGACGAAGATGTCGTCCCCGGCGAGCGCGATGCCGGCGTGACGCTGCAGCACCGCGACGAGCAGTGCCAGCCGGCTGGGCTCGATGCCCTGCGCCACGCGCCGCGGATGATTGGCAATGCTGTCGGCGACCAGCGCCTGGATCTCGACCAGCAGCGGCCGGCTGCCCTCCCAGGCAACCGAGACCACGCTGCCCGGGTTACGCTCGGCATCGCCGGTCAGGAAGATCGCCGACGGGTTGCGCACCTCGCGAAAGCCGGACTCCGTCATCGCGAAGACACCCATCTCGCTGCTTGCGCCGAAGCGGTTCTTGACGGCGCGCACGATCGTATAGCGGCTCGCAGGGTCGTTCTCGAAGTACAGCACGGTGTCGACCATGTGTTCGACGACGCGCGGGCCGGCAATCGCCCCCTCCTTGGTGACGTGGCCGATCAGGAACACGGCAACCTCGTTCTGCTTCGCGAACTGCACCACCCGGCCGACGCATTCGCGCAACTGCGCGACCGAACCGGGCGACGAAGACAGCTCGTCGCTCACCATCGTCTGGATCGAATCGATCACCAGCACCCGGGCGCGCAGGCGGCGCGCCTGTTCGAGGATATTGTCGAGCGAGGTATCCGCGAGCAGCCCGAGATCGGCGCCTGTCAGGCCGAGGCGGCGCGCACGGTCCGCGATCTGCCGCAGCGACTCTTCGCCGCTGGCATAGCACACCGCCAGTTCGGCCGGCAGGCGCGCCGCGGCCTGCTGCAGCAGCGTCGATTTGCCGACGCCCGGATCGCCGCCGAGCAGCACCACCGAGCCCGGCACCAGGCCGCCCCCGAGCACCCGGTCGAACTCGCCGAAACCCGTCGCGTAGCGCGCTTCGCCGCCGGCATCGAGGTCGGCGATGCGCGTGGGTTCCGGCCCGCCGCGGCGTTCCCGGCTCGCGCCCGAGACGGTCGCCGGTTCGAGCGTGTTCCAGGCACCGCAGTCGGGGCACTGCCCCTGCCATTTCACCGCGTGGGCGCCGCAGGCGCTGCAGGCGTAGGCGGTTTTCGCTTTTGCCATGGGTCTCGTGTCTCGTCCGGCCGTCGGCGACCAAGAGTAAAGCAATCGGTACTGCAATGGCGGCGCAAATCGGCCGACCCGCCCGCGCGCGCCCGGCGCCCGGGCCGCGGCCGCCGCAGCGGGTCGCGGCGCACTTACCCGCCCCCGAAAAGTGCCAACCCTATCTCACTAATAACACTTGTTATTTTCTATACTCAGCCGGATTTCCAGAGACACGAACTTGGAACTACCGAGCAAGGACAATCGCGATCGAATGATCGCGCTGGCGTGCGTCAGCCTGCTGCTGATCGTCGTGTACGGTCCGGCGGCGGGCTTCTTCGTCGCGGCCGATCGGCTGGTATACGACCAGCTTGCCGGGCGGTTCGCCGCCGCGCCGCCACCCGATGGCCTGATCGTCACGGTCGACCCGGCCGGCAGGCCGGAGGCTGCCGTCGCCCGCGACTTCCAACAGGTCGTCGATCGGCTGCGCGACCTCGGCGCTCGCCGCCTGGTGCTCGCAAACCCGCCGCAGCAGCCCGTGGGCCCGGTGCCGGACTTCGCGGCGGAGCGCCCGGGCGCGTCGCCTGTGTTCGTCCCGAGTCGCCACCCGCTGTCGGCGGTCAGCGCGGGCTCCGGCTACCTGGACCTGCGCCCGGACAGCGACGGGGTGCTGCGTCGTCTGAGCCTGTGGTACCTGAACGGCGGCGTCATGTCGCCGTCGTTGCCGCTGGCCGTGGCGCTGGCCAGCGGCGACAGCCTGCCGGCAGCCGAGGTGGCGCGCAACGACGCCGCGCTGCACCTGTCGCGCTACACGCCGCTGCCGCGGCTGGACGCGGCCGAAGTGACGGCCGGCCGCGTATCGGCCGCCGACCTCGCGGGCAAGACGGTCTTCGTCGATACCGACCCGCCGCTCGCCGCGGCGGCTGCGCGCCTGCCGTCGGGGCAGTACGTGACGCCCTCGGAACTGACGGCGGCAATGCTCGGCAGCATCGAAGCCGGCCGGGCCATCACGTCGCCCGGCTGGGCCGGCATCATGGAGATCATCACGCCGGCCGTGCTCGCCGTGCTCGCGATCCTGCTGCTGCCCGGCCGCAGCCGCCGCGACATCGTGCTGGCCACGGCCGGCGCGGCCGTGGCGCTCGTCCTGCTCGAGGCCCTGCTGCTGGTCGTCGCCGGACTGCGTTTCGACCTCGGCCGCCCGATCGTCGTGCTGGCGGGCGCATCGGCGGTCAGCGGCTGGCTGGCCGGCAAGGCCGCCCGCGAGGCCGAGGTCGTCGACGAGGGCGCGTTCCAGCGCGGCAACGACTTTCTGTCGGCCGGGCGGCTCGAGCCGGCTTTCGCCGAATTCCGGCGCTGCACGCCCAGCGAGTCCGTGGCGAACGCGATGTACAAGCTGTCCCTGGCCTTTGAGGAACAGGCCAAGCCCGAGCGCGCCGAGGCCGTGCTGGACTGGATGAAACGCTCGCTCGGCGGTATCCCCAATGCGCCTGCGGAAACCGATGCCGACAGCCCGCTCGCGAACACCGGCGGCACGCCGCGGCAGCTCGGCCGCTACATGATCGAGAAAAGACTCGGCCGCGGCGCCATGGGAGCCGTGTACCTGGCCCGGGACCCGCGGATCAACCGGGCGGTCGCGCTGAAGGTTATACCGATCGAGAAAGAATTCGAGGACGAGGAACTCAAGGAAGCGCGGGAACGCTTCTTCCGCGAGGCGGAGTCTGCCGGCCGTCTCGCCCATCCGAACATCATTACGGTCTACGACTGCGGCGAAGACAAGCACCTCGCCTACATCGCAATGGAGTACCTGCAGGGCACTTCCCTGAACTATTTCCGGGACGGCAAGCGCTTGCTGGCGCCGCGCAAGGCACTGACCCTCGGTGCCCGGACCGCCGACGCCCTCGACTATGCCCACAACCAGGGCGTCATTCACCGCGACATCAAGCCGGCCAACCTGCTATATAACGCCCGGGAGGACCTGCTGAAGATCAGCGACTTCGGCGTGGCCCGGCTGACCGATCACAATCGCACGAAGACCGGTATCGTCCTGGGTACGCCGATGTACATGTCCCCGGAGCAGCTAAGTGCCGAAAATCTCACGGGACATTCGGACTTATTTTCGCTTGGTGTTACCCTATACGAGCTGTTGACGGGTGAGGTTCCGTTCAAGGCAACCAACATTGCACTGCTGATGAAAAAAATTACGAGCGAGGACCCCATGCCCGTTTCCGACAAGCGGCCGGGGCTGCCACCCAGTGTTGACACTGTTCTGTTCAAAGCCATGGCAAAGCGACCGGAAGACCGCTTTGCCAGCGGCGCCGAAATGGCTACGGCGCTGCGGAACTGTGCAAAATACGCGTCGACGTAACGTCGGACAGCAGAACCATCGTATGAGCCTGCGCGGCAAGATCAAAATGGCGGAGATTTCCGACACCGGCAAGGTGCGGGAACACAATGAGGACGCCATCGGCTCGAACCCGGATATCGGCCTCATGGTCCTCGCCGACGGGATGGGGGGCTACAACGCGGGTGAGGTCGCGAGCGGCATCGCCGTGCAGACCATCACCGAGCTGGCCGCCGAAGGCGCCGTGCGCGAGGAACGCAACGCCGTCGATTCCAGCACCGGCCTGATGCGGCAGACGATCGTGCTGCGCGACGCGGTGTCGCGCGCCAACAAGATCATCTACCAGACGGCCCAGAGCCAGACGCACTGCGAGGGGATGGGCACGACCCTGGTGGCCGCGATGTTCTTCGACAACCGCGTGTCGGTCGCCCACGTCGGGGATTCTCGCGCCTACCGCCTGCGCGGCGACAAGTTCGAGCAGCTCACGCTGGATCACTCGCTGCTGCAGGAGCTGGTCGACCGCGGCTTCTACTCCGAGGAAGAGGCGCAGCGCTCGACCAACCGCAACTACGTGACCCGGGCGCTCGGCGTGGAACCTACCGTCGACGTCGAGGTACAGGAGTTCGACGTGGAGCGCGGCGACGTATTTCTGCTCTGCTCGGACGGCCTTCCGGACATGGTCGAAGATGAAGATATTCACTTAACTATCAGCACGTTTAATGCTAGCCTTGATGTTGTAGGTCAACAGTTGGTTCAGCTTTCGAACGAGCACGGCGGGCGCGACAACATCTCCGTCATGCTGGCAGAAGTCATTGATTCATTCGCCGCAAAGCGCGGGTTGATGGAGCGGGTCAAGAACCTGTTCCGCTCGTAGCACGGGCAGGGGCATCCGATGACCCCCATAAGGTATCGGTCGACGTTTTAAGGAACGGCAATAGAAAATGGCGCGTTTAATCCTCAGTCTCGACAGTCAGGTCCTTGCTGAATACAACATGTCCAAAGAGCGGTACACGATCGGCCGCCTGCCCGACAATGACGTTCGAATCGATAACCCGGCGGTCAGCGGCCATCATTCGCTGATCATCAATATCCTCAACGATTCGTTTCTCGAAGACCTGAACAGCACCAACGGCACCTACGTCAACGGCAAGCTGATCAAGAAGCACGCGCTGCAGCACGGCGACGTCATCACCATCGGCCACCACCAGCTGCGCTTCTCGGACCAGCAGGTCAGCGAGCCGGAGCAGGACGAATTCGAGAAAACGATGGTGATCCCGGCCAGCAAGCAGAACGCCGAACAGCTCGCCAAGGCCGAGCAGGCCGCCGAGGCGGCGCTGTCGGAGCGTCAGGCCAAAGTTGCCGCGGAGCGCGACGACCTCAAGGTCGAAATGCCGCCAACGGCCAAGCCGGCGCCGAGGGAGGAGCCGCGCGCGCACACCCAGACAGCGGCGGGCATCGACCCGTCCGCGGTGCCAAACGCGCTGCCGCTGGCCAAGCTGCAGGTGCTCTCCGGCTCGTTCGCCGGTCGCGAACTCGAACTCACCAAGGCCCTGACGACGCTCGGACGACCGGGCGTGCAGGTCGCCGCCATCACGAGGCGCGCCGAGGGCTATTTCGTCGTGCACGTGGAGAGCGGCAAGGACGGCGACTACCCGCTGGTCAACGGCCAGCCGATCGGCCCGCAGGCACGCAAGCTGCGCGACAACGACGTGCTGCAGCTCGCCGGCGTCAAGATGGGCTTCTTCTCTGCCTGACGGTCACGCCGCCGCCCGGCGGCCCCGGCATTCAGTCCTCTTCGCTGCCGTTTTCGATGACCGGCGGCTCCCGGTGCGTGAGGCCGGTCACGAGCTGGTAGGCGATCGTACCGGCCGCGCGCGCGACCTCCTCGACCGGCAATTCGTCGCCCCATAGCTGGACCCGGTCGCCGACGCGGTCACTCGACCCGGCGCCGAGGTCGACCGCGGCCAGGTCCATCGAGACGGTGCCCGCCAGCGGCACGCGGCGGCCGTTGATCCACAGCGGCGTCCCCGAAGGCAGGAAACGCGTGTAGCCGTCGGCGTAACCGGCGGCCACGATGCCGATGACCGTGTCGCGCGCCGCCCGCCAGCGGCCGCCGTAGCCGACGCGCTCCCCGCGGGCCACGGGCTTCGTATCGATCAGGCGCGTATCGAGATGCATCGCGGGCACGAGCCCGAGCTCGCGACCGCATAGTGACGGGAATGGCGAAATGCCGTAGAGGGCAATGCCCGGGCGCACCCAGGTATCGCCGCGGTGCCCCCAGTCGGTCGGCGGCGGCGCGACATCCCCGATCAGCGCCGCCGAGTTGTCGACGCTGACAGCGCCGTCGAAGGCACGGCTCAAGCGCATGAACGCCGCGACCTGTCGTGCGCCCATCGCATCGGCGGGGTCGTCGGCGGTCGCGAGATGCGTCATCAGCCGCACCTCCGCCACCGCGCGCGCCGCGCGCAGCCGCGCGAGCACCGCGGACGTCGCGCCGGGCAGGAAGCCGAGGCGGTGCATGCCGGTATCGACCTTGAGCCACACGGTGAAGCGGCCCGTCGAATGCTCCTCCAGCAGCGGCAGCTGCGCCTCGGTGTGCACGACGATTTCACAGGCCAGCGCGGCGGCCTCGCCCAGTTCGGCCGGCGTCAGCGGGCCGGACAGCAGCACCAGCGGTCGCTCGCAGCCGGCCGCGCGCAGCGCGCGGGCCTCGACCAGGCGGGCGACCGCGAGGCTGTCGGCGCCGTCGAAGGCCTGCGCCGCGGTCAGCAGGCCGTGACCGTAGGCATTGCCCTTGACCGCCGCCATGATGCGGCAGCCGGGAGCGCGCTCGCGGATCCTGCGGAAATTGTGCGCGAGCGCGCCCGGGAAGATGTGTGCCCTGGGCCCGACGCTCACCGGCGTCTCCCGGGCGCGACCGCTACGCGCGGTAAGCCGGTCGCCGCGGCCCGCGTGCCGCGACGCTCAATACGGCTCATCCACGTACTGTTCGGGTACCCAGTTCTCGAACTTCGTGAAGCGGCCGATGAAGGTCAGCGGGAAATCGCCGATGGGCCCGTTGCGCTGCTTGGCGATGTGGATGTCGGCGATGCCCTTGCGCGGCGTGTCCGGGTTGTAGACCTCTTCGCGGTAGATGAAGACGATGAGGTCGGCGTCCTGCTCGATCGCACCGGATTCGCGCAGGTCGGACATGACCGGGCGCTTGTCCGTGCGCTGCTCGACGCTGCGGTTGAGCTGCGACAGCGCGATGATCGGAACCTCGATTTCCTTCGCCAGCGCCTTCAGCGACCGCGAGATTTCCGAGATCTCGGTGGCGCGGTTCTCGACGGTGCCGGCGACCTGCATGAGCTGCAGGTAATCGAGGACGATCAGGCCGAGGCCGTGCTCGCGCTTCAGGCGACGCGCGCGCGCGCGAACCTCGGTGGGCGTAAGCGCCGGCGTGTCGTCGATGAAGATCGGTGCGTCGGACATCAGCTGCACCGCCGTGTTGATGCGCGACCAGTCCTCGTCGGGAAAGCGGCCCGTGCGCAGGTGCGACTGGTCGACGCGCCCGAGCGAGGAGATCATGCGGAACATGAGCTGCTCGGAGGGCATTTCCATCGAGAAGATGGCCGTCGGCACGCGGCCGCCGATCGCCGCGTTCTCGGCGATGTTCACCGCGAGCGTGGTCTTGCCCATCGACGGCCGGCCGGCGATGATGACCAGGTCTCCTTTCTGCAGTCCCGCGGTGTACTTGTCGAATTCGTTGTAGCCGGTGGAGATGCCCGTGACATCGCCGTCCGACTGATGCAGCAGGTCGATGCGGTCGACGGCCGCCGGCAGGATGTGCTTCAGCGCCTGGAAGCCGACCCGGCCGCGCGCGCCCTTCTCGGCAATCTGGAAGACCAGCCGCTCGGCCTCGTCGACCAGCTCGGCGGCGCTGCGGCCCTCGGTCGTGTAGGCGTTGCCGCTGATTTCGTTGCCGGCCGAGATCAGTGCCCGCAGCGTCGCGCGCTCGCGCAGGATCCCGGCGTAGGCGCGCACGTTGGCGGCGCCGGGCGTCTCGTTGGTCAGCGTCGCCAGGTATTCGAGCCCGCCGGCCGCCGTGAGCTCGTTGCGATTGTCCAGAAACTCGGAGACGGTCACGACATCGCAGGGCTGGCCGTCCTCGACCAGGCTGGCGATGGCGCCGAAGATAAGGCGATGGTCCTTGCGGTAGAAATCGTCCGCCACGACGACGTCCGCGATCTTGTCCCAGGCCGCGTTGTCGAGCATCAGGCCGCCGATCAGCGACTGCTCCGCCTCGATCGAACTCGGTGGGACCCTGAGCCGTGATTCCACCGTGTCCCCCGGCATCCCGTCGTCCAGCGCTCGTACCATCTCTTTCGTCCCCCTGCCCCTGCCCGGGGCGGCCTCGCCATACCGCGACAGGCTGCCATCAGCCCTCCCGCGATAGCCGACGTCGCTGCCACGGCACGGCTCCCCCGGCACACTGTATGTGGTCCGATTTGCTTCCCCGGGCCGATCACCAGCGACCACCGGAAGCATACCCGAAAGAGGCCGGGTTATTCTTCGGGGACGATCCTGACGGTGATCTCGATGTCGACATCCGTGTGCAGGTGCAGCCCGACCTGGTGCTCGCCGACCTCGTGGATCGGGCCCTCGGCCATGCGCACCTCGGCGCGGGCGACTTCGATGTTGAGCTTTTCGAAGGCCTGCTCGATATCGATCGGGCCCACGGAGCCGAACAGCTTGCCTTCGGCGCCGACGTTCGCCGGGATCACGAGCTCCATGCCCTTGATGAGGTCGGCGCGTGCGCGCGCTGCGGCCAGTTCCTCGGCGGCCGCCTTCTCGAGCTCGGCACGACGCTTCTCGATCTCGGCCATATTCTCCCTGGTGGCCAATGCCGCCTTGCCCTGCGGCAGCAGGAAGTTGCGGCCATAGCCCGGCTTCACGGTGACGAGATCACCGATACCGCCCAGGTTCTCGACGTTTTCCAGCAAAATTACGTTCATCTTTCAGACCCTTGAGTGTTGTTGCGAGGCCGCGCGACCTAGTCGGCCTTCTTCGCGGCGGCGATGCGCGGCCGGTAATCGAACCACGCGTCCGTGTAGCCCAGCACCGCCAGTACCATGACCAGCAGCGCGTTCAAGAACGGCAGCAGCACGTAGACCGCGATCACCGCCGCCAGCGGCAGCGGGCCGTCCGTATGCAGCCAGTGCAGGATCGCGATCCCCTGCAGCCAGAACACGGCGAACAGGACGAACGCCAGGTTCTGCAGCCAGCCGGCGCTGATTACCAGCGCCGACAGCGAGGTCAGTGCCATCGCGAGCGCCAGCACGCGCCCGAAATGCAGCTCCGCAAAGCGGCCGTAGCGGGCGCGTCGCTCCGGCAGCTGCTGGTACAGCGCGTAGCCCAGTACCAGCACCAGCACGTAGATCGACCAGCTCGTAAACACGAACAGCATCGTCATCTGCGGCGCGATCAGCTCGCGCTGCTCCGAGATCACCGTCGCCTGCTCCGTCAGCCCCATCGCCTCGAACGACGCCGCGACGGTCTCGAGCTGCGCCGTCCAGAACACCGTCGGGTCGCCGAGTACGACGAAAAAGCCGATGGTCATCAGGACCGCGGCGATCACCGACACCTGCAGCGTCAGCGTCAGTGACCCGGTCTGCCGCAGCAGCGCCGCGAGCGCCGCCGCCGGAACCCAGGCGACCGCGGCGGACTGCAAGAGCGGCGGCACCTCGTTGCCGAAAGCCAGGAACAGGGCGCTCAGCAGGGCCGCGGCGCCCAGGGCCACCAGCCCTGCCCGCGCGACCCCGAGCGCCAGCACCAGCAGCACCATCGTG
This sequence comes from Woeseia sp., assembly GCA_041624755.1. Taxonomy (GTDB): domain Bacteria; phylum Pseudomonadota; class Gammaproteobacteria; order Steroidobacterales; family Woeseiaceae; genus Woeseia. Next base: position 3,175 of record JBFJUJ010000041.1, on the reverse strand, counting down.
GCGCCGCTCAGCAGCGGCGCGAACGGCATCAGCAGCGTCAGCGCCAGGCCGAGTACGGCGTTCCACGGCCGCGCCGACAACCACGCGGCTACGGAGCGCACGAGCGTAAGACCGAACCGGTACCGGTCAGTGGCGGTCGGTGTAGGGCAACAGCGCCAGGAAGCGCGCGCGCTTCACGGCGGTCGAGAGCTGTCGCTGGTAATGCGCCTTCGTCCCGGTGATGCGACTCGGCACGATCTTGCCGGTCTCGGTCACGTAGGCCTTCAGCAGGCCGAGATCCTTGTAATCGATCTCGGTGATGCCCTCCGCGGTGAAGCGGCAATACTTGCGTCTGCGTGAATATCGACTCATGTTCCGCTCCTCGCTCAGGCACTGTCAGCAGCCGCGGCCTTTTCTTCGGCGGCCGCCGGCTTGTCGTCATCGGTCTTCGCGGACCCGGCATCGTCGTCGCCCTGGTCGCCCTTGTCGCCCTTGGCATCCTCGGCGTCCCTGGCGTCCCTGGCGTCCCTGGCTTCTTTAGCGTCCGCCTTCTTGTCGGCGTCCGCGGTCATCGCCGCCTCGGCAGCCGCCTTCGCGTCGCGGCGCTTCTGCGCCTCGCGCTCCTTGACCTTTTCCTCCTCGACGGCGACGGCCATCGGCGACGCGGCGGTGATAGCCTCGTCGCGGTTGATGATCAGGTGGCGGAGTACGGCGTCGTTGAAGCGGAAAGCGCTGGTGATCTCGCTGATGACGTCGTGGGTGCACTCGACGTTCAGCAGCACGTAATGCGCCTTGTGGGCCTTGTTGATCGGGTGAGCGAGCTGGCGACGACCCCAGTCCTCGCTGCGATGCACGGCGCCGCCGGCTGCGGTGACCATGCCCTGGTAGCGTTCCACCATGGCAGGCACCTGTTCGCTCTGGTCCGGATGGACCAGGAACACGATTTCGTAATGTCTCATTGTAGTCCCTTGTGGATTACAGCCTCCCGGCCAGCCCGGTGAGGCAAGGGTACGGGTCCTGACGACCCGCCCGCCTGTTGGCGGGAGGCGAATGCTAACCAAGCCGCCGGCCGCGCGCAAGCGAACACCCGAAAAGAATCAGGCAGCTAGCGTCGATGCCGCGACGCGTTCCGGGCCGGCGACCACGCGCCGCGTCGCCGCCAGCGACCGGCCCGGCGGGGCCCCGGGCCTCCCCGGCTGCCGGGCGGCCCTGGCTCGGGCGCGCGGAGAGGCGGCCTCGACGTCGTACGGGACCCTGGATGCAGCCCCGGGTTCAGCGAGTCAAGGCGATTTGCCGCCTTTACCGGTGCGAGTAGCCGCCGCGGGCTGCGCCGCTTCCTCAGGCGCACGGCGGCGCTGCCGCAGGGCCTCGTACAGGCAGATGCCGGTCGCCACCGACACGTTCAGGCTCGACACGCTGCCCGCCATGGGCAGCCGTACCAGCCGCGTGCAGCGCTCAGCCACGTTCGCCTTCAGGCCGCTGTGCTCGCGTCCCATGACCAGGGCCAGCGGACCGCGCAGATCCGTGTCGTACAGGCTGTGCTCGGCGCCGTCGCTCGTGCCGACCACGTTGACGCCGTAGTCGCCCAGCCAGCCGAGCGTGCGCGCCATGTTGGTTACGGCGGCGAACGGCAGGCTCTCGGCGGCACCCGCGGCGACCTTGCTGACCGTCGGCCCGAGGCCCGCGGCGCCGTGCTTCGAGGCGATCACGGCATCGACGCCGGCGGCGTCCGCGGTGCGCAGGCAGGCACCGAGATTATGCGGGTCCTGCAGCCCCTCGAGCACCAGCACGAGCAGAGGCTGCGCGTCGTCGGCCGTCAGCCGCGCCTCGACGAGACTGCGCAGCGCCGCCTCGTCGAGGGTCGTGCTGCGCTGGATCTCGGCGACGACGCCCTGGTGCCGGGTCTCGCCGCTGATCTGCGCGAGTCGCGAGCGGTTCGCCGCCTGTACCTCGATACCGTGACGGTTGGCGGCTGCGACGACGTCGTCGACCCGCGGGTTGGCCGTGCGGTACTCCGCATACAGCTTGCGGACGGATTCCGGTCGCGTCCCGAGCAGCTGCTCGACGGCCCGCAGGCCGGTGACGTAGCGCGCCTTGCTCATCCGGCCCGGCGGCCCCTGCGGCGACCGCCCTGCTGCGATGACACCTCATCCAGGTCTTCCTGCGGCCGGAAATCGATGCGCTTCGTATCGAGATCGACGCGCTGCACCTGCACGGTCATCGGGTCGCCGAGGCGGTAGCGCCGGCCGCTGCGCTCACCGACCAGCTCGAGCCGTCCTGCGTCGAACTGGTAGTAGTCGTTGCTGAGGCTGGTGACGTGCACGAGCCCGTCGATCTGCAGGTCGTCGAGCTGCACGAAGACGCCGAAGTTGGTGACCCCGGTGATGACACCGTCGAAGACCTCGCCGACCTTGTCCTGCATGTACTCGCACTTGAGCCAGGCCTCGACCTCCCGGGTCGCGTCCTCGGCGCGGCGCTCGTGCGCCGAGCAGATGTGGCCGAGGCGCTCCATCTGCGCGCCGTCGTAGCCGTAGCTGCCGGCCTTGCCGCCGCGCAGGATATGGCGGATCGCGCGGTGCACGAGCAGGTCCGGGTAGCGGCGGATGGGCGAGGTGAAGTGCGCGTAGGCGTCGAGAGCCAGACCGAAATGGCCGATATTCGTCGGCGTGTATTCCGCGTGCGTCAGCGAGCGCAGCATCGCCATCGAGATGGCCTGGCTGTCCGGGCGGTCGCGCACCTCGTTCAACAGCCGGTTGAACTGGCGCGGCTCGACGTGGTCCGGATGCGGGACCTTGAGGCCGAGCGAAGTGAGGTATTGCCTGAGTTCCTCGAAGCGCTCCGGATCGGGCTTGGCATGGACGCGGTAGAGGCCCGGGATGCGCTGCCGCCGCAGGAACTTCGCCGCCTGCACGTTGGCGGCGATCATGCATTCCTCGATCAGGCGGTGGGCATCGTTACGCGGCACGGCGACGATCTCCCTGACCGTGCCGTCCTTGCCGAGCGCGATGCGCATCTGCGGCAGGTCGAGTTCCAGCGCGCCGCGCCGGTTGCGATTCCGGGCGAACATCGTGTAGAGATCGTGCAGGTGGCGCACGGCGTCCCGCAGATCGCCGGGCACCGATTTCGGTGTGTCGCCACTCAGGAATCCCGCTACCTCGCTGTAGGTCAGCCGCGCGTGGGAGCGCATGACGCCCTC